>DAIDJU010000122.1 GCA_027451225.1 Acidocella sp. | reverse complement strand
CAGTATATTCTTGGCCGTCAGCCGGGGCCAGCCCTGCGCGGCGCTCTCTCTTCACGGGCCAGGGCAGTTCGTATAGGTAGCGGCATCTGCCGAAGGAAGGACCGACAGCATGATCAAGGTAGGCGACAAGATTCCGGCCATGAAGCTCATGGTGGTCACCGCGGAAGGCCCGCGCGAGGCCGACACGGGTGAGCTTCTGGGCCAGGGCAAGATCGTGCTGTTCGCGGTGCCGGGGGCTTTCACCCCCACCTGTTCGGCCAAGCATCTGCCGGGCTTCGTCAAGCACGCGGCCGAGTTCAAGGCCAAGGGCGTGGACAAGATCGTCTGCATGGCGGTGAACGACGCTTTCGTGATGGGCGCCTGGGGCAAGGACCATAAGGCGATGGACAGCGTGGTGCTGCTGGCCGATGGGTCCGCCGCCTTCACCAAGGCGCTCGGGCTGGAGCTGGACCTGGTGGCGCGCGGCATGGGCATTCGCAGCCAGCGCTTCGCCCTGGTGGCGGAGGACGGCGTGGTCACGCAGCTCTTCGTCGAGGAACCGGGCGGCTTCGAGGTCAGCCGCGCCGAGGCCGTGCTCGAAGCCCTTTAACCTCCGTGCCCTACACGCTCACGGTCATCGTGCCGTGCTACAACGAGCGCGCGAATGTCGCGCCGATGGTGGCAGCCCTCAACAACGCGCTCACCGGTATCGAGTGGGAGGTTGTGTTCGTCGATGACGACAGCCCGGACGGCACCTCCACCGCCGTGCGCGCTTTGGCGCGCGAGGATGTCCGCGTGCGCTGCATCCGCCGCATCGGGCGGCGCGGGCTCTCCTCCGCCGTCATCGAGGGGGCTTTGTCCTCCTCCGCCGATTATGTCGCGGTGATCGACGGCGACATGCAGCACGACGAGACCCGTCTGCCGCTGATGCTGCAAGCCGTGCAGATCGGCGCGGACATGGCGGTGGGCAGCCGGCATGTCGAAGGCGGGGATTCCGCCGGGCTTTCCTCGCCGCTCAGGGTCAAGCTCTCCGAGACCGGCATCCGCGTGGCCCAGGCGCTCACCCATACCAGCATCAACGACCCGATGAGCGGGTTCTTCCTGCTCCGGCGCGATTTGTTCGAGCAGCTCGCGGGACGGCTCACCGGCCAGGGTTTCAAGATCCTGCTGGACCTGATCCTCGCCTCGCCGAAGCGGCTGACCATCGCCGAGATCCCCTATAAATTCCGCCCCCGCCAAGCGGGCGAGAGCAAGCTCGACGTGCTGGTGCTGGCGCAATTCGCCGGGCTGCTCATCGACAAGGCTTTGGGCGGCACGGTGCCGCTGCGCTTCATCTCCTTCGCCCTGGTCGGCGCGTTCGGCGTGCTGGTGAACATATTGGTGCTGCAAGCGGCGCGGGCGCTGGGCATCGGCTTCGGCACGGCGCAGACCATCGGCACCGTGGTGGCGATGATCGCCAATTTCGAGCTGAACAACCAGCTCACCTATCGCGCCCAGCGCTTGAAGGGGCCGCGCGCTTGGCGCGGGCTGCTGTTGTTCCTGGCCGTGTGCAGCCTGGGGGCGTACGCCAATATCGGCATCGCCAAGGCGCTGTACGCCGAGAATGGGCATGGCCTGCTCGCGGGCGCCGCCGGGGCGGCGGTGGGCGTGGTGTGGAACTACGCCGTCTCCGCCACGCTGGTCTGGCGCGTGCGGTAGCATGAATCTGGGCCTCGCGGCGCTGCTGGTTCTCACGGCGCTGCGCCTGGCGCTGGCGGCGCGCCTGCCGCTGGTGCCCGACGAAGCCTATTACTTCCTCTGGTCCACGCATCTCCAGCCGGGTTACTTCGACCATCCGCCGATGGTGGCGCTATGGATCAGGGCCGGGACGGCTTTGTTCGGCCCCTCGCCGCTGGGGGTGAGGCTGCTCGGCCCGCTTTCCACTTTGGCCGGGTCGCTGTTGTTCTGGGATGCCGCCGAGCGCCTGCTCCCCGGCCGCCGGGCAGGGCTGATTGCCGTGGCCTGCCTCAACGCCACGCTGCTCATCGGCGCGGGCACGGTGCTGATGACGCCCGACACCCCGCTGCTGTTCTTCTGGATTGTTGGGCTCTGGGCCATGGCGCGGCTGATTTCCTCGGGCCGGGCCGCATGGTGGCTGGCGGCGGGGCTGGCGGCGGGGCTGGCGCTGCTCTCCAAATATACCGGGCTGCTGTTCATGCTCTCCGTGTTCGGCTGGGTGCTGGCCGGGCGGCGGGAGCGCGCCTGGTTGCTTACCCCCTGGCCCTGGGCCGCCGCCGCGCTGGCCGTGCTGGTTTTTGTCCCGGACATCGCCTGGAACGCCGCCAATGGCTGGGTCAGCTACCTCAAACAGGGCGGGCGTGAGGCCGGATTCCAGCCCGGACGGGCGCTGGGCTTCTTTGCCACTCTGCTGGGCAGCCAGCTCCTTCTGTTCACCCCGCTCATCGCCGTGCTGGCGGCGCGCGGCGTGTGGGCGCTGCGGCGCGACGATGCGCCCGGTCCGCGCCTGCTGCTCTGGCTGACGCTGCTGCCCGGCGCGGTGCTGCTGGAGCATGTCCTCTCTCAACGGGTGGAGGGCAATTGGGTCGCGGTGCTGTATCCTTCCGCCTGTATCGCCATCGGGGCGCTGCCCGCCGCACTGCTGGCGCGCTGGCGCAAACCGGCTGTGGCGCTGGGTTTCGGCATCACCGGACTGGTTTATGCCCAGGCTCTGGCCGCGCCCTTGCCCATTCCGCCGCGCATGGACACCGCCGCCCTGCAAATGGCAGGCTGGCCGCAGCTCGGCGAACAGCTTGCCGCCCTGCACCCGGATTTCGTTCTGGCCGACGATTACGCCACCACCGCCGCTTTGGCCTATTACGCCCCGCCCGGGCTGCGTGTGGCGGGATTCGAGCCGCGCTGGAGTTATTTCGACTGGCAGCCCGCATCGCTATACGGGGAGACTGGCATCATGATCACGCACCGCCCGCACGCACCATGCGAGCAGATCGGCACGCTGACCCGCGAGCGGGATGGCAAACCCGTGCAGAACTACCGGATCTGCCGCTACACCGCGCTAAGGTCCGGCACATGGCTCCCTCGCCCGTGACGCCGCAAGCCGTCCGCGCGGCGGCTTCGCGCATCAAGGGGCTGATCGTTCGCACGCCCATGCTGCGCAACGTGGCGCTGGACCGTGCTGTGGGCGCCACTGTGCTCATCAAACCCGAGGTTCTGCAGCGCACCGGCAGCTTCAAGCTGCGCGGGGCCGCCAATGCCATGTTCTCCCTGGCGCCTGAGGTGCGGGCTGCCGGTGTGGTGGCGTATTCCTCGGGCAATCACGGCCAGGCGGTGGCCTGCGCGGCGGCGGCTCTGGGCGTGCCGGCGACCATCGTGATGCCCGCAGACGCCCCCGCCATCAAACGTGACTCCACCGCCTTCTGGGGCGCTGAGGTGGTGCTGTACGACCGTGAGCGGGACAGCCGCGAGGCCATCGCGGCGGAGATCGTCGCCCGCACCGGGGCGTCGCTGATCCCGCCTTACGACCACCCAGATGTAATAGCCGGGCAGGGTACGCTGGCGCTGGAACTGGCCGAGGACGCCGCCGCCGCGGGGCTGGCCATGGACGCGTTCCTTTCCCCCGCTGGTGGCGGTGGGCTGATGGCGGGCTGCGCCCTGGCGCTCTCCGAGGCTTCGCCGGGCACCAGATGCTACACCGCCGAGCCGGAAGGCTGGGACGATACCGCCCGCTCGCTGGCCTTGGGCGAGCGCGTGCGCAACGACATGCGCGGTAGCAAGTTCTGCGACGCTCTGCTGACCCCAACACCGGGCCAGCTCACCTTTCCCATCAATCAGAGGCTGGTGACGGCGGGTTTCGCGGCCAGCGACGACGAGGTGCGCGCGGCGATGCGCTTTGCCGCACGGAATTTGAAACTGGTGGTGGAGCCGGGTGGCGCGGTGGCGCTGGCGGCGCTGCTGGCGGGCAAAGGGGCGGTTGCCGGGCAGGTGGTGGGCGTGGTGCTCTCGGGCGGCAACGCCGAGGTTTAGCAAGCTTAGCAAAAAGAATGCCGCCTTTTTTGTAAAAAAGGCGGCACCCCAAAAACGTCTGGAAATATGTTGGCGCTTTAAGCGGCGCGCTTTTCCACTTCTTCCGGCGACATCATCACCAGCGCCTCGTAATCCGATTTCAGCGTCTCGGTGATGCTGCTCGGCTCGAAATGCAGCTCGCCGATCTGGCGCACCGGGGTGATCTCGGCGGCGGTGCCGGTCACAAAGGCCTCGCCGAAATTCGGCAACTCCTCGGGCAGGATGTGACGCTCGATCACCTCGATCCCGCGCGCCTTGGCCAGCTGGATCACCGTCTTGCGGGTGATGCCGTCCAGGAAGCAATCGGGCTTGGGGGTGTGCAGCTTACCGTCCAGCACGAAGAAGATGTTCGCGCCGGTGACTTCGCCCACGAACCCGTCCCAGGTGTACATCAGCGCGTCGTTGAAGCCCTCGGCCTCGGCCT
The DNA here is from genome assembly GCA_027451225.1 of Acidocella sp. GTDB lineage: Bacteria > Pseudomonadota > Alphaproteobacteria > Acetobacterales > Acetobacteraceae > Acidocella. Next base: position 44 of record DAIDJU010000122.1, on the reverse strand, counting down.
TATGCTTCGCCATGGTGCCGATCATGTACAGCCCCGCGGCCTTG
>DAIDJU010000121.1 GCA_027451225.1 Acidocella sp. | reverse complement strand
TTGCCGGGGCTTGCGCTTACGTGTTCGACAATGTGTTGACGTTGCACTGGCTGGGGCCAGTGGCGGCGGCGCAAATGACGGTGGCGCTGCGCATGTGCGTTACCGCTACCGGGTTGCTGGCGGCGGCGACTCAGGCGCTATGGCCGGCCTTTGTCGAGGCGGTGGCGCTGAATGATCATCGCTGGGTGGGGGGCACGTTGCTGCGCAGCACGCTGGCGGTGATGATGCTGGCTTGTGCCGGGGCGGGGTTGATCGTGCTCGCGGGCAATCGGGTGCTGGTGTTCTGGTTGCATCAGGATCTGCATTTGCCGTTGGCGTTGTTTCTGGCCATGGCGGGCTGGATTGTTGTTCTCATGTTACCGCGCGTGGCCGCGCTGCTGCTCAACGCGACCGCGCAATATAAAGGTCAGTTCCTCGCGCAGGCTGTCGCCACGGCGCTGGCGCTGGCGCTGAAACCCGCTTTTGCCGCCGCGTTTGGCGCGGCTGGGCTGTTGGTTGCCACGCCGCTGGCCGCCCTGCTTATCCTGTGCCCTGCTTATGCCTGGCTTGCCTGGCGCCAAGTCGCGGCCCCCCGTTTCATGAAAGCCCAACCATGCCGTTCCTGAGCGTCATCACCCCCTGCTACAACGAGGAAGCCAATGTGGCGGAGCTGCATGCGCGCGTTGCCGCCGCCTTCGCCACCATGCCGGATTGCACCTACGAGCATATCTTCATCGACAACGCCTCAACTGACCGCACGGTGGCGTTGCTGCGGGAGATTGCGGCCAAGGATGCGCGGGTGAAGGTGATCGTGAACGCACGCAATTTCGGGCATATACGCTCGCCGATGCACGCGCTGATGCAGGCCAAGGGCGAGGCGGTGATCAGCATCGTGGCGGATTTGCAGGACCCGCCGGAGATGATCCCGACCCTGGTGGAGAAATGGCGCGAGGGGTTCGACACCGTGCTGTGCATCAAGCGCTCCTCCGAGGAGACGCCCGCCATGTTCTTCCTGCGCCGGGCCTATTACGCCCTGGTGGAGCGCATGGCCTCGATCGAGACGATCCAGAACTTCACCGGTTTTGGCCTGTATAGCCGCAAGGTGGTGGAGGCGGTGCGCGGCTTTAACGACCCGTACCCGTTCTTCCGCGGCATGATCGCCGAGATCGGGCTGAATATCTGCAAGCTCCCTTACGACCAGCCGGTGCGCAAGCGCGGCATCACCAAGAATAACTTCTATACGCTCTACGATATCGGGATGCTCGGCATCACCAACCTCTCCAAGGTGCCGCTGCGGCTGGTCACGGCGTTGGGGTTTGTGTGCGCCTGCATCTCCTTTGTCTCCGGGTTGCTGTATCTGCTCTATAAGCTGGTGTTCTGGGCGAGCTTCACCGTGGGCATGGCGCCGTTGGTGATCGGGCTGTTCTTCCTGGGCTCGGTGCAGCTGGTCTCGCTGGGGATCATCGGCGAGTATGTGGGGGCTATCCATACCCAGGTGCAGAAGCGGCCTTATGTGATCGAGAAGGAGCGCATCGGCTTCTAGCATGGCGTATCGCTACCGGATCAGCGCCATTGGGCTTGCGGTGCTGGCGGCGTTTGCCGCGTTGCATGTGCTGGCGCTGCCGCTCTACGAAGTCTTCACCCGCATACCGGACGGCGTAGCCAAGGCGCATCCGTTTGTGGACACGCTGGCGGTGTTGCAGGGGGCGGCGTGCTGGCGGGCTGGGGTGGATGTGTACCACCCCAGCGCCTGCCTGGATGGCGGGGTGTTCAATTACTCGCCCGTGCTGTTGCGGGTCGCGCTGCTGGGGGTTGGCCCGCACGATACGCTGGCCATGGGGCTGGGGCAGTGCCTGGCTTTCTTCGCGGCGCTGGCCTTGCTGCCCGCGCCCGCGCGCGGGGGGGAGTTTGGGCTGCGTCTGGCCGCCAGCCTCTCGCCCGCCTGCTATTATGCGCTGGAGCAGGGGAATCTCGATACTGGGCTGTTTGCCCTGATTGCGCTGGCGGTTTGGCTGCTTTGGCGGGTGCCGCGGTTGCGGTTGCTGGGCTATGGCATTTTTGCTGTGGGAGCGGCGGCGAAGTTTTATCCGGCCGCCTGTTTCGCCCTGGCCTTGCGCGAGAAACGGCGCGTTGTGCTGGCTTTGGCGGCGGTTGGGCTGGCCGCGGCTGGGGGGATGGCGTGGCGTTATGGGCATGGCGTGGCGGCGGCGGTGGCGATCATCCCCTCCGGCACGCCGTTCCGGGCCAGTTTCGGGAGGATTGATTTGCCGCGCGGGTTGGCGATGCTGCATTGGCTGCATCTGCCGCCGGGGGCGCTTTCCTGGGGGATGGCGGCGGCGATGCTGGGGTTGGGCTGGATGCTGCGGCTGGGCTGGGCCAAGGCGCTGGCGGGGCTGGATGAGGGGCGGCGGCTTTATCTGTTAACTGGCGCGGCGGTGACCTTGTTCTGCTTTCTGGCGGCGCAGAATATCGAGTACCGGGCGGTGTATCTGCTGCTGACGCTGCCTGGGCTGTGGCAACTGGGGCGGCGTTGGCTTGCGGGGGCGGTTCTGCTGCTGTTGTGGGAGGCTGTCCCGCGGGCCCTGATCTCGGGGCTGGCGCAACCGCATCTTCCCCACGGGCTGGCGGTCTGGTTCTGGCTGCTGCGGGAGGGGCTGTGGTGGTGGTTGGAAGTCGAATTCATGGCATTGTCATTTGCCTTTGCCGCGCGGCAGGCCTTGCGCTTGAAACGCAAGAAAAATTGACGCTGTGACCTGAATCTCATAAATAAACAATTGTTTAAGCCCCGGGGAATTCAACAAATGCGAGCTTCGATTTTCGACAATCTCTTTGTGCTGGAGATGGCGAATAATCATTGGGGCGATGTGAATCGTGGCCTGAAGATCATCGCGGATTACGCCAAGGTGGTGCGCTACAATAATGTGCGCGCCGCGATGAAGTTTCAGTTCCGTGACGTCGATAGTTTCATCCATAAGGATTTCCGGAACCGTACCGATATTCGCTACATCAAGAAGACGCTGGATACGCAGCTCTCCTGGGCGGATTATCAGAAGATGGTCGCCGCCGTGCGCAATTCGAGCATGATCTCGATGGCGACGCCGTTCGATGAGGCCTCGGTCGATAAATGCGTTGAGTTTGGCATCCAGATTATCAAAATCGCCAGCTCCGACATCAAGGATTGGTTCCTGATCGAGAAGATCGCCACGACGAAGAAGCCGGTGATCATCTCCACCGGAGGTTCCTCGCTGCGCGATCTGGACGATATCGTTTCGTTCTTCGCCAAGCGGAATATCCCGCTGGCGATCAATCATTGCGTGTCGATCTACCCGTCCGAGGATCATGAGCTGGAGATGAACCAGATCGATTTCCTCAAGGCGCGGTACCCGGATAATGTAGTCGGCTTCTCCTCGCATGAATATCACGACTGGCATGATTCCATGCTGGTGGCCTACGCCAAGGGGGCGCGGACCTTCGAACGGCATATCGATATCGACGCCGGCGGCATCCCCGTCTCGCCCTATTGCTCGCTGCCCGAGCAGGTGGATACGTGGTTCAAGGCGTTCCATAGGGCCGAAGAGCTGTGTGGTGGTTCGGCTGCCACCAAGCGCGTGCCGCCGGAGAAGGAGGTGCGGTATCTCGACGGTCTGGTACGCGGCGTTTACGCCAAGCGCGATCTACCGGCAGGGCATATTCTTGCGGACGAGGATGTCTATCTCGCCGTTCCGCTGCAGAAAGGGCAGATCTCGTGCCGCGAGATGATGAAGGGCGAGGTGCTGATCAACGCCGTGGCGAAAGACGGTGTTGTGAACTTCAAGAATATCGACAGCCCCTATGGCGCGGACTCCGCTCTGGCGAAGATGATCGATCAGCGCGGCCTCGATCCCGAGGCTGAGGCGTCGGCCAATAACGTCACGCGGCTGGGCTGAGCCTTGCGCGTTGCCGATTATATTGCCGCGCTGGTTGCATCGCATGGCGTCGAGCATTTCTTCACCGTGACCGGCGGCGGGGCGATGCATCTCAACGATGCGTTTTCCCGCAACAAGAATCTTCAAGGCGTGTGCTTGCACCATGAGCAGGCTTGCGCCATGGCGGCGGAGGCGTATTGCCGTTTGTCCGGCAGGCTGGCGCTGCTGAATGTTACCACCGGGCCGGGAGGCATTAACGCGCTTAACGGCGTGCATGGGGCGTGGACGGATTCCATCGGCATGCTCGTTGTCTCCGGCCAGGTGAAGCAGGAGACAATGGCGACGAGCTACGATCTCGACCTGCGCCAGCTTGGCGACCAGGAGGCGGATATCATCGCCATGGTGCGGGGGATCACCAAATACGCCGTGGTGCTGCGCAAGAAAGAGGATGTGCGCTACGTCGTCGAGAAAGCGCTGCATCTGGCGCTTTCCGGCCGGCCCGGGCCGGTGTGGATCGACGTGCCGATGGATATTCAGGGCGCGCAGATTGATCCTGAGAGTTTGCGCGGCTTTACCCCGGAGCCTGAGCCCGCCGCGCCGGATGTGCGCGAGGTGGCGGAGATTTTGCGCCATGCCAAGCGCCCGGTGATTATGCCCGGGACGGGCGTGCGCATCTCCGGCGCGTATGAGGATTTCCTGAAGCTGGTGGAGCGCACGGGGTTTCCCGTCGCCACTGCTTTTAACGCGCATGATGTGCTGGCGGATGATCATCCGTGCTATGTCGGCCGCCCAGGGACGGTGGGGGATCGCGCGGGTAATTTCGCCGTGCAGAATGCCGATGTCGTGCTGATTCTCGGGTGTCGGCTGAATATCAGGCAGATTTCTTATAACTGGGAAAACTTTGCGCCGGACGCGGTGAAGGTCATGGTCGATATCGACCCGGCGGAGCTGGCCAAGCCGACGCTGAAGATCGAGAAGCCCGTCTGCGCGGATCTGAAAGTTTTTATCCCGGCCTTGCTGAATGAGCTGGGTAATTTTACCCCGAGCGAGGTACAGCACGGGTATTTGGCCTGGTGCCAGGAGCGCCGCCGCCGGTATCCCGTGGTGCAGCCGGAATACGCGGATGATGCGCGCGGCATCAATCCGTACATTTTCGCGGATAAGCTGTTCGACGTGGCGGGTGAGACGGATGTGGTCGTTACCGCCAACGCCACGGCTTGCGTAACAACTTTTCAGGCGGCCAAACTTAAAGCCGGGCAGCGGATGTTTTCCAATTCCGGCTCGGCCTCGATGGGCTATGACCTGCCTGCGGCCATCGGCGCCGCCTATGCCGCGCCGGAGCGGAGGGTGATCTGCCTTTCCGGCGATGGCAGCTTTATGATGAACATGCAGGAGCTGCAAAGCATCTTCGCGCAGAAGCTCGACATCAAGATCTTCCTGCTCAACAACGCCGGCTATTCCTCGATCAAGCAGACGCAGACCGCGTTTTTTGCCGATAATATGTTCGGTTGCGATGCGAGCAATGGCGTGACCTTCCCGGATTTTTGCGCCGTTGCCGCCGCGTTCCGTTTGCCGGTGCATCGTGCCACCACGCATGCGGAACTGCCTGCGGTGCTGGCCGAGGTTCTGGCCGCGCCCGGGCCGCAATTCTGCGAAATCACGCTGGATCCGGCTCAGGCTTTTGCGCCGAAGCTGTCTTCCCGCAAGCTCGAGGATGGGCGCATGGTGTCCTCGCCGCTGCATGACATGGCGCCGTTCCTTTCGCGCGAGGAGTTGGCGGAAAACATGTGGAGCGAGGCATGATCGACAACTTGCGCGGGATTAAGGCGGTTATCCTGGCGGGTGGGCGTGGTTCGCGCCTTTCCGAGGAGACCGATACCAAGCCGAAGCCGATGGTGGAGATCGGCGGGCGGCCGATCTTGTGGCATATCATGAAGATCTACGCCCAACACGGCATCTCGGATTTCATCATCTGCCTGGGGTATAAGGGCGAGAAGATTAAGGATTATTTCTGCAACTATAATCTGTACTCGTCCGATATTACGGTGGATCTGCGTTCCGGTACGACAATCCACCAGAGCCAGGCCGAGGATTGGCGGGTCACGCTGGTGGAAACCGGGCTGGAGACGCAGACGGGCGGGCGGCTGCGGCGGATCCGCAAATATCTTGGACAGGACGAGATGTTTTGCCTGACCTATGGCGATGCCGTGGCGGATATCGACATCACGGCCGAGATCGCTTTCCACCGCGCGCATGGCAAGCTGGCCAGCGTGGCGGCGGTGCGGCCGCTGGCGCGGTTCGGCGCGTTGCATATCGAGGGCAATGCGGTGGACAGGTTTGAGGAAAAGCCTGCGGAGGAGGCCGGGTTGATCAGCGGCGGATTTTTCGTGCTGAACCCGAAGGCTTTGGATTTTATCGAAGGCGATGCGACGCTGTGGGAAAAGACGCCGATGGAACGGCTGGCGGCCTCGGGGCAGTTGCAGGCTTATCGCCATAACGGTTTTTGGCAGCCCATGGATACGCTGCGTGATCGTATGGCGCTCGAACATCTTTGCGAAACTGGGCAAGGACCTTGGATGACATGGCAAGTCTGACGCATGCGGTTCCTCGTTCGCAGTTCTGGGTGAATAAACGCGTCTTTGTCACCGGGCATACCGGTTTCAAAGGCGGATGGCTGACGCTATGGCTTTCGCAACTCGGCGCGGTGCTGCGCGGCTATGCGCTGGCCCCCGCCACGGAACCGAATATATTTACAAGCTGCGGTGTCGACCAGCTGATTGAACACCAGATCGGCGATGTCCGCGATGCTGCGGCGCTGACGGCGGCAATTCAGGACTTCAAGCCGGATATCGTGCTGCATCTGGCCGCGCAGCCTTTGGTGCGCGCTTCTTACGCGCATCCGATGGAAACTTACGCGACCAACATCATGGGCACGGCCAATCTGCTGGATGCGGTGCGACAGACGCCGAGCGTGCAGGTGGTGGTGGTGGTGACCAGCGACAAGGTTTATGCCGAAAGCGATCAGCCGCATGAGGAAACGTCAAGGCTGGGCGGGCATGATCCGTATAGCGCCTCGAAGGCTTGCGCCGAGTTGGTGGCGGCGTCCTTTCCGTTGCCTGAGGGGCTGAAATTGGCGACGGTGCGGGCAGGCAATGTGATCGGCGGTGGCGACTGGGCGCAGGAACGGTTGTTGCCGGATTTCTTCCGCACCATCATGGCGGGCGAATTTCTGACCATCCGCAATCCGCGCGCCATCCGCCCCTGGCAGCATGTGCTGGAACCGCTCTGCGGATATCTGCTGGCCGCCGAGCATATGTGGACGCATGATGAGCAGCGCAACACATGGAATTTCGGTCCCTCGCAGAGCAGCACCGTGACGGTGCAGACCGTTGCCGGGAAGCTCTGCGCGCTGTGGGGGCATGGTGCGTTTTTTACCGTGATGCCAGATGAAAACCCGGTGCATGAGGCGCCCGTGCTGCGCCTGAATGCGAAGAAGGCGTGGCAGGATTTTGCCTGGCGTCCGGGCATGACGCTGGACGAGGCGCTGACCGCCACGGTGGCGTGGTATCGGGCCTTTCAGGCTGGTGAGTCCATGCGTGATTTCACCCTCTCCCAGCTCAAGACATTCGGCCATTATGAGTGAGGCAGAGGCGCTGCGCCGCCAGATTTTGGAACTTGCCGCGCGTTATGCGGAGCTTGCCCATGCGCCGAAGCCGTTTATGCCTGGGGAATCGCCTGTGGCGGTTTCCGGCAAGGTGTATGGCGCGCCGGAATTGGTGAATCTTGTGGATTCATCGCTGGAGTTTTGGCTTACCACCGGCCGGTTCAACGATGAGTTCGAGGTGAAGCTCGCCAAGGCCGCGAAGAGCCGTTACGCGCTGACGGTGAATTCTGGATCTTCGGCTAATTTGCTCGCGGTTTCGGCGCTCACCAGCCCGAGCCTGGGCGCGGCCGCGCTGAAGCCGGGCGATGAGGTGATTACCTGCGCGACTGGGTTTCCGACCACGGTGAATCCGGTGCTGCAGAACGGATTGGTGCCTGTTTTCGTCGATGTTTCACTGCCGACCTACAATATTGACGTTGCGGCGATAGAGGCGGCGATCACGCCTCGTACTCGCGCCATCGTGCTCGCGCATACGCTGGGGAATCCGTTTGATCTTGGCGCGATCACCGCGATTGCGAAGAAATACGATCTGCGTCTCATCGAGGATTGCTGCGATGCGCTGGGCGCGACATATGATGGCGAGGCCGTGGGGAGCTTTGGCGAGATCGGCACGCTGAGTTTCTATCCGGCGCATCACATCACCACCGGCGAGGGTGGGGCGGTTTTTACAAAGTCCAGCCAGTTCAAGCGGATTCTTGAATCTCTGCGCGATTGGGGGCGTGATTGCTGGTGCCCGCCGGGGCATGACAATACCTGCAAGCAGCGCTTCTCCTGGCAGCTTGGCGGGCTGCCGGCGGGGTATGACCATAAATATATCTACTCGCATCTCGGCTATAACCTGAAGATGACCGACATGCAGGCGGCGGTGGGCGTGAAGCAGCTCGACCGGCTGGATGAGTTCGTCGCCGCGCGCAACGCCAATTACGCTTATCTGCGCGCCGGGCTGAAGCGCTTCGAGGAGTTCCTGATTCTACCTGAGGCGACACCGAATGCGGAGCCCTCCTGGTTCGGCTTGCCGCTGACCATGCGGCCCGGCACGCCGTATGCGCGCGACCTGCTGGTGAATCATCTCAACCGCGCGCGGATTGGCACGCGCTATCTGTTCGGCGGCAATCTCATTCACCAGCCCTATATGAAGGGGCAGAATTACCGTGTAGCCGGGGCGACGCCCAATGCGGACCTTGTGATGAACGCGACCTTCTGGATCGGCGTGTTCCCTGGGTTGGAGCAGCCGCATCTCGATTATGTGCTGGCCAGCTTTGAAGAGTTCTTCCGCCTCCATGCTTGAGGCTTTGCAGCCTTTGCGCGGCGTGAAGGTGGTCATCACCGGGGCGGGCGGATGGCTGGGGCAGGCGGCGTTGGAGATGGCGCATCGGGCCGGGGCGGAGATTTATGCCTTCGGCAAGACGCCGCGCCTGTACCATTTGCGGGATGGCGCGCCGCTGGAGATCCATCCTCACGCGTTTTTGGGCCGGTACGATGTGCGCGACGCCTTCGTGCTGCACTTCGCCTTTCTCACCCGTGAGCATGTGGGGGAGATGGTGGTGGAGGACTACATGGCCGCCAACGGGGCGATTGCCGGCGCGGTGGAGGTGTTCATCCGCCGCAACGGTGCGCGTGGCGTGTTCGTGCCGTCCTCGGGCGCGGTTTATGCGCCGCCGCCCAACCCGTATGGCGAGGGCAAGCTGGAGGATGAGGCGCGGTTTGCCGCACTTGGGCAGGCGCTGGGGATTCCCACGGTGCTGACGCGCGTGTTCAATCTCTCAGGCCCGTTCATCAACAAAGTGAACTCCTACGCGCTGGCCTGCATCATTCGCGACATCCTGGCCCGCCGCCCGGTTGAGCTGCGGGCGGGGCATCCGGTGTGGCGTGGCTACGCGCATGTGGGGGATGTGTTGAATATCGCGCTGGGGCTGCTGCTGCGCGGGGAGTCGCCGCCGGTGTTCGATACGTGGGGCGAGCCTGTCGAGCTTTCCGGCCTTGTCGCCCGCGCTGCCACGCTGCTGGGCTGGCCCGAGGCGGAGATCATCCGCCCCGCATGGCAAAACGGCGCCGCCGATCGTTATCTCGGCGCCGCCGTTCAGTATCTTGCCTACGCGAAATCGCTGGGTATCGAACCTGCCAGCCTGGACCGGCAGATTCTCGATACGGCGGATTACTTGGGCAGGTGCTTGGCGATATAGGGCGGGAGCCAGAAGCTCGCCACATGCACGTTGGGCGACCAGTATTCGCCGGTGATGCCCGCTGCCGCGGCGCGCGCGGCGATGGTCTCCACCGAATGCTGCGTCAGGCTGGCATCCTTGCCCGCCCAGCCCAGCGTCATGTAACCGCCGACATAGGTCGGCACGGCCGCCACGTAAGCCGTGACATGCGGGAAGAACTGCTTGCGGCGCACGCTGGTCTCGTACAGCTCGTCGGCCTGCATGAAGGGCACGCCGCACTGGTTCACGATCAGCCCCTGCGGGGTGAGGATGCGCGCTGCGTTCTTGTAGAACTCGTCGGTGAACAGCACTTCGCCCACGCCGATCGGGTCGGTGGAGTCGACGATGATGACGTCGAAGGACGCATCCGGCGCTTTCTTCACGTAGTCGATGCCATCGCCGACGATGACTTCGGCGCGCGGGTTGGTCCAGGCGTCGCCGCCGATGCCGGGGAGGAATTCCTTGGAGAGGCGGATCACCTCGCCGTCGATCTCGGCCATCACGGCGCGTTCAACGCCCTTGTGCATCAGCACATGCTTCAGCACGCCGCCATCGCCCGCGCCGATGATCAGCACGTTCTTGGCGTTGCCATGGGCCAGCAGCGGCACATGGGTGAGCATCTCCTGGTACACGAACTCGTCGCGCTCGGTGATCTGCACCACGCCATCCAGCGTCAGCACGCGGCCGTGGCTTTCGGTCTCGAACACGGCGATGTCCTGGAACGGGCTCTTCACCCGCGCCAGCTGGCGCACAAACTTAAAGCGCTGACCCCAATCCGGGTACAGCGTCTCGTTAAACCAAGTATCGGTCATGGAAGGCTCCCAAACAGAGAGGGGGCGTTGTTACGCCCCCTTTTTAAAGCTTTCGCGTCTATCGCTTACGCGATGAGGCCGCGCTTCTGCTCGTTGATCTGGATATGGCTCGGCGTGAACGCTTCCTTGAGGAAGGGGATCAGCTTGTACGGGTCGCAGCAGCCGCACATGAACACATCCAGGGCCGCGAAGTTGCGCTCGGGCCAGGAGTGGATGGAGATGTGGCTTTCAGCCAGCACAACCACACCAGACACGCCGCCATTCGGCTCGAAGTGGTGGAAGTGGTGATGCAGGATGGTGGCGCCGGCGGCAATCGCGCCGTCGCACAGCGTCTTGTCGATCAGCTCGGGGCTGTCGAGATTGGATGCACCCCATAGATCGATGATCAGGTGCATGCCGGCGTATTTCACGCCGTCCTTCTCGATATAGTAATCCTTCTGCGGCTCCGGGGAGACCGTGGACATCGCCTGGTTTTCGCTCGGAGACTCCGAGACCATCCCCAGTCGGGCAAGTGCGTTCATTTCGAACCCCCTCAACTAGTAGACAGCCTGTAGAACGCGGCACCTTACCGCGCCCCCCTGGGCCAGTGGGGGGGGCTTATGAGGCCAACCCCCTTGGGATGCAAGTGATATTTCCGCCCCTGGCCATGAATTTTTTACGTTCCGGCCAAGGTATGTTTGCAATGCCTATTCGGCGGCTTCGGCGTAGGCTTCAAGCGGCGCGCAAGAGCACATCAGATTACGGTCGCCATACACGTTGTCCACGCGTTTCACGGGCGGCCAGTACTTCTGCGCCGCGATGTAGGGCAGGGCGAAAGCCGCCTGCTCGCGCGTGTATGGATGCGTCCAAACCTCCGCCATCACCTCGGCGGCGGTGTGCGGGGCGTTTTTCAGCGGGTTGTCCTCGCGCGGCCAGGCGCCGTCCTCGATGGAGGCGATCTCGTCGGCGATGCTCAGCATCGCGTCGCAGAAGCGGTCCAGCTCGGCCTTGTCCTCGCTTTCGGTCGGCTCGATCATCAGCGTGCCGGCCACGGGCCAGGACATGGTGGGCGCGTGGAAGCCGTAATCGGCCAGGCGCTTGGCGATGTCCTCCACCTGCACGCCGGAGGTCGCGCCGAAGCCGCGGCAATCGACGATGCATTCATGCGCCACGCGGCCATTCTCGCCACGGTAGAGGATGGGATACGCGCCCTCCAGCCGTGCCGCGATGTAGTTGGCGTTGAGGATCGCCGCCTTGGTCGCCTGGGTGATGCCGTCGGGCCCCATGAGCTGGATATAGGCGTAGGAGATGGGCAGGATCAGCGCCGAGCCGAATGGCCCCGCCGCCACCGGGCCGTAGCTGGTGGCGGGCCCGGCATCCGCGCGCAGCGGATGGTTGGGCAGATGCGGCAGCAGGTGGGCCGCCACGCCGATGGGCCCCACACCCGGCCCGCCGCCGCCATGCGGGATGCAGAAGGTCTTGTGCAGGTTCAGGTGGCAGACATCCGCGCCGATATTGGCCGGGCTGGTCAGCCCCACCTGGGCGTTCATGTTCGCGCCATCCATGTAAACCTGCCCGCCGGCCTCGTGCACCGCGCGGCAGATGTCGCGGATGGAGGTCTCGAACACGCCATGCGTGCTCGGGTAGGTGATCATCAGCGCGGCGAGGTTCGGCCCGTGCTCGGCGATCTTCTTCTCAAGATCGGGAACATCGACATTGCCCAGCTTATCGCAGGCGACGACGACGACCTTGTACCCCGCCATGGCGGCGGAGGCCGGGTTGGTGCCGTGCGCCGAGGCCGGGATGAGGCAGATAGTCCGGTGCCCCTGGCCGCGCGCCTCGTGGAAGGCGCGGATGGCCAGCAGACCGGCATATTCGCCCTGCGCGCCCGAATTGGGTTGCAGCGAGACCCCGGCAAAGCCGGTGACTTCCGCCAGCAGCGCGGCCAGCTCGTCGATCAGCACCTTGAAGCCCTCGGTCTGGTCGGCCGGGGCGAAGGGGTGGATCTCGGCGAATTCCGGCCAGGTGATGGCGGCCATCTCCACGGCGGCGTTCAGCTTCATCGTGCAGGAGCCGAGCGGGATCATCGAGCGGTTGAGCGCGACGTCCTTGTCCTCCAGCCGCTTGAGGTAGCGCAGCATGGAGTGTTCGGAGCGGTGGGTGTTGAACACCGCCGCCTCGCAGAAGCCCGAAGCCCGGTGCAGCGCGGCGGGGATGGACTCAGGCGCGGCCGCAAGCTTGCCGCCCAGCAGTCCGGCCAGGGTTTCCAGCTCGGCGCGGGTGATTGTTTCATCCAGCGCGATGCCGATGCAGCCGGCGTCGATGCGGCGGAAGTTGAACCCGGCGTCCAGCCCGGCTTGCAGCAGCGCCTCGGTCTGCGGGCCGACCTCGATGGCCAGCGTGTCGAAGAACTGCGTGTAGCGCAGGGCGTGGCCGCCCTGGCGGGCGGCGTCGGCCAGCAGCCGGGCTTGCAGATTCACGCGCCGGGCGATGGCTTTCAGCCCCTCCGGCCCGTGCCACGCGGCATAGAACCCGGCCATCACGGCCAGCAGCACCTGTGCGGTGCAGATGTTCGAGGTCGCCTTCTCGCGGCGGATATGCTGCTCGCGCGTTTGCAGCGCGAGGCGCATGGCCGGGCGGCCCGCGGCGTCCACGGATACACCGACCAGACGGCCCGGCATGGAGCGCTTGAAGGTGTCGCGGGTGGCGAAATACCCGGCATGTGGGCCGCCAAAGCCCATAGGCACGCCGAAGCGCTGGGCCGAGCCCACCACCACATCCGCGCCCATCTCGCCCGGCGGGGTGAGAATGGTGAGCGCGAGGAGATCGGCGCAGACGATGGCCAGCGCCCCGGCGGTCTTGGCGGCGGCGATCTCGGCCGAGAGGTCGCGCAGCTCGCCCGTGCTGCCGGGATAGTTCAGCACCACGGCGAAGGGCTTGGCGCCCGCGATGGCCTCGATGTCGCCCGGGTGGAAGTCCACCAGATGCCAGCCCAGCGGCCAAGCGCGGGTGGCGATGACGGCGCGGGTCTGCGGATGCACATCCGCCGCCACGGCGATGACCTTGCTGCCCGCCTTGTGCAGCGCATGCGCCATGGCGACAGCCTCCGCCGCCGCCGTGGCTTCATCCAGCAGCGAGGCGTTGGCGATCTCCAGCCCGGTCAGCTCGGCGATCATGGTCTGGAAGTTGAGGATGGCTTCCAGCCGGCCTTGCGAGATCTCGGCCTGATACGGCGTGTAGGCCGTGTACCAGCCGGGGTTCTCCAGCACGTTGCGCTGGATGACCGGCGGGGTGATGGTGCCGTGATAGCCCAGCCCGATCAGCGATTTCTTCATCACGTTGCGCGCGGCGAGGGCGCGGAGCTGGCGCAGCACGGCGGCTTCGCTCAGCGCTGTGGGAAGCTTCAGCCCGGCATTGCTGCGGATGGATTCCGGCACGGTCTGGGCGATCAGATCGTCCAGCGTGGCGGCGTCGACCACTTTCAACATCGCCGCCACCTGCGCCGCATCCGGCCCGATATGGCGGGAGGCGAAGCTCTCCGCCTGCTCCAGGGCCAGGAGTTCGTTCAGCGCGTTCATGCCAGCGTGCTCAGATATTCGTCATAGGCGGCGCGGTCCATGAGGCTGGACACGGCGGCGGGGTCCTCGAGGCGCAGCTTGAAGAACCAGCCATCGCCCTCGGCAGCGCTGTTCACCAGGGCGGGCTCGTCCACGATCGCCTGATTCGCCTCGGCCACCGTGCCCGCCAGCGGGGCGTACACGTCGGAGGCCGCCTTCACGCTCTCCACCACCGCGCAGGCCTCGCCGGTGGCGACATTGCGGCCCGGCTCCGGCAGCTCGACGAACACGATGTCGCCCAGCGCGGCTTGCGCGTGGTCGGTGATGCCGATGGTGGCCAGCCCGTCAGCGCCGACGGAAACCCATTCGTGATCCTTGGAGAAATAAATCTGGGACATGTGATGTGGCTCCTTATTCAGCGGACATAGTTGTGGGGAACGAAGGGAAGGGCGGTGACAAGGCCGGGCAGCGGCTTGTCGCGCACGATGAGGTCCAGCGCCGTGCCGGGGGCGGCAAGGTCGGCGCGCACGTAGCCGAGCGCGATGGGCGCGTTCAGCGTGGGGGAGAACACGCCGGAGGTGACCTCGCCCACGCGCTCATTGCCAACGCGGATTTCGGCATGGGCGCGGGCGGGGGCGCGGCCTTCGAGCCGGATGCCGACGAGCTTTTCCGCCGTGCCATTGGCCAGGGCGGCGTTGATGGGGGCAGCGCCGAGGAAATCGGCGGTGGCGAGGCGCTTCTTGGAGAGCGCGAAGTTCAGTCCGGCGGAGACGGGGGATGTGGTCTCGCCGATGTCATTGCCATAGAGCGGCAGCCCGGCTTCCAGGCGCAGCGAATCGCGCGCGCCCAGGCCAGCGGGCACCGCGCCGCGCGCCAGCAGGATCTCGGCCAGACGTTCGCCCGCCTCGCCGGGGCAGCCGATCTCGAATCCGTCCTCGCCGGTATAGCCGGAGCGGGTGACGACGCAGGGAATACCCTCAATGGTCAGCTCGGCCGCGTCCATGAATTTCAGCGCGGCACCTTCGGGCAGAAGGGCGACGGCCTTGGGGCCTTGCAGGGCGAGCAGCGCGCGCTCGAAATGCGTGACCACCTCCACGCCCTGGGCCTGGATATGCGCCACGTCCACCTGCTTGCGCCCGGCATTCAGCACAGCCTGCAAACGAGTGCCGAGATTGGCCACCATCAGGTCATCGATGATCCCGCCTGCCTCATTAAGCAGCAGGGTGTAACGCTGGCGGCCAGCTTTAAGGCCGGTGATGTCGCCCGGCACCAGACGCTCGAACGCGCGGGCGTCGGCGATTTCCACCTGGCCCATGTGGGAGACGTCGAACAGCGCCGCGCCGGTGCGGCAGGCGTTATGCTCGGCGATGATGCCCGTATATTGCAGCGGCATCTCATAGCCTGCGAACTCGACCATGCGCGCGCCGAGGCGGCGGTGCAAACCGTCCAAAGGTGTTTTAAGCAAGCGAACCCCCAATAAGATCAGCTCCCGGCTTGAAGCGCCGGAGATGTCTGACCCCCCTCTGTCTGTGAACCTGAGAGATTCGGGCCCGTCCGGCCCTTGACCCCGTCGGTGCGGTGGCGTGGCCACCGGCTTTCCAGAGTGCCCCTTTGACAAGCCGCAGCCCTTTGTGCCTGAGCGGTTCCGGGG
>DAIDJU010000120.1 GCA_027451225.1 Acidocella sp. | reverse complement strand
GCCTAGGCCCGCGGCGATGTGCCGGCGCGCCAGAGTCATCTTGCGCGCGGCCGCAGCCGGGTCCGTCTGGCGGGTAGCACTTCCCGCCAGGGCGTAGGCGCGCGTCCCCGCACGCAGGGCGAGGAATAAGGGCAATGCGCGCAGCCCCTCGGTTTCGGGGGTTATGTCCAGATACGCATCGAGCGCGGCATTGGCGAGGTCCGCCCGGCCATGCACGAGCAGATCCATCAGCAGGAAGGCGAGGTCGTACAGCACGTCGATGCAGCCGATCTCGTCGCTGAACTCGATGGCGTCGAAGGGCGTCGGCACGCCCGACCACAGGCAGATATTGTCCAGCCGCAAATCGCCATGCCCGCGCCGGACCTTGCCCTCGGCCCGGCGGCGGTCGAGCAGTTCCGCCACGTCCTCCAGCGCCGCGGCGGTGCGGGTGGTGAGGGCGCTGACATCCGCGCCATCCAGCGCGCTGGCGACGCGGGCCAGCTCGCGCGCGTTATCCGCGATGACGCGGCGTATCGCGACCGCGCCACCGAATTGGGGCGTCCGCTCCGCGCCGTCGTGCAGATGCGCGATGCTCCGGCCCAGCGCCTGCATCAGCGCGGGCGTCAGCCTGCCCTGCTCCAACAGATGGTCGAACAGCATGGCCTGGGCGAAGCGGCGCATGACGACCACGGGCTCCAGCACCGGACCCGAACCGTCGAACGCCAAGCCGCCATCCTGGGCACGGCGGATATTGCCGACGGCAAGATAAATATCCGGCGCTGTGCGGCGGTTGAGCGTCAGCTCCGCCGCGCAGGCCGCTTGGCGTTGTGCCAGTGTGGTGTAATCGAGCGAGGCGTAGCGAAGCGCCCGTTTCAGCTTGTAGGCGCGCTCCCCGGCCAGGAACACGATGGAGCAATGGGTCTCGACCCTCTCCACCGTGCCGCCATGCAGCCCATAACTCTCGGGGCGGGAGAGAAAGGCGATGACCTCGTCCTGGCGCTCCGTCATAAGCCCATCTCCTGGTCCAGCCGCGCCGCCAGGGCGCGCAGGCCGGGGCTGATCTCGACCGGCACCGCCGCTGCTTCCAGCCGCCGCAACGGGGCTGGAAGCTGGGCCAACGCGGCGGCGGCGCGGGCGCGGGCCTCAGCCAGCCCGGGCAGGCCGGGCAGCACCTTGCCGCCGCGTATCACGGGGTGCAGCAATGGCTCTCCGGGCATCTGCTCGTCGCGCAGGGCCACGATGTCGCCCGCTATGGCGCCATCCGGCGCGTAACGCCGGTACACCTGCTTGCGCCCGGGCCATGTGGCCTTGCCCTCGCTGTGCTTGCGCCGGGGCTTGCCGGCGTATTCCTGCAATTTGTAGGCGCAATCCAGGGCCGGAACATCCGATGACGTGGTCAAGGCCGTGCCGATGCCGAAACCGTCGATCGGCGCGCCGGCGGCGCAGAGGGCCTGCACGCTGTATTCATCCAGCCCACCACTGGCGAAGATGTGGATGTTGGGCTGCCCGGCATGGTCCAGAATGGCGCGCACGGCGCAGGCATGGGCGGCGAGGTCGCCGCTGTCCAGCCGCACGGCGCTCACCGTGATCCCCTCTGCCGCCAGACGCGGAGCCAGGGCTGCGACGATCCCGGCTCCGCGCTCGGTGTCGTAGGTGTCGATCAGCAGGGTCAGCGCCCTGGGCCGCACCTGGGCGAAGCGCGCGAAGGCCGTGGCCTCGTCGTCATGCGCCTGCACGAAGGAATGCGCCATGGTGCCGACGGCAGGGATGCCGAACGCCCGGCTGGCCTGCAATGTCGCCGTGCCGCCGAACCCGGCCAGATAACTCGCCCGCGCCGCCAGCAGCCCGGCCTCAGCCCCATGCGCCCGGCGCAGGCCGAAATCCACCAACTGCCTGCCGGGAGCCGCCAGCACCACCCGCGCTGCCTTGCTGGCGATCACGGTTTGAAAATGGATCAGGTTGAGCAGCCGCGTTTCCACCAGTTGCGCCTGGGGCAATGGCGCGGTGACGCGCAGCACGGGTTCATCGGCAAAAACCAGCGTGCCCTCCGGCATGGCGTCGACATCGCCCGTGAAGCGAAACCCGGCAAGTGAGGCCACGAAATCCGCCGCGAACAGGCCGGAGGCGGCGAGCCATTCCAGCTCCTGCGCCCCAAAGCGTAGCTCTTGCAGATACGCCACCGCCTGCGCCAACCCGGCCACCAGCAGAAACCCGCGCTGCGGCGGCAGCTTGCGGAAGAACAGCTCGAACACCGCCACATCCGCCATGCCATGCGCCCGATAGGCCTCCAGCATCGACAGCTCATACGCATCGGTCAGCAGCGGGCTTTGTTCGATCATTTTTGTCCCGTTCCGTGCGGGCAGGCTAACCGGCCACCCGCCGCAGTTAAAGCGCGGCATATGTGTTATTACGACAGATTAATATTCATCCGAACGCCTCCCCTTAAGCGCCCAGACTTGCCAACATAACGGCACGGCAATTACGCTGCCGCCGTACACTCTTTGATTCGCCTGCAACCAGGTTGCTCTGTTTATGCCGTCTCTTGGGCTTCGCGCCGTTATTGCAGGCTTGTTCTGCCTTCTCGCCGGTTCCGCCATGGCGGAGCCGTCTGTTCCCGTTCTTGTGTATCACCGGTTCGACCCGGCTAAATCCGGGCTAACGACCGTGACAACCAGCGCATTCGAGCAGCAGCTCGATTGGTTGGCGGCGCATCACTACAGCATCGTGCCGCTGCAAAGCCTCGTGCAATGGAAGAATATTCCCCAACCTGCCGTGGCGATTACGGTGGATGACGGGCATGAATCCGTCTTTACCCAGCTCTACCCCATCCTCCGGCAGCGCCACATCCATGTTACGCTGTTCATCTACCCTTCGGCGATCTCCAACGCCTCCTACGCCCTCACCTGGGCACAGTTGGATGAGATGGTGAAATCCGGCCTGGTGGATGTGCAGTCCCACACCTATTGGCATCCGGATTTCCGCCAGGAGCGGAAAAAGCGCACCCCGGCGGATTACAGCGCGTTTGTCGATATGCAGCTCGCCCGCTCCAAAAGCGTGCTGGAGCAGAAGCTCGGCATCTCCGTAACCATGCTGGCCTGGCCCTACGGAATTTACGACCAGGACCTGGAAGCCGCCGCGCGCCGTGCGGGCTATCAATGGGGCTTCGCCTTCGCGGGCGGGCAGGCGCAACCGGGGAGCGATCCGCTGGCCATACCGCGCATACCCGTCTCCGGCGGGTTAAGCCTTTCCGGCTTCGCGGCGCTCGTGGCAAAGTAATGCGCCGGCTCATCGCAGCCCTGCTCGCACTGATACTGTCACACCCGGCATGGGCGGCGCCGCTGCTCGTGGTGGATGCCAGCACCGGCAAGGCGATTTCTGGCGCTATTGCCGTGGAAGCCGGACAGGCGCTTCCCCCCGGGGCCCAAGGCCAGTTCGAGCCGCAGGGCAATGCCGGTACGCTGTTCGTGCGCGCCCCCGGCTACCGTGCCGGCAGCTTCAGCCTTGCCGCCCTGCCGCCCGACGGCAAGCTGCCCCTTACCCCGTTCAAGCCGCATGCGCTGTATCTCAGCGTCTATGGCGCGGGCTCGCGCGTGCTGCTGGGCAATGCGCTGGCCCTGGCGCAGGGCGGCGCGGTCAATGCCCTGGTGGTGGACATCAAGGGCGATAGCGGCATCATCCCCTACCCCAGCGCCGTGCCCCTGGTGCAGCAGGATGGCGCAAGGCGAATCACCACCATCCCCGACCTCGCCGCCTTTGTGCGGATGCTGCACGCCAAGGGGATCTACGCCATCGCCCGCATCGTCACCTTCAAGGACGACGCCCTCGCCACCTACCGGCCGGACCTCGCCGTGCACACAGCCAGCGGCGCGCTGTTCCGCGACCGCGAGAACATGGCCTGGACGGACCCGTTCCAACCCGAGGTGCGCGATTATGACATCGCCATCGCCACTGAAGCCGCACAGGCCGGGTTCGACGAAATCCAGTTCGATTATCTGCGCTTCCCCGACGCCTCGCAAACTCTGCAATTCGCCCAGCCGGTATCCGCAGCCGCGCGTGTGGCCGCCATCTCAGGCTTCCTGGCCGAGGCGCGGCGGCAATTGCTGCCTTACAATGTCTATCTCTCCGCCGATATCTTTGGCTATGTTTGTTGGAACCGCAACGACACCGGCATCGGCCAGATGCTCGACAGCATCGCCGCCAATGTCGATTACATCTCCCCGATGCTCTACCCTTCGGGCTTCCAATTCGGCATCCCCGGCTACGCGAACCCTGTCGCCAATGCCTACCAGATCGTCTACCTCTCACTGCGGCAGGCGCAGCAGCGGCTGGGCGTTCCGCCGCAACGCTTCCGGCCCTGGTTGCAGGCCTTTACCGATTACGCCTTCGATCATCGCCCCTTCGCGGCGGCGGAGATTGGGGAGCAGACCCGAGCCGCGGCGGATTTCGGCTCGGATGGCTGGATGCTGTGGAACCCACGCAACGACTACAGTAATACCGGGCTGCCGCGCGCGGCGCCCGGCGATTAGCCTCAGGCGGCGTGGCTGACCTTGATGCCGCGCGCCTTGGCCATGGTCAGCGCGGTATCCTCGATCATATCCTCCTGCCCGCCAATCATCTTCTTGCGGCCCAGCTCCACCAGAATGTCGCGGGCGGGAACGCCATAGCGGGTCTCGGCGCGCTTGGCGTGGAGCAGGAAGGTGGAATAGACGCCCGCGAAGCCGAGTGTCAGCGCCTCACGGGTGACGCGAACCATGTGGTCCATCATCGGCACGACGATGTCCTCGGCCATGTCCATCAGGCCGAACAGATCGCAGCCGGTCTCCAGCCCCATGCGCTCGCACACGGCCACGAACACTTCCAGCGGCGTATTGCCAGCCCCTGCCCCCAGCCCGGCCACCGAAGCATCAATCCGCGAAGCCCCGGCCGCGATGGCGGCAATGGAGTTGGCGATGCCCATGCCGAGATTATGATGGCCGTGGAAGCCGATTTCCGTCTCAGGCTTCAGCGCGTCGCGCAGGGCGCTCACACGGGCGGTTACGTCGTCGGGCAGCATGTAGCCTGCCGAATCCGTCACATAGATGGTCTGCGCGCCGTAGCTCTCCATAAGCTTGCCCTGGGCAACGAGACCCTCCGGCGAATTGAGGTGGGACATCATCAGGAAGCCCGAGGTATCCATGCCCAGCTTGCGGCCATGGGCGATATGCTGCTGGGCGGTGTCGGCCTCGGTGCAATGCGTGGCCACATGCACCGAGCGTGCGCCGCAATTATAAGCGGAGTCCAGCTCGCGCATCGTGCCCAGGCCGGGGATGAGCAGCACCGAGATGGTCGCCCGCTTCACCACCCCCGCCACGGCGGAGATGTAGGCCTCGTTGGTATGCGGCGCAAAACCGTGCTGGATGGAATTGCCCCCCAGCCCCGCGCCGTGCGTTACCTGCAACATCGGCACGCCGGCTTCGTCCAGCGCCGAGGCCAATTTCACCATCTGGTCGAGCGAAATCTGCTCGCGCTTGGCATGCATGCCGTCGCGCAGGCACATGTCGTGGATAAGAACCTTGCGGCCCTTGAGGTTGGGGAAGCTCATCTCATGCCTCCTGCGGCGTGGGAAGTTTCAGGCTGCCCGCCAGGATTTCCTCGGCGAACATCTCGGCGGTGCGGGTGGCGGCGGCGGTCATGATGTCGAGATTGCCCGCATAGGTCGGCAGGTAATCGCCCAGCCCAGCAACTTCCAGGAACACGGCCACGCGCTTGCCATCGAAGACCGGGCCGTTCACCAGCCTGTAGCCGGGCACGTATTTTTGCACCTCGCCGATCATCTCCCGCACCGAGGCGATGATGCGCGCCTCGTCGGGCTCATCATCGGTGAGGCAATAGACGGTGTTGCGCATGATCATCGGCGGCTCGGCCGGATTGATGACGGCCAGCGCCTTGCCGCGCCGCGCACCGCCCACCGCCACCAGCGCGTCGGAGGTGGTGTAGGTGAATTCATCGAGATTGGCGCGCGTGCCGGGACCAACCGACTTGGAGGCCAGAGTTGCGACGATCTCGGCGTACTCCACGCTCTGGATACGCGAGACGGCATGTACGATGGGGATCGTCGCCTGACCGGCGCAGGAGATCATGTTCACGTTCATCTCCAGCTTGGCAGTGTGCTGCTTGAGATTCACCGGCGGCACGCAGAGCGGGCCGATGGCGGCGGGGGTGAGATCGATCATCATCACGCCCAGCGCGTTCAGCTTGCGGCTGTTCTCGGCGTGCACATAGGCGCTGGTGGCGTCGAAAGCGATCTGGATATTATCCGCCAGCACATGGGGCAGCAGCCCGTCCACGCCTTCAGCGGTGGTTTTCAGCCCCATCCCGGCGGCGCGTTTCAGCCCTTCGGAGTCAGGGTCGATGCCGACCATCCAGACGGGTTCCAGAACGTCGCTGCGGCGCAGCTTGTAGATCAGATCGGTCCCGATATTGCCGGAGCCGATCAATGCGCATCGGATTTTTGCCATGTCCTCCCACTTTCCCGCCCGGTTGGCGGAGCGGTCATCAGTCTGGCAGGCTAGGCGGCGCGCATTATGCCGTCCAATACCGTTTGGCGGTGCGCGCCATACCGCTCATGCATCGTCGGTCACGCCGTTCTCGGTGCGGAACTCCTCGAGGATACGCAGGAACTCTCGCAGGATCGGCGAGGGATCGTCCTGCAAATACAGGCAGCTGACATCCAGCATGGTCGGCGGCGATTCCTTCAGCGGCACATAGACAACGCCAGAAGCTTTGAAATGCGTGGCCGATTCCGGAACGATGCAAACGCCAAAGCCTGAGGCCACCAGTGCAACACCGGTCACGGCGTCGCCCACCTCCTGCACCACTTGCGGGATGAAACCGTGCTCGCGGCATTGATGCGCCACGAAATCGGAAAAATTCGGATGCCCCGTGCTGGGAAACAGCACCAAGGGCTGTCCCGCCAGATCGGCGATGGACAACGCCTCGCGCGCCGCCAACGGGTTGGAACGCGGCAGGCCCACGATCAGGCGCTCCCACATCACCACGCGCGATTTGATGTCAGGATATTTCGGCACCAGCCGGTTGAAGCCGATGGTGATGCGCCGCTGGCGTAGCGCCTCCACCTGCTCCGTCTTAGTCATGGTGTGCATGGCGATTTCCACATCCGGGAAGACGTTGCGGAATTTCAGCAGCACGCGGGGTACGATGTCGAACATGCCGGTACCGAAAATGCCGACATCCAGCCGCCCCAACTGGCCATGCGCGGCGCGGCGGGCGCGCTCCACGGCAAGGTCCGCCAGGGAGAGCACCGCCCGGGCATCGGCATAGAGCGCTTCTCCGGCGGCGGTCAGTTCCACGCCCTTTACCGAGCGGATGAACAACGGCGCGCCGATCAGCTCTTCCAGTTGCTGGATCTGGCGCGTCAGCGGCGGTTGGGAGATGTTCAGCGCCAGCGCCGCGCGGCCGATGTTCCGCTCCCTGGCCACGGCGGCAAAGTATTTGAGATGACGAAGTTCCAGCATTTTTCTTGATTATTCTCCATGAATGCCACGCATTGTTTTGCGGTGCACAATTCGCAAATGCAGCAAACGCCATACCCGGCGAGTATGAACTAATAGTCAAAAAAGTATTTTTAGGAATAGCGCAAATCTTGCAAGCTCCCAAAACCAACAAGAACCAAGAGGTTTAGGGCAATGGACGTTCCAGCCGGCACCGCACCGGGTAAACCAGGCGCGGTCGAGCATGTTGTGGTGACAATCACGGACACCAACGAGAATTATCGCTGCCGGACCGATGAGAGCCTGCTCACCGGCATGCACCGGCTGGGCAAGCGCGGTATTCCCGTGGGGTGCCGGGGCGGCGGATGCTCGGTGTGCAAGGTTCAGGTTGTCGCCGGCGCGTATGAGCAGATGCGCCCCATGAGCCGCGAATATGTGAGTGAAGAAGACCTCGCGCAGGGCCGTGTGCTGGCCTGCTGCGTGCGCCCGCTGGAGGAAGTGAGCGTCGCGGTCATCGGCAAGCTGCACAAGAATATCGTGCGCCAGGGTCAGCCGGCGGCGGAACATTCTTAAAAACCAAGGGAGAAAACAAATATGGGTGTTAATGGTGTACTGCGTCCCGGTCACGCGCAAATCCGCGTGCTGAACCTGGAAGAGGACGCGAAATTTTACCGCGAGGTTCTGGGACTGGAGGAAATGGGCCGCGATGCGCAGGACCGCGTCTATTTCAAGGCCTGGGACGAGCGCGATCATCACAGCATCATCATCCGCCAGGCCGATCAGGCGGGTATCGATTTCTTCGGCTTCAAGGTGGACAGCGCCGCGACGCTGAACAAGCTGGAAGCCGAT
>DAIDJU010000119.1 GCA_027451225.1 Acidocella sp. | reverse complement strand
GAACTTTGTCGCGCCGTGGACGATGGGCAGAATCGGCAAAATCGCCGCCATCGCGGCGAAGCGGTTGAAGAAATTATCCTCCGCCCCGAACATAATAGAGGGGCGCAGAATTACCGCGCGCGGAAACCCGCCGCGCACCGCAGCCTCGCCTTGCGCCTTGGTCCGCCCATATTCGCTAGCACTTTCCGGGTCGGCCCCAATGGCGGAGATATGAATAAGCTGCCCGACCCCGGCCACGCGGGCCAGATGGGCAATTCGCCCCGCGCCATCCACATGGGTGCGGAAGAAATCGCCTTTATGGCGCTCCGCCAGAATCCCCGCGAGATTGACGACCAGCTCCGCCCCCTCGACCGCGCGGGTCACGGCGGCTTCGTTGGTCACCGGCGCATATAGCGGCAAAATCTGCGCGACATCGCCCATCGGCTGGAGGATTTTTGCCGATTCAGGGTCCCGGATACCGATTCTGACGATATACCCCCGTTCCGCCAAACGCTGGACGACATACCGCCCCAAAAAACCTGAGCCACCGAAAACAGTCGCGATTTTACGGTCAGACACCATGCCAAGCCTCGCTTTTTTATGTGACAGGACGGTTACTTCATTGCACACCCGATGTGGGGATGGGCAAAATATCTTTCCAGTCTGGGTTGACGCCGTTCTCAGGGACATTTAAACGCCCGTCTCACGATGCCACGGCATCGACGCTCCGAACCGAAAGCAAACGGCCGGCGCGAAAAATGGTAAAGCCCAGGTGGCGGAATTGGTAGACGCACTAGCTTCAGGTGCTAGCGCTCGCAAGGGCGTGGAGGTTCGAGTCCTCTCCTGGGCACCATTTTTCTTCAAAAATTCAAGGTGAAAATATGAACGGGATCCAGCTGCACAAGCACGATCTTCCGGCTGGTCTGGATCTTGGCCCGATTGTCGCCATCGATACCGAGACCATGGGCCTGGACCCGCGGCGCGACCGGCTTTGCCTCGTGCAGCTCTCCAGCGGCGATGGCACGGCGCATCTGGTGCAGATCATCCCCCCTGCCCTCGGCGGGCGCGGCGCGGATTGCCCAAATCTCAAGGCGCTGCTCACCAATCCCAACGTCACCAAGCTGTTCCATTACGCGCGGTTCGACATCGCGGCCCTGGAAAACGGCCTCGGCGTGGTCACAGCCCCGGTGATCTGCACGAAAATCGCCTCCAAGCTGGTGCGCACCTATACCGACCGCCATGGGCTGAAGGAGCTGTGCCGCGATCTGGCGGGCGTGGATATCTCCAAGCAGCAGCAGAGCAGCGATTGGGGAGCAACGGACCTCACCCCCGAGCAACTGGCCTATGCGGCGTCGGATGTTCTGTATCTGCACACCATCTGGGCGAAGCTGGAGGCGCTGCTCGTGCGCGAGAATCGCCGCGCCATCGCGCAGGCGGCGTATGATTTCCTGCCCACCCGCGCCAAGCTGGACCTGCTGGGTTACGTAGACCCGGACCTGTTCACCCATTAAGGCCGCGATGGTTGACCTTGGCGGTGCCGCTGGTCATATGCCGCTCATGAGTCACGGCGAGACCACTCTTAATATTGCACGCGATGTTCTGGCCACCGAGGCCGCCGCCCTGACCGCGCTTGCGGATTCTCTTGGCGGCAAATTCCTCACGGCTATCGACACGCTACTCGCCGTCACCGGCCGCGTCGTCGTTACCGGCATGGGCAAATCCGGCCATGTGGCGCGCAAGATTGCCGCGACCATGGCCTCCACCGGCACTCCTGCCTTGTTCGTGCACCCGGCCGAGGCCGCGCATGGTGATCTGGGCATGATCGTGCAGGGCGATGCTGTCATCGCCCTCTCCAATTCGGGCGAGGCGCAGGAGTTGGCGGCCATTGTCGGCCATGCCAAGCGCATCGGCTTGCCACTGATCGGCATCACCTCGGTTGGGGAGAGCACGCTCGGCCAGGCCGCCGATATTCCGCTGCTGCTGCCCGCCGCCCCGGAAGCCGGGCCGATCGGCCTCGCCCCCACCACCAGCACCACCATGCAGATGGCCCTCGGTGACGCCATCGCCGTGGCGCTGCTCGCAAGGCGGGGGTTCTCGGCCAAGGATTTCCGCGACTTCCACCCCGGCGGCAAGCTCGGCGCGCGGCTCAAGCGCGTGCGCGAGCTGATGCACCAGGACGAGGAACTGCCCCTGGTGCCCCCGGGCACCACCATGGACAAGGCGCTGATCACCATGACCGCCAAACGCTTCGGCCTGCTTGGCGTGGTGGACGAATCGCGCCGCCTGCTCGGCGTGGTGACCGATGGCGACCTCCGCCGCGCCATGAGCCCGACTTTGCTCTCCCGCCCGGTGGACGAAATCATGAACCGTGCGCCCAAGAGTATCGCCCCAGAGGCGCTGGCCGAGGACGCGCTGCACCAGATGAACGCCCCCGAGCGCCCTGTTACCGCCTTATTTGTGGTGGATGACGGCAATATGGTTCGCGGCATCCTGCATATTCATGACCTGCTGCGGGCGGGCTTCGTATGAGCGAGCCCAACCGGCAGGATCTGATCGACAATATCCGTCGGCAGGATGCCGAAAATCCGGCAAAACTCTCGCGCCGCCATGCTCATGTTTCTCTGCTGAAGAAGCTGCTGCCGGCCGCCGCCGCGTTACTCCTGGTGGCACTGGCCCTCGCCCCCTACTGGCGCTCCGGCCCGGATGCCGACCGCGTCTCTTATCATGTGCAGAACGGCGACGGGAGCTCGCCCTCCTCGCGCATGCTGGGCGCCAAATATCACGGCACGGACCAAAACGGGCAGCCCTTCACCGTAACCGCCGATACCGCCATCGAACAGAACGGCAACGATGTGGCCCTGACCAACCCGGCGGGCGACATCACGCTGAAATCCGGCGCATGGCTGATGCTGAAGGCCGATACCGGGCTGTACCGCCAACAGGCCGACACGCTGGCCCTGTCCGGCAATGTCACCCTTTACCGTAACGATGGCACGACCATGACCGTACCGCACGCAATGATCGATTTGCGCGCGGGCGGTGCCAGCTCCTCCGACCCCGTGCAGGTACAGGGGCCGTTCGGCACCCTGAATGCCGCCAATGGCTTTTCCCTCACCGGAAATGGCGCGCAGATCACCTTTATCGGCCCCGCCACGCTGACATTGATGCAGGCGCAATGAAAAACCTCCTTTTCCCCCTCGCGTTGCTCCTGGCTACCCCCGCCGCGGCGCAAAACCTCGATCTCGGCGGCGCGCCGGGTGCCGTGCCCCAGCCGGTGAATATCTCGGCGGCGCAGGGCATCACCTGGTCTCAGGACAGCCAGACCATCACCGCCACGGGCGGGGCCAAGGCGGTGCGCGGCGACGTGACCGTGGTGGCGGATGAGCTGGTGGCGCATTACCGCAAAAAGGCCGGGGCGGCCGCCACGCCCACCAGCACCAGTACCAGCGCAGCAGCGCCCGGCGCCTCGACGCTCGAACAGGGCGGCGGTGAGCTGTACGAGCTGGAAGCCATTGGCCATGTGCATATCTACACCGCCACCGACAATGCCTGGGGCGACCGCGCCGTCTACAGCATGGATAGCCAAGTTCTGGTGCTTACCGGCGCGGCGCTGAAGCTGACCACGCCACAGGACACCATCACCGCCAAGGAATCGGTGGAATATTACTCGGCCAAGCACATGGCGGTGGCGCGCGGCGATGCGCTGATCGTCACCAATGACGGCCGTTCCATCGCCGCCGATGTCATCACCGCCTATCTCAGCCCCAACAGCAGCCCCGCCACGGGCAACGCCACCGCCTCCACCGGCGGCAGCAGCCAGCTGCAAAAGGTCGAGGCCGTCGGCCATGTCGTCATCAAAACCCAAACCGACACCGCCACCGGCGATTCCGGCGTGTATCTGCCCCCCACCCAGCAGGCGCGGCTTGGCGGTAATGTGCATATCATCCATGGGCCGAACGAGCTGGCCGGCGCCGACGCGCTGGTGAACATGAAGACCGGCATCGCCACGCTGCTGGCAGCGCCGGGCGGGCAGGTTTCCGGTGTCATCGTCCCCAATTCCGGTAACGGAGCCAGCCAATGAGCGCGACAACGCAGATCGAAAACCATGGCGGTCTCGTCGCCACCGGGTTGGGCAAACGCTATAAGAAGCGCCCCGTGGTGCGGAATGTCTCGCTTTCGGTAAAGCGCGGCGAGGCCGTGGGCCTGCTCGGCCCCAACGGTGCCGGCAAGACCACCACCTTTTATATGATCGTCGGGCTGATCGCCCCGGATAGCGGCACCATCTCGCTGGATGGCACGGAAATCTCCAGCCTGCCCATGTATCGCCGCGCGCGGCTTGGCATCGGCTACCTGCCGCAGGAAGCCAGCGTGTTCCGCGGCCTGAATGTCGAGCAGAACATCATGTCTGTGCTCGAGGTTGTGGAGCCGGATCGTGACAAGCGCGAGGACATCCTCGGCGCGCTGCTGTCGGAGTTCAGCATCTCGCATCTGCGCCGCACCCCGGCCCTCGCCCTCTCGGGCGGCGAGCGCCGGCGCGTGGAAATCGCGCGCGCCTTGGCCACCGGGCCGAACTACATCCTGCTCGACGAGCCGTTGGCGGGCATCGACCCCATCGCCGTGGGCGAGATCCGCGACCTTGTGTCGCATCTCAAACATCGCGGCCTTGGCGTGTTGATTACCGACCATAACGTGCGCGAGACGCTGGAGATCATCGACCGCGCCTATATTCTGTATGACGGTCAGGTGCTTATGGAAGGCAACCCCGAGCAGGTGGTGGCGCATGAGGATGTGCGCCGCGTGTATCTGGGCGAAAAATTCAGCCTGTAAGCCAGCGTCGGCGCAGGCTTTTGTGCACCTGCGTAGCTACCCATGCAGTTTTCGGGCCAAGCCCCTTGGAAAGCGCATGAAAACGCACTAGCCTTTTGGCATGGCTCTTGCTCCATCCTTCGGGCCGCGCCTCGATCTGCGGCAGTCTCAATCGCTGGTGATGACGCCTCAGCTGCGTCAGGCGATTCAGCTGCTGCAATTCTCGAACCTTGAGGCGAGCGCGTTTATCGAAGAGGAATTGCTTAAAAATCCGCTGCTTGAGCGCGATGATGGCTCCACCACTGTAACCACGCTGGAAGCCGCTGGCCCCGCCCCGGCCGAGCCCGAGATGCCGGATGCCACCAGCTTCGCCAGCAGCGGCATGATGCCCGAGGCAGATAAGGCGCCGCTCGATATAGACGTGAGCAATGTGTACGACGCCGGCACCGGGGCCGATGGCTATGGCGGCGGCATGGCAGGCGGGGATGACGACTGGAACCCGGTGGACGCGCTGGGGGCTGAAAAGCCGAACCTGCGCGAGCATCTCGAACAGCAGGCGCGCCTTACCTTTTCCACCCGCGGGGAGCTGGCCATCGCGGCGGCGCTGATCGCGGCCCTTGACCCCGCCGGGCGGCTGGCCGATGCGCCCGAGGCCATTGCCACAGCGCTCGGCGTGAGCCTGGAACAGCTGGAAGCCGTGCGCGCCAAGATGCTGCGCCTGGACCCGGCCGGGCTGTTCGCGGTCAGCCTCTCGGAATGTCTCGCCGCCCAGCTTGCCGAGAAAAACCGGCTCGACCCAGCGATGCAGGCGTTGTTGAATAATCTGGAGATGCTGGCCCGGCGCGAGATGCGCGCCTTGCAGGAAATCTGCGGCGTGGATGCCGAGGATCTGGCCGACATGGTGGCCGAGATCAAGCGCCTCGACCCCAAGCCGGGCGCGGGGTTCGACACCGAGCCCCTGCGCCCGCTGATCCCGGACGTGCTGATGCGCCCCGCCCCCGTCACCGAGGAAGGCCAGAGCGACTGGCTGCTGGAAATCAACCCCGAGACCATGCCGCGTTTGCTCATCCGCCGCGGTTTCCATGCCCGGATGCTGGCCTCCGCCTCGCGCGACACGCGCGGCTTCCTCTCCGAGCAGATGCAGAACGCCACTTGGCTGGTGAAGGCCCTGGAATCCCGCGCCCAGACCATATTGCGTGTCTCCGCCGAGATCGTCCGCCGCCAGGACGGCTTCTTCCGCCACGGCATCTCGCACTTGCGCCCGCTCACATTGCGCGACATCGCCGCCGAGGTGGAACTGCATGAGAGCACGGTCAGCCGCGTGACCTCCAACAAATCCATCGCCACGCCACGCGGGATTTTCGAGCTGAAATTCTTCTTCACCACCGCGCTCGCGGGCGCGAATGGCGAGATGCACTCCGCCGAGACGGTGCGTTACCGGGTGGGGCAGATCATCGCCGGGGAGAACCCGAAAAATATTTTGTCAGACGATGCCATCGCAGCTCTATTGCAAAAAGAAGGCATAGACATAGCACGGAGGACCGTGGCCAAATACCGGGAAGCGTTGCGTATACCAGGCTCGGCGCAGCGAAAGCGGGAGAAGCAGCCCGCGTAACGGGGGCTTAAGGAGGCCCCTTATAAAACGAGCCACTCTAGTCGGGAGAAGACCATGCAACTAACGGTCTCAGGCAAACAAGTCGAACTGTCGGATGCCCTGCGCGTTCATGTGAACAAGGCGCTGGATACCATCACGAACAAGTATTTCGACCAGGCGCTGGAAGCGCAGGTAACTTTTAGCAAGGCGCGCAGTTTCTTCACCTGCGACATCAACCTCCATGCCGGGCGCGGCATTACCGTGCGCGGCGAGGGTGAGGCCGCCGATGCCCATGCCGCTTTCGACGACGCCGCCGAGCATATCGCCACCCGCCTGCGCCGCTACCGCCGCCGCGTTTCCCAGCATGCGCGCGACAACGGCACCCGCGAGAAGCCCCAGGCCGGCAAGCAATACGTGCTGAAACACGAGGCCGAAGCCGAGCATGAACACGAGGCCGCCCCCGTGGTGCATGACGAAGCGCTGCACGCCGCTGTCATCGCCGAATCCGCAACCGCGATCGAGACGCTCTCGGTGCGCGACGCGGTGATGAAGATGGACCTGGCGTTTCAGCCGGTGCTGATGTTCCGCAACTCCAAGACCGGCCAGCTCAACGTGGTGTATCGCCGGGCGGATGGGAATGTCGGCTGGATCGACCCTGGTACGGAAGCCTGAAATAAGAAACCGGCGGGGCCAAACCCCGCCGGCTTTTTTTAAACGTAAGGCGGAACCGTGTAGCCCTTGGGCGAGAGGGTGAAGATTTCCACCCCGGTTTCCGTCACGCCGACCATGTGCTCGAACTGCGCGGAGAGAGAGCGGTCGCGCGTCACGGCGGTCCAGCCATCATCCAACACCTTCACCTCCGGGCGGCCAATATTCACCATGGGCTCGATGGTGAAGAACATGCCGGGCTTGAGCGTCGTCCCCTCGCCCTTGCGGCCAAAATGCAGCACGTTCGGCGGGGCATGGAAGGTGCGGCCAATGCCGTGGCCGCAAAAATCGCGCACCACGGAAAAGCGCTGCGCCTCGACATAGCTCTGGATGGCGTAGCCGATATCGCCAAACGTATTGCCCGGCTTCACCTGGGCGATGCCGCGCATCATCGACTCATACGTCACCTCGATCAGCCGTTTCGCACGGGTATTCGCCGTGCCCGCCACGTACATGCGGCTGGAATCGCCGTACCAGCCGTCCAGAATCACGGTCACGTCGATATTCACGATATCGCCGTCCTGCAGCTTCTTCTCGCCCGGAATGCCGTGGCAGACGACATGGTTGATCGAGGTGCAGATCGATTTCGGAAAACCGCGATAGTTCAGCGGCGCCGGGGTGGCGTTATGGGCGATGATAAAGTCATGGCAAATCTGGTTCAGCGCCTCGGTGGTCACACCGGGGACGACATGCTCGCCAATCATGTCCAACGTCTCGGCGGCCAAACGGCCTGCCGCGCGCATCGGAGCGAAATCCTCCGGCTTATGAAGTACAATCCGCCTGGATTCGGCGCCGCCATCCATCATCAAAACATCCTAGTCTGTGCGTATTTGCTCCGCTCTACCACATGCGCATGGGGCATGCCAAAACAAGGTCAGCGGGGCAGCGGCTTGGTCATCGCCTCGGGGTTGACCCAGGCCTCGAACTGCTCGGGCGTAACCACGCCGAGCGCCAGCGCCGCCTGGCGCAATGTCAGCCCCTCATGATGCGCCTTGAGCGCCACCTTGGCCGCTTGCTCATAGCCGATATGCGGGTTCAGCGCCGTCACCAGCATCAGATTATTCTCCAGATGCTCGGCGATCCGCTCCCGCGCGGGCTCGATTCCCTCAGCGCAATGGGCGGTGAAGCTCTCCAGCGCCTCGGCCAACAGGGTGGCGGCGTCGAGGAAATCATGCAGCATCACCGGCTTGAACACGTTGAGCTGAAAATTGCCCTGGCTGCCCGCAAAGGCGATGGCATGGTCCAGCCCGAACACCTGCACCGCCACCTGGGTCAGCGCCTCGCATTGGGTGGGGTTGATCTTGCCGGGCATGATCGAGGAGCCGGGCTCGTTCTCGGGGATCAACAGTTCCCCGATTCCCGTGCGCGGGCCGGAGGCGTACCAGCGAACATCGTTGGCGATCTTCATCGCCGCTCCGGCCAGCACGCGTACCGCGCCCGAGGCCGAAACCAGCGCATCATGCGCCGAAAGGGCGGCGAATTTATTCGGCGCGCTGCGGAAGGGATGGCCAGTCTCCTGCCCCACGAATGTCGCCACCCTGGCCCCGAAATCAGGGTGCGCGTTCAACCCCGTGCCCACCGCCGTGCCGCCGATGGCCAACTCGTACAGCCCTGGCAGCGTCGCCTCGATCCCCTCCAGCGCCGCCACGAGTTGCGCCTGCCAGCCCGAGATCACCTGCCCGAGCGTAACCGGTGTGGCATCCTGCAAATGGGTCCGCCCGGTCATCACCACCCCGGCGTAATCCGCCGCCTTGGCCGCCAGCACACCGGCCAGACGCTGCACTGCCGGGAACAACGCCCCGCGCAGCGCCTCCACCGCCGCGATGTGCATCACCGTGGGGAAGGTGTCGTTGGAGGATTGGCCGCGATTGACGTCGTCATTGGGGTTGATGGGCGTCTTGCTGCCCAGCACGCCGCCCGCCATCTGGATCGCCCGGTTGGCGATCACCTCATTGGCGTTCATGTTGCTCTGGGTGCCCGAGCCGGTCTGGAACACCACCAGCGGAAACTCGCCATCCCATTTACCGTCGATCACCTCCCGCGCCGCGGCGATGATCAGACTGGTCTTGGCCTCGGGCAGCTGGCCCAAGGTGAGGTTGGCCTGGGCTGCGGCTTTTTTCAGAATACCGAAAGCGCGGATGACGGCCCTGCCCCACACGTAATTGCGCCGCCCGATGACGAAATTCTCCAGGCTGCGCTGGGTCTGCGCGCCCCAGAGGCGCTCGGCCGGGACGGCCACCTCGCCCAGCGCGTCATGCTCGATGCGTGTATTGCCCATCATAAATTCCCGTTCAAAAAACCAAGTGCTGGCAGCGGCTTCCAACGCCTGGGCAAATCCGTGCGGCGGATTGGCCTGACGGCGTAGCGCGGGGTGGGTTGCCCGGTGCGTTCCAGAAACCCCGCATAGGCGCGCACCTCGGCCTCGCGCCAGGCTTGGTCGCTCAAGGCGGCGTTACGGTTGGGAAAGACCTCGGCGATGCGGATGACGCGGCCGATGACGGCCACGACGGCCCATAGCGAATCCTCGCTGGTCTTGCGTTTCTCCGGGGTGAATTCCACCATCCAACCTCCAAGTGCGCCTTGGCATGGTAGCGTTGCTTACCGAAAAAATCAGCGTTTTTTTTCCCGGATCGCCGAGACCGCCATGGCCAGCAGGGCTTTGGGATCGGAGATA
Organism: Acidocella sp.; assembly: GCA_027451225.1. GTDB lineage: Bacteria > Pseudomonadota > Alphaproteobacteria > Acetobacterales > Acetobacteraceae > Acidocella. The sequence goes on along the minus strand of DAIDJU010000119.1, from coordinate 3,383 downwards.
AGATAGCGCCCCGCCAAGCGCTTTGGGTCTTGCGCCAAGCGGTAGAGCCATTCCAGCCCGCTACGGCGCATCCACGCCGGGGCGCGCTGCAGCGAGCCTGCGGCAAAGCGCAGGCCCGAGCCAATGCACAGCCCCACCCCCACGGAATCGGGCCGGCTGGCCGCGGCGTAGGCGAGCAACTCCTGCACAGGCGACCCCACGGCAAAGAACGTGAACGGCGCCCCCGTGGCGCAGACGAAATCCACAACCTCGTGAAACGCCTTGCTATTGTGGAGCAGGCCCATCGGCGGCTGGTGATGCACGAACGCAATCCCCGGAAACTTGACCGCCAGCAGCTCGAACTCCGCCTGCTGCATGCCCACGACAGCGACTTTCAGCCCTTCGAGATGCGGTAGCAGGGCGTCTGTCAAATCCGCCCCGGACACAACTCTGGAGCGTGGCAACCCCAGCAGCTTGGCCGCAAATGCGATGACATGGGAATCCAGCAGGCACAGCATGGCGCGCTGGTACACGCCACGCAGCCGGGGGATACGCAGCAGACGCTCCAGATGGTCTGCATTCGGGGTGACGACATACGCGAAACGCGCCTGCTGCGGCCGGGCAAACAGGCGCGTGACCACGGTATCCAGCGGAATATTGCTGAAATCGACCCCCAGCAGCGAAATGATGGGAGGATTCAGGGCGTCCATTCAAACCCCATGGTCACAATATGCTCGCGCGCGGCCAAGACGTAGTTCGCTTGCCGGTCGTTGAACCCGTAAGAGCCATTCAAGGCTAAGTTCGGCGTCAAATGCCACCCCATCTCCAGACTTGCGGTTAGCAGTGTCTCTTGAGAATTTCCTTGCATATACGATACATTTGAAACTTTAACGATGCCCTTGACAATAACGTTTTCGAGAACGCTGTGCTCAAGGCTGAGTTTCGCCTCAATGAGCCGGTACGGGTTGGCGCTGATCTCGTCAGGATCATCGATCTCCCGCGCCACGGTGAGTTGAACCTTGTCGAGTTGGGTGGGCAGCCAGTCCACCCGCGCTTCCAGCACGGGCGCTGCGGCGCTGACATCACGCGAGCGCCTCTGCGCGGCACCGGCCAGCAGCGAGATCGTCCATAACCCGCCGGCCGTATCCTGTACTCCGGCCAGCACTTCGTTGGTGTTCGCACTCAGATAGCCCGTTTTATAGGCCGACTGGGTGGCGTGCAGGCGCAGCACATAGCGCAATGGCCCGTCCGGCACGTAGGACAAGGTGAGGGTCTCATGCGTATCGCGCCGGTTGAGCCCCGGCAAAGTTGGGAAACTATAGAAGCAGGCCTCGGCTTCGGGTTGGAGGATGAACTGGCCGGAGGTGATCTCGTCGCTGGCGCGCAGATCGGTAAGCGTAAAGACCAGCGGACGCCCAAGGACAGGCGTATCGACATTGAACCCCGTGACCGCGCCGCGCAGATACGCCGCCGCAATGGTAACAACCTCGCGTGGCAGCTCGATCCGCTCGCCCCCCGCGACCGCGCCGGTGACTGTGTTTTGCGATGCATCCTGCGGGTAGGTGGCGGAGTTGAGCGCCGCATAAGCGCCGAACCCGGCTGCGGGATCGGCAACCAGCAGGCTGGGCAGGGCCGAAACCAGCGCCGAGCCCGCGGCGCCATTGGGGGCAGAGTCGTAGCCTGTGGCAAGGTTAAGCTGGGGGGCCATGGTCAGGCCGTTCCACTCCCAGCCCGCGGCGCCGGGGGCGAATTGCTTATGCTCGGCAATAACGGAGAATTTCTGTCCATAGCCGGGCACACTGTCATCCGGCAAAAGCAGATCGAGCTGCTGCGCCTTGGCCGGGGCGGCCAGGGCCAGGCAAGCCGTAAGCGCATTGGCAAGGTGCTTCTTGGCGGTCACGAGCCGTCTTTTGCATTAAGGCAATGCAACGTATAGTAGTAAAAACAACCACAGGTTAATTTGTTTGCAAGACCGGCGCTGGGATATCGACGCGGCGAAAGGGATGGCGATCCTGTTCGTGGTGTTCGGGCATCTGGTGGCCAGGGCCGACCCGCGCCATGTCGGTTGGTACGAACCGCTGCGCCAGGCGGTTTACGCTTTCCATATGCCGTTCTTCCTATATCTGAGCGGCTTGGTGGCGGCGGAATCCGGCATGCTGCTTACCCCGCGAAGGAAATGGAGCCGCGTGCTGGCGGCGCGGGCAAAGCGGCTGCTGCTGCCGTTTTTCGGCCTTGGGGGGATAATTGTTGGCGGCAAGCTGACGCTGGAGCAGGTGATGAGCGTGGACAACGCCCCCGCCAGCCTGCTCTCCGGCTTTGCGGATTTGCTGTGGCATACCGCCGCCAGCCCGGCCTTGAGCATCTGGTATCTGTTCGTGCTGTTCGTGGTGAGCCTCGCCGGCATGGTGGCGCTCGATGGCCGCACCACCCGCCTGCCCTGGCTGATCGCCGCCGCTCTGGCGCTCTACGCCACGCCCCTGCCCGCTTTTGCCTATGCCGACCGCGTGGGCAGCTACGCCATTTTCTTTCTGCTAGGCGCTGCCGCCGGTTTTGCGGGCGGCAGATGGCTTGCCTGCATCGACCGCGTCTGGCGCCCTGCCTTGGCGGCGCTGCTGGCCGCACTTTGCGCCATCATCCTGTTCGGCAGGCATTGGCCCGAAGCGCCGGTGATGTTGCTGATCGGCACGCTTTCCTTCCCCGCGCTTCACGGTTTCTTAAGGGCGCTGCCCGACACTCCGCCCAAGGCAATTCTCCTGTTCCTTGGGCGGTACAGTTTCATGATCTACCTGTTCAACACGTTGTTCATCGGTCTGGCCAAGGGGACGCTGCTACGCGTTCTGCCGTGGGACGGGGCGAATTTCTACGCCTTCGCCGCCATGCTTATGGCCGCCGGCGTGCTGGGCCCGGTGGCGCTGAAACGCTGCGTGTTCGCGCGCAGTCCCGTTCTGGACAGGTTGACCAACTAACCCCGCACCATGGTGCGCAACCCGGACATAGCGCGCTTCCTCTCGCGGCTGGAGCCCATCCTCGCGGCTAGTTTCACCAGAGCGCAGCTAGAGGCGATCGAGCTGCACTTCGCCATGCGCAGCCGTGCGGACCATGCCATCGACTGGCGGCGGCGCTTCAGGCTGCCCGGCCTGCGCGTCTATGTCGTGTTGCTGGCCGGGCGGGAGCGCAGGGCGGATTAATGCGGGAAATAGCCGCCATAGCGTGGCTGATAGACCTCGGCATCGGCAAAACCGGATTTCTCGTGCTGGGTCACATTCACGCGCGTCAGCGCCGCGCCCGCCAGCACCACACCTGCCTCCTGCAACAGCGAGATGGCCGCGCGCACCACGCGGCGCGGCGTATGCCCCCAGCGGACGCATAACAGCGCCGAATCTGCAAACCGCGCCAGCACGCGG
>DAIDJU010000118.1 GCA_027451225.1 Acidocella sp. | reverse complement strand
GCCACCCGCAATTCCACGGCGCGGTTCACCGGCCCGCCATGCACCAGCACGTCGTATTCGCCGTTCAGCATCACCTGCCAATGCGGCGAGACATAGGAGGACAGCCCGAGGAATAGCTGGCTCTCCTCGGTCCTGGTGCCGGAATCCAGCGTGGCGCCGTTCGGCAGGCGGTAAACCTCCTTGCCGCCGAGGGATTGGTAAAAGCCCGGCGTGATCGTGGCGCGGGTGGGGGGGTAGAACTGGAAAGGCAGAAACACGCGGAACTCGCCCTCGGGCTGCTTGTGCAGCCGCGCCGGGGTGGCGCTGGCCTGGGTGAGCGGCCCGTAAGTGTCGGAGTAGAGAGCCGGAGACACGGCCGCGGCGCCGTTATTGTCGCTGAAGATATACAGCTCGCCCCAGACTTCGAGCGACAGGTTCCGCCCTTCCGGCGAGCCCAGCAGCGTGGTGCGGAACCCCGCCTCGCTCTCGAAGGTCAACAAATTCTCCGTGTAGTTCAGGCTCGCGGTCTTGTCGTAGCTGCCGATCGCCGGGTCGAACCACTGGCCCAGCACCAGATAGGTGCCGGTTTTGTCGTTGGCGTAGGGGAAAATGAACGCGCCCAGATTGGGCTGGGCGAGGCCATCGCCATGGCGCAGGCGCGCGCGCCCCGGGCCGAGGCCGCCAAGATTGGGGATGCCAAGCTCCTGCGGCCCAAGAAAGTTAGTGTACACCTGATACAACTGCACCCCGGCCACCATGCCCGCGACATTGAAGGTATGGATATAGCGCACGGCCTGGACGTCGATGGAAACCCGCGTGTGCTTGTCGTAGCCGTTCCCGCGCACGGGCGCCATTTCTCCGGCGCCGTCCAGCACGTTGTAATAAAGCAGGATGTTAATGTTGGCCGGGGGCTGGACGGCATCGCCCGGCAGGGGGACCGAGGCCCGTGCGGCTTGTCCGCCAAGGCATAGCGCAACACTCGCGCCCAGCAGAACGACGCGCCGTAATAGCCCCCACATAAGCCTGCCCCTTGCATGTTGTGATCCTGGCCGGGAGCCAGTTGCATTGAGTTACATGTCGAAGACTGCTTATGAGATTGTCAATGGAATTGACAAGCCTATAACAATTTGGCGCAGGGATGCATCGTTGCCTTTTGCCCCAAAGCCCTGGTAGCTAGGCACGTGAAACCGATCCAGAAAATCGCAGCAGGGAGTATTGCGGTCGGGGGCTTGGTGTTCGCCGGCAAGATGCTGGCGGCAGAGGTCAGCGGCAGTACCGCTTTGTTTTCGGACGCTCTGGAAGCCTTGGTGAACGTGGCGTCCTCCACGCTCGCGCTATACGCGCTTGTCATTGGCGCCAAGCCGGCGGACCGGGAACATAATTACGGATACGCCAAGGCCGAGCTGCTGAGCGCCGTCGCCACAGGGGCGATGATCCTGCTCGCGGCGCTGCTGATCTTCCATCACGCCATTTTCGCCCTGTGGCACCCCGAAGGGCTGGCCGCGCTGGAGAGCGGGCTGGGGCTTGGCCTCGCGCTCAATGCCGGGGCAGGGGGGGTTAACGCCGCCTGGGGGCTGGTGCTGCGCCATATCGGGCGCAAGGAGCGTTCTCCCGCTCTGGTGGCCGATGCCGAGCATCTGTTCAGCGACGTTCTGACCTCGCTTGGCATTGTCCTGGCCCTGTTGCTGGCGGATTGGCTGCGCATGCCGCGTCTTGATCCGGTGATCGCGCTCGGCGTTGCGGCGCAGATTGCCGTGATGGGATGGCATACGTTGATGCGGTCGATCAGCGGCCTGCTCGACGAAGCCCCGCCGTCCGGGATCATGGAGCATATCCACCAGCTCGTGCGCGAGCATGCCGGCGGGTCCATTCAGGCGCATGACATGCGCATCCGCCAGGCGGGGGCCGCGAGCTTTTTGGAGTTCCATCTCGTTGTGCCCGGCCAGATGACGGTGAATGAGGCCCACGCCATCTGCGACCGTATCGAGGCGGCCCTGAAGGCGGAAATGCACGGCGCTGTCATCACCATTCACGTTGAACCGCCCGAGAAGGCAAAGCGTGAGGGTGTGTTGGTGCCGTGAAGCCCGCATGAGCAACACGCCCCCGTTCCGTTCTCTCGCCCCGGAGGTGAGGGCGCAAAAAACCGGCCTGCGTGCCTGGGGCGATGCCCGCTTCCCCCGTCTCAGCCTGCCATTATCCTACGATTGGGAGGCGGGGATTGTGTCCGTCGGGCTGCATGTGGCGGTCGTGGTGCTGGTGTTTGCGATGATCGTGCTGCGTCTGCCGCCGCCGCCGCCCGATGAGTCGGTGGTCGAGGTGATCCCGGAAGCCCCGCCGCAAGGCGAGGACCAGCCCCAGGCCACACCGCCATCACCGCAGCCCCAGCCCAAACTCACGGCCAGCAAGGCCCAGCTGACGGACGATCCATTGCCGCTCCCCCCGCCAGCGGCTCCGCCACAGCCAACGCCGCCGCGCCCCACGCCGCAGCCGCAGGCGCATACCCAGGGTAGCCACGTGCCGGTGCCGCATCGTGGCACGCAGGTGGTACAGGTCACCCATCCGGCTTCCCCCGATGCCAATAACGTGGTGCCGGATTACAGCATGGATGCCCGCGTGGCGGGCGAGCAGGGCGAGGTGCACTTCGTGGTTTACATCACGCCCTGGGGCAGCGTGAATAATGTCGTCATCACCGGCGGCAGCGGCTACCCAGACCTCGACGACAATGTGCGCGTCGCGGCGCTGCAATGGCACTTCCATCCGGCGCTCATCAACGGCAAGCCGGTGGCCTCCACACTAAAGCTCTGGGTTCGCTTCGAGCCGCAATAAAAAAGGGCCCCGTTTGGGGCCCTTTTGGTTTTATGCCGCGTCGTCCGAGCGGCGCTCGGCCTTCTTGCGGTCATGCGGGTTCAGGTAGCGCTTGCGGATACGCACGGCGGACGGGGTGACTTCCACCAGCTCGTCATCCTCGATGTACGCGATCGCCTGCTCCAGGGACATCTTGCGGGGCGGCACCAGCAGCAGCGCCTCGTCCTTGCCGGCGGCGCGGATGTTGGTCAGCTTCTTCTCGCGCACCGGGTTCACGTCCAAGTCGTTCTCGCGGGAATGCTCGCCCAGGATCATGCCCACATAGACCTTCTCGCCAGGGCTGACGAACAGCGTGCCACGGTCCTGCAGGGAGAACAGCGAGTACTGCACGGCTTCGCCGTCCTCGGAGGAGATCAGCGCGCCATTGCGGCGGCCCTCGATCTTGCCCTTCCAGGGGCCGTAGCCGGCGAACAGGCGGTTCATCACGCCGGTGCCGCGCGTGTCGGTCAGGAACTCGCCGTGATAGCCGATCAGGCCGCGCGACGGGATCTTGAAGGTCAGGCGCTGCTTGTCGCCGCCGGAGGGGCGGATGTCGGACAGTTCGCCCTTGCGGCGGGACATCTTCTCGACGACGGCGCCGGCATACGGCTCGTCCACGTCGATCAGCACTTCCTCATACGGCTCCTCGCGCTCGCCGGTCTCCTCATTGAGGCGAGTCAGCACGCGGGGGCGGCCGATGGTCAGCTCGAAGCCCTCGCGGCGCATGGTCTCGATGAGCACGCCGAGCTGAAGTTCGCCACGGCCGAACACTTCGAAGGCGTCGCTCTCGGTGGAGGCAACCACCTGAATGGCGACATTGCCCTCGATCTCGCTGAACAGACGGTCGCGGATCTGGCGCGAGGTGACCTTCTTGCCCTCGCGGCCGCCGAGCGGACCGTCATTGATGCGGAAGGTCATGGACAGGGTCGGCGGGTCGATCGGGGTGGCCGGCAGCGGCGCGGTCACTTCCGGGGAGCAGATGGTGTAAGGGATGGTGGCGTCGGTCAGGCCGGCCACGGCCACGATGTCACCAGCGGAAACCTCGTCCACCGGCACGCGCTCCAGGCCACGGAAGGAGAGCAGCTTGGTCAGACGGCCGGTCTCGATGACCTTGCCATCCAGGCCCAGCACCTTCACCGGCATGTTCACGGTCGCCTTGCCCTGCTCGACGCGGCCGGTCAGCACGCGGCCGAGGAAGGTGTCGGACTCCAGAATGGTGGCGACCATGGCGAAGGGCGCGTCCACGTC
>DAIDJU010000117.1 GCA_027451225.1 Acidocella sp. | reverse complement strand
GGCGGGCATGTGTTCTCGCGTTTCTTCAAGGACCAGCTGCGCAATATCGAACACCTGTTCGACGCGCACCGATAAAAACCATCTGAAAACTTACAAACGTTTTTCGGGGTCTAGCCCGTTTGTATAAAAAAGGGCCAGGTTCAGGCTTGGCGTATTCGTAAACAGCTCACACACACCGCCCGCCAATAAAAAAGGCCCCGCAAGGGGGCCTTTTCCGCCATGCCCGTGTGGGCCTGGTCTTACTTCTTGCGCAGGCCGATGCTGGCGAACTTCTTGTTGAACTTGGCGACCTGACCGCCGGTGTCCATCACGCGCTGCACGCCGGTCCACGCCGGGTGAGATTTCGAGTCGATGTCCAGGCGCAGGGTCTCGCCCGGCTGGCCCATGCACGAGCGGGTCTTGAACTCGGTCCCGTCGGTCATGATGATGTTGATCTCGTGGTAGTCCGGATGGATATTCGGTTTCACCGTGTCAGCTCCAATAAGGTTTTGCCGCCGATCCCGACCGGCGGCATGGAAGGCCCGGCTTTACGCTGGCAACCCGCAAGATGCAAGGGATTTTCTGGGTTTTTACCAGCGTTCCAGCCCCGCCGCGCGGGCGCGGCGGATGACGTGGCGCGTCCATACCAGTTGCACGGCCAGCGGCAGCAGCCCTATGGCCGGGCGCAACGGCGGAGGGGCTGCGAGGAAGGCGAGGGTGGTCATCCCGCCCAGCACGGCGAAGCCCCAATGCAGCAGGGCCACGGCCCGCGCATCCATGCCCGCCCGGCGCGCCACCTGATAGAGATGCCCGTTATGCGCCCGGGCAATGTTCTCCCCCGCCAGCAGGCGGCGGATGAGGGTGAAGGCGACATCGTAGAGCACGCCGGAGAGCAGGAACGGCACGAGCAGGAATGAGAGCGGCACGCCCTGGAAGCGCGTGGCCGCCACCCCGAACAGCGCCAGCATGAAGCCGCAAAACTGGCTGCCGACATCCCCCATGAAGATACGCCCGCGCGGGAAGTTGAAGGGCAGGAACCCCAGCACCCCGCCCGCCAGCAGCAGCGAAGCCGTATAGACGAAGAACCCGCCATGCAGCCCGGCAATGCCCGCCAGGAACAGGCAGGCGATGAGCGTGACGCCGGAAGCGAGACCGTTCAGCCCGTCGATAAAGTTCATCGCATTGGTGACGAACACAAGGAACGCCAGCGTGACGGCAATGCCCGCAGCGCCCAAATCGACCGTGCCATAATAAGGCAGGGCCAGCCCATGCACCCACAGCCCCGAGGCCACGGCCACTCCGGCGCAGGCGAGCTGGGCGAACAGCTTCACCAGAAAGGAGACGTCGAACAGATCGTCCAGCAGCGAAATGGCGGCCATCAGCGATGCCGCCGCGATCACGCCGATGAAGTACGGCTCCGCGAGGCGCGAAACCTGGCCATAGCGGTAGAGCAGCAGCACGCCGAGCAGAAACGCGCAGACAATGCCAACCCCGCCGGATTTGGGCGTGGTTTGGGTGTGGGCCTTGCGCGGGTCCGGGTGATCCAGCACGCCAAGGCTGATCATCACCCGCACAACGATGGCGGAGAAAATGGCAAGCCCGGCCATCAGCGCCAAGTGGCGGGGCAGGGCAAGCTCGGCAAGGGAAGCGGACAAATTCATACGCGCTGAATTTGGCTGAAACCGGAGTAAATTAGAAGATGCAAGTGTTTGTGTAAAAGAGGGCTTGCCGAGACTTGGCCGCCACGCCAGAACCGGAAGCACTAACGCGTACGGGGGCTTGCGTGAAGATTGCGATTATTGGCGGCGGTTATGTCGGTCTGGTGTCCGGCGCATGCTTCGCTGAATTTGGCGTATCCGTCGCGGTCGTGGAGGCTGACAGCGCCAAGCGCCAGATGCTGCTGGACGGCCAGATCCCCATCTACGAACCCGGGCTGGACAAGCTGGTGGCCGATAACGTGGCCGCCGGGCGGCTGACCTTTCCCGCCGTACTGGAAGAGGGCATCAAGGATGCGGAGGCGGTGTTCATCGCCGTCGGCACCCCCACCCGCCGCGGCGATGGCCATGCCGACCTCACCTATGTGTTCGCCGCCGTGGAGCAGGTGCTGCGCGCGCTGGACCATCCGGCCGTCATCGTCACCAAATCCACCGTGCCGGTGGGCACCGGGCGCAAGATCCTGGCACTGGCGCAGGAGTTGCGGCCGGATCTCGCGGTGGAGGTCGCCTCCAACCCGGAATTCCTGCGCGAGGGCTCGGCCATCGGCGATTTCATGCGCCCGGACCGCGTGGTGGTGGGCGCCGAGACCGAGCGCGCCCGCGAGGTGCTGCGCCAGCTCTACCGCCCGCTCAACCTCATCGAGACCCCGATCGTCTTTACCGGGCTGGAAAGCGCCGAGCTGATCAAATACGCCGCCAACGGCTTCCTGGCGATGAAGATCACCTTCATCAACGAGATGGCCGACCTGTGCGAGAAGGTGGGGGCGGATGTGAACGATATCGCCAAGGGGATCGGGCTGGATGGCCGCATCGGCCGCAAATTCCTCCATGCCGGCCCCGGCTTCGGCGGCTCCTGCTTCCCCAAGGACACACTGGCCCTGATGCGCATCGCCGAGGAGGCTGGCGCGCCCTCGCGGCTGATCCAGTCCGTGGTGGCGGTGAACGATGCCCGCAAGGAGGCCATGGCCGCGCGTGTGGCGGCGGCCCTGGGCGGCGATGTAGCGGGCAAGACCATCGCCGTGCTGGGCCTCGCCTTCAAGCCCGAGACCGACGACATGCGCGAAGCGCCCTCCTTGCCACTGGTGCGCGGGCTGGTCTCGCGCGGGGCAAAGGTGCAAGCCTTCGACCCCGAGGCCATGACCCAGGCCCGCCCGCTATTGCCCGAAGACACGGTGCTGACCGCCACCACGGCAGAAGCCCTGACCGGCGCCGACGCGCTGGTGCTGGTGACCGAGTGGAACGAGTTCCGCGCCCTTGCCCCCGCCAAGCTGAAGGAGCTGATGCGCGGCAATGTCGTGGTCGATCTTCGCAATGTGTTCGACCCCAAGGCCATGCGCGAGGCCGGGTTCGTTTATTCCGGCATCGGCCGCGCCGCATCCTGAACAGCCACGAGGATAACCTGCCTTGAAC
>DAIDJU010000116.1 GCA_027451225.1 Acidocella sp. | reverse complement strand
AGAGTGAACCGCAGGTTCGCATCGCTTTCGGCAATTTCACCACGCCCGGAAAGAACATAAAATATGCCGCCGTCCATTACGGACGGCGGCAACGGGAAGATGCTTAGCTCAATGCCTCAGCGGGGCCGAAAAATTCGAAATGCAGGCGCTCCTGCGTCAAACCCAGCGCCAACAGGCTCTTGCGCACAAATGCCATGAAGGGCTTAGGGCCAAGGAAATAGGCGTCGCAATCGCGGCTCTCGGGCAACCATTCCTCAAGATGCGCGATCTCGGGCCGGCCCAGCTTGGTCGGCCACTCGCCGTCCTCCTTGCCCCCCTGCTCATACACCACATGCGCGCGAAACTGCGGATACGCCTTGGCCCAGGCGCCGATCTGATCGCCAAAGGCATGGACATCGCCATTGCGGGCATAATGGACGAAAACGACATCGCGCTTGCCTTCCGCCAGCGCGGCTTCGGCCATCGCCAGTGTCGGCGTGATTCCCACACCGCCGCTGACCAGCACCAGCGGAGACGTGCCCGGCGTAAGCGTGAACTCGCCCGCGGGCGGGAATACGTCGATGACATCGCCCGCCGCCACCTTGTCGTGCAGATAGTTCGAGACCACCCCACCCTTCTCGCGCTTCACGCTGATACGCAGGTCTTTGCCATTCGCCGCCTGCGAGAGCGAGTAGTTGCGGCGCACCTCCTGGCCGTCGATGACGAGGCGCAGGCCCAAATACTGGCCGGGCAGATAATCAACCACCGGGCCGCCATCCACCGGCTCCAGGTAGAACGAGGCGATCTCCTGGCTCTCGGCCACCTTGCGGGCCACGCGGAACTGCCGCGCGCCACGCCAGCCGCCGGGCGCCGTGGCCAGACGGTCATACTCCGTCTTCTCGGCCCCGATGAGGATATTGGCGAGCTGCCAATAGGCGGCGCCCCAGGCCTCGATCACCGCGTCGGTCGCGATTTCCGCGCCCAACACCTCGCGGATGGCGCGCAACAGGCACGTGCCCACGATGGGGTAATGCTCGGGCTGGATCTGCAGGGCGACATGCTTCTGAATGATCTGCGCCGGGAGATTGCCGAGCGCGCCGAGATTATCGATGTGGCGGGCATATTGCAGCACGCTGTTGGCCAAAGCGCGGGGCTGAGAGCCGCTGGCCTGATGAGCCTGGTTGAAGAGCGGGCGCACCTCCGCATACTCGCTGAGCATGATCTTGTAGAAATGCGTGGTCAGCGCCTCGCCACCGGTCTCCAGCAGGGGAACCGTGGCTTTAATGATGGCGGTTTGTTCCGGTGTAAGCATTTTATGTCCTCGTGGTTTGATGACGTGTTGCGCGCCACGCACCTCCTCCCCCAAGGGAGAAGCACTGTACCCGGCGCAGTAGGCGGAGGGGGGCTATGCGGTGTGGCGGCTACCCCGTGGGAGCCGGTCCGGTTCAGAAGCTGTCACGAATTGCACTCCAAAACATGCATTTTGGATGCTATATATCCGAGACAAACATATCATGCAATACGGATGCATGTTTTAGGATGATGCGAAATGCGCCTGACCCGCTTCTCTGACTACGCCATCCGCGTGCTGCTCTACCTTGCCGCCCATACCGAGCGGCTATGCTCAATCGGCGAAATCGCCACCGCCTATGATATTTCGCAAAACCACCTGATGAAGGTGGTCAGTGATTTGGCGGGCAGCGGCTATATCCAGTCTCTGCGTGGGCGCTCTGGCGGCATCCGGCTGGCCCGGCCGGCTGGCGAGATCAATATCGGCCGGCTGCTGCGCCATACCGAGGGCGAGATCGACCTCGTCGGCTGCGCAGAGTGCAGGCTCAACGGCGCTTGCGGCCTGCCAGACCCGCTGGATCAGGCGCTGGAGGCGTTTTTCATGGTGCTGGAGCGCTTCTCGCTGGCGGATGTCATGGGCCGCGACCGCTTGCTGCAGCGGCTCGGCGTTGGCAGGGTAGGCCACCACCAAGCAGAGCCTTGAACCATAGCGGGGCTCTGACTTTCATCAACGCCGGTATCGTCGTGATGGTCTCGATGACATGATGCGCGGCGATGAGCCTTGTGCAGTCGCACTGCCGCGCCGAACACAGCCGCCGCGCGTTCGGGCGGGCCTGCGAGGCTTGGCTGCGCGGCACCTTGCCGCGTTAAGGCCGTGCGTATAGCCACGCGGCATGATGGTAAAATCCCATGTCGTCGTCGGCCTCGCGGCCTGGATCGCCACTGCGCCCCTGCTACACCTCTCGTCCTTCGATCCAGCTTGTCTCGCGCTCGCCGTCGGCGGGGCGCTGCTGCCGGACGTGGACCATCCCAACTCTTGGATCGGTCGGCGCTCCCGGCCGGTCTCGACAGCGATTGCCGCCATACTGGGCCACCGCGGCCTAACGCACTCGGCCGTCGCGGTGGTTGGCCTGGTGGCGCTTTTGTTGCACGCAGGATACCGGCAAGCGGAGGTGTCCGCCCTGGCCGTCGGCTACTTGTCGCACTTGGCCGCGGATATGCTGACGCCACGCGGGCTGCGATTGGCCTGGCCGCTGCAAAAAACCTGGGGATTGCCGCTATGCCGTACCGGCTCTCCCATGGAGGGCCTCATCGTCGCTCTTTTGGTGGGCGGTGTCGCTTGGCGGTTTCTCGCGCATGACACGAGCCGGTTGGCGACACTTCTCTAGCCCAAGCCGCCGCGCGGCATACCAAAGGCGTTTGTGGCGCGGCATCGTTAGGCGTGATGGCGGTCGCGCCCGGCCAAGTAGAGCGCCGGCAGCAGGTTGGTGCAGAGCAGGGCGCTCCAGAGAATACCGCCGCCGATGACCACGGCGAGCCCTTGCTCTGGCGCCGCGCCCACTCCGAACCCCAAAGCCGTCGGCAGCATGCCGGACACCGCGACAGCGGTGGTGAGGAAAATGGGGCGGAAGCGCACGGAAACGGCTTCATCCATCGCCGCGGCGGGCGGCATCCCGGCTTCCTCATTGCGCCGCGCCCGGTCCAGCAGCACCACGCCATGATTAAGGCTCACCCCGGCCAATGCCAGGAAGCCGATCAGCCCGATGCCGTTCAGCCCCAAGCCGCTTGCCGCCAGGGCAAGGCCGCCGCCGGTCATGGCCAGGGGGATCTGCACGAGTAGCAGAACGGGGGCGCGCCAACCCGAGAAGCGCAAGAACAGCAGCCCCGCCATCAGCCCCAGCGCCGTCAAAGAGGCAAGGCCAAGCCCCAAAACAGCTTGCTCCAGCATGGGGTAGATCCCGCCGAAAGCGATTCGCTCGCCGGGTGGCAGGGCGAGCCCCTTCAGCGCGTGCTTCGCTTCGGCAATGGCGAGACTTGGCGGCACGATTGGCGTCGCCAGAATGTCGAGGGCGCGGGCGCCGTTGATGTGCAGGAACTGGTTGGGGGTGGTGGTCAGCGATACATCGGCCAGCGCGCCCAGCGGCGTGGCGGCCTGGATGCCCACCGGCAAGGCGCGCAGTTGGTCGAGCGTGAGTAGTTCCGGGTCCGGCAGGCGGATGAACAGCGGCAAGGCGGCGGCGCCATCTGGCAGGTCCGCGACGGTCTGGCCCGCCATCAGGGTGGAAACCTGACCCGCCAGCGCGGCCGGGGTCATCTCCGCCGCCGCCAGCGCGGCCGGGCGCGGGGAGATGCTGATCTGGGTCTCGGGGTAGCCGTCACTGTCGAACACGCCGGAAAGCGCCGGCACCTGCGTCAGGCGGTTGGTGATATCCTGTGCGCTCGCCATCAGGGCGGGCAGGTCATTGCCGAATACTTGCAGCTCGAAGGGCTGAGGCAGGCCGTCCAGGCTCTCGCCCAGGCGCTCGATGGTCGGCGTGTCGATACCGGTCTGCAACGAGGGGAGTTGCGTCTCGCCCAGCACGCGCGCGGCGATGCTGTCCAGGCTGTTTTTATTGGCGTCCGGCTTCAGCAGGATGGTGATCTCGCCCGCATAGGCTGGCTCGGTATAGCTATTGTCCGCGGCCGACCCGATGCGCGCCAGCACATGCGCCACGGCAGGGTCTTGGAGAAGGTTGTCTGTCAGGCGGCGGATCGCGGCTGTGGTGTCGGCAAGCGACGTGCCGGGCGCGAAGGTGAAGGATTCCAGCAGCACGCCTTCATTCGGCAAAGGCAGCACATTGACCGAGACGAGACTCATGGCGCCGAGGCTGACCAGCAGCAGCACGGCACAGGCCGCGACGGCGCGGCGTGGGTAGGTACGGGCCAGGTGAAACAACCGCCGGTTCCAGCCCATGAGCCTGCGGAGCAGCGCCTGGGCGCTGGGCGGTGGCGCGGTGACGCGGCGGGGCAGCGCCGCCAGACCCAGCGGGATGAGAGTGAGAGAGACCAGCAGCGAGGCCGTGAGCGAGAAGATCATCCCCAGGGCAAAAGGCACGCAGAACAGCCCGGCCAGCCCTCCGGTAAACAGGAACGGCACGAAAACGAGAATTGTGGTCAACGTGCCGATAATGTCCGGCAGGGCGATCTCGCGCACGCCTCGCCAGATGCCGGGGAGCGTCTCGTCGCCCATTTCCCAGCGGTGGAACACACTCTCCAGCACGATAATGGCGTCATCGGCCACCAGCCCCAGCGCCACGATGATGGCGCCGAAGGTGAGCAGGTTGAGACTCTGCCCGGCGGCATATAGCCCGGCGATGCCGAGCAGCAGGGAGGAGGGAAAGGAAAGCGCCAGCAGCCACGCGCCGCTGCTCACCCCCAGCATGATGAGCAGCACGGCGATGGCCAGAACACCGCCGATCAGGAGGTTGCGGCGCAGATCGTCGCTGACGGCCCCCACCAGATGGCCCTGGTTGTACATCTGCACGATCGTCACGCCCTGCGGCAGGCTCACGCCGGCCAGGGCTGTGGTCAGCGCCTTGGTCACCGGCAGGGTGGAAGCGCCCTGCTGCTTGAAAATCGTGAGCGCCATGGTGGGCTGGCCATCCAGCAGCTCGCGTTGATGGACCGGTAGGGTGGTGTGGACGATGCGGGCCAGCGCCCCGAGGGGGATCGGCCCCCGCGGCCCTGGCACCGGCATGGCAGCAAGGCTCGCAGCATTGGAAGCGTTGCCGAAGGCGATCAGCGTGTCCGCGTGGCCGAGCGTGAGCAGCCCGCCGGGCATCAGTGTCACCTGCCCTGCCAGCGCTGCCGTCAGCGCGTCCACGGACACACCCGCTTGGCGGAGGGCGGAGAGATTCGGCTGCACCCAAAGCGCCTCTTCGCCCAGGCCGGCAGTCTCGACCCATTGCACGCCTGGCACGCTGCGCAAGGCAGGAACCAAACGGAGCGCCACCGCGCGCGCCACCACGGCGGGTGGCACGTCCGGCGGGTAGCGCACTGCATAGTCGGCAACTTCGTTGATGGCATTGCCCATAATCATGGCCATGGGCCGCGCCCCGGCGGGCAGCGAAGAGCTGACGAAGTCCAACGCCCCGTTCACCTCTTGCAGATCAGCCTGGGCCGAGGTGCCGGCCGAGAAGCGCATATCCGTCTCGACCAACCCGTCGCTGATGGTACTGCGTACATCCGTGACACCGGGCAGGCCCAGTAACGCGCCTTCCAGTGGCGTTGCCACCATCGCCTCCATCGTGGTGGCGGCTGTGCCGGGCAGATGCACGGTCACGCTCACCTCGGGGAAGTCGAAGGCGGGCAGCACCTCGACGGGGATGTTGACCAAAGCGAATAACCCGTAGCCAAGCAGGCCGGTATAGATAATCAGCCACAGCGCCGGGCGCGTGAGGATACGGAGCAGGAAGGGTGGCATGGCTAGTCGGGCGGCTGGTAGAGGGCGGCAATGCCACGATGATAGAGCAGCGCGGCATCTGCCACATCAACCTGCTGGCCGGCGGTAAGGCCGGAAAGGATCACCGTCTCGCCGCCTTCCGTCGCGCCCGGCCTCACCCGAGTGGCGTGATCGCCTTCAGCGTCATGTACCATCACCCACCATTGCCCGTTGTCGAGTACCAGGGCCTCGTTCGGCACCAGCAATGCAGGGCGAGGGGAAAGTGTGACATTGAGCGTCCCGGCCACTCCCGCCGTCAGCCCCGCGCCGGAGAAAGCCAGGATGAGGCCGCCATCGCCCTGCGTACCCAGGGGGCCGCGCAGGGTGACTGGCACGGCCTGCGCGCCGTCGGCAGGGATGAATTGCGCCGCCTGTCCGGGAAGCAGGGCGTCACCGCCACCGTAGAGAATTGCTTTTACCCAGGTGCCGTAGGCGGGTTGTACCACGGCAATGGCCTGCCCCGCCCGCACGAAGTCGCCAGGGGCGGCACTCACGCTCTGCACCTGCCCATCCACCGGGCTCCGCACTTGCAGCGCCTGCCGTGCCGCCGCCAGGGCGACATGGGCGGCATCGAAGTTGGCCTGCGCCTGTGCCACGAGGGCGGCGGTGGAGAGATGGTCCGCGAGTTTGGCGCGCTCGGCGCCGAGCACGGCGGCGGCGGCGGCATCGTTGCCCTGCGCCTGCGTCAGCGTGGCCGCCAGTTCCGCCCCCCCCAGCTGCGCCACGACCTGCCCCGCACGCACGGTCATTCCAGGGGCTGCCGCAAGCGTAACAATGGTGCCGGTCTGCACCGCCGTCAGGTTGACTGACGTTCCGGGCCGCGTGGCCGCGAAGCCCGAGAGGCGGGGCGTCTGCGGAACTTCACGCACGCTCACCCAGCCGGGCGGAGCCGCCTGAGCAGCAAGCGTGAGAGCTGCCAGAGACAGCCAAGCCAATCGGCGCAGAATCATTCAGCCACACTTACCGCTACACTTGCGGTCATCGGTAAGCCTTGGTCCAGTGATGTGTCCAGAGATAACTGGCCGGTGTTCAACTGCATGAAGTGCTTTGTTTTCTCCCGTGGGTGCCGCGGCCAGGGCGCCCATGCCCCGCTTGCACACCCCTGCCTCCCATCGCACTATGGCCCGCCATCCTACGGACCTTGCCATGAAGCCCCTGCCGTTCGCTGCCTTGCTTGCCCTTCTGCTCCCCGCCGCCCCGGCCGTAGCGCAATATTACCAGGCCTACCCCTATCCGCCCCCGGCCTATCCCTACCCGGCTTACCCGCAGCCCTACCCGCCGTCCGGCTATTATCAGCAGCCCCCGCCCTCCTATGACCAAGGCTATCCTGACCAGTCGCAAGCCCCCCAGGACCAGCCCCAAGGCTACGACCAGACCCAACCCGCGCAGGACAGCCAACCGCAGGACAACCAGCCTTACCAGGCACAGTCCCCCCAAAGCGCCCCAGCCACCGGCATCAACATCGACGAGCTGCTCGCCGCCCATAACGCCTATCGCAGGCCGCTCGGCCTCACGCCCCTGCACTGGTCCAACGACCTCGCCGCCAAAGCCCAGCAATGGGCCGAGCATCTCGTCCAGATCGGCCAGATGGAGCATAGCGGCCCGGGGCAGAATCTCGCCATGGCGTCCACCGGCACCCAATCCCTCACCGCGCTCGTCGATCTCTGGGGCAATGAGCAGAGCTATTTCACCGACGGCAATTTCCCCGACATCTCGACCAGCGGCAACTGGAAGGATGCCGGCCACTACAGCCAGCTCGTCTGGCGCTCGACGCGCGAGGTGGGCTGCGGCTTCGCCTCGGGCAACGGGCAAGACTTCCTGGTCTGCGACTATGCGCCCGTGGGCAATGTGATGGGCCAGCGCCCCTATTAAGCCGCCGCGCCGTGCTCCTCGCGCGCGGCCGTCCACACCTCACGGGCCGCGTCGGCGTTCATCACGGCGATGCCGAGGCCGACCAGCATGTCGGGCCATGCGGAGGCCCAGAGATACGCCGTCACCACCCCGGCGAGAATGATGGCGATGTTCGCCAGCACATCATTACGCGCCGAAAGGTAGGCGGCCTTGGAGAGGCTGCCGCCGTACGCGCGGTGGCGCGCCAGCATGAAGGCGCAGCCGGCGTTGACCAGCATCGCCCCGGCGGCCGTGATCGAGAGCGGTGCGGGATCGGGCGGCGTCGGCAACAGGAATTTGTGCCAAGCCATCCAAATGGTGGCGAGGCTGGGCACGAGCAGGATACCGGCGAGGGCCATGCCCAGCCGCGCCCGCCGCCGCAAGCTCCAGCCGACGGCCAGGGTGATCAGCAGGTTGACCGAAGCGTCCTCGAGAAAGTCGATGCTGTCCGCGAAGAGCGAGACCGAGCCGATGGTCAGCGCCACGGCGAATTCGATGCCGAAATAGGCGAGGTTCAGCGTGCCTGCCCAAAAGGCCGCGCGCCGGAAGGCGGTGTCGGTCGTGGTCTCGCTCATGCCCTCAGCTCCTGCCGGTTCTGGTCGGCACCTCATGGGGGCGGAGCGCCAAAGTCAAGTTCCGCTGGCGACAGCCACGGGCGGTTGGGCTAGGTAGGCGCCATGTCCCGCACCAGCATCTTGCTCGCCCTTCTTTCGGCCGTCCTGTTTGGCGCCAGCACGCCGCTCGCCAAACTCCTGCTCGGAACGGTGAGCCCCTGGATGATGGCCGGGCTGCTCTATCTGGGCGCCGGCCTTGGCCTCGCCGCCATCCACACCGTCCGCGCGGCGCTGCGCCTTCCGGCCGCCGAGGCGCCGTTGCGGCGCGCGGACCTGCCCTGGCTCGGGCTGGTGATCCTCTCCGGCGGCGTTGGCGGGCCGCTCCTGCTCATGTTCGGCCTGTCCCACACGGGGGCGGCCAGCGCCTCGCTGCTGCTGAACCTGGAGGGGCTGGCCACCATGGGCATCGCCTGGGTTGTTTTCCGGGAGAACGTGGACCGGCGCCTGCTGCTCGGCGCGTTCGCGATCCTCGCCGGCGCGGCCATCTTGTCCTGGCAGGGCCGGGCGAGCCTGGACCTCGGCGCCGGGCTGATCGCCGGCGCCTGCCTGTGCTGGGGGATCGACAACAACCTCACCCGGAAGCTCTCCTCCGCCGACCCGGTGCAGATCGCGATGCTGAAGGGGCTGGTGGCCGGGGCGGTGAACGTGGCGCTGGCGCTCATCGCCGGCGGGCATTTTCCCGCGCCGGGGCTGCTCGCGGCGGCGGGGCTGGTCGGCTTCCTCGGCTACGGGGTGAGCCTGGTGCTGTTCGTGCTGGCGCTCCGCCATCTCGGCACCGCCCGCACCGGCGCGTATTTCTCCCTCGCCCCCTTCGTGGGCGCCGCGATCGCCGTGGCGTTCCTTGGCGAGCCCCTGTCCGCCAGGCTGCTGGTCTCGGGCGCCCTCATGGGTCTCGGCCTCTGGCTGCATCTGGCGGAACGGCACGAGCATGAGCATGTCCATGACGAGCTGGAGCACGAGCACCGCCACAGCCACGACGAGCACCATCAGCACGAGCACGGCGAGGACGCGCCGCCCGGCGAGCCGCATTCCCACAGGCACCGGCACACGCGGCTGGTCCACAGGCACGCGCACTACCCGGACCTGCACCACCGGCACACG
>DAIDJU010000115.1 GCA_027451225.1 Acidocella sp. | reverse complement strand
ATCATCCGGTCATACTACAAAACCACCTTGTCACCAGGGAACCCCCCCCCAGCCTATCCGACTACAAAACCCGATTCAGCTATTTCCTGACAAGCCCTTAGGTGCGCTGAAGCTATTTCCCGACAAGTGGAACACCCGCCGGAAGCGGCCTCACCATCTGATGCTGGTTGAACGGATGGGGTGGATGCCCCCTACCTTGGCGGCGTTGTATGCTGCCTATCTGGCGCCATGGTGGCGCCTTGGAAGGAGGGGAATATGTCGGATGTTCATGTTTTGGCGATTGACCTTGCCAAGAGGAGTTTCCAGGTCTGCGCTGCGGCTCGGGGCGGGACGTGTGTGGTGACGGCGCTAATGATGCCCCGGCTCTGCGGCAGGCGCAGATCGGGATCGCCGTAGCCTCGGCCACCGATGTGGCGAAATTGGCCGCGGGGCTTGTGTTAACCGAGCCGGGGCTGGGCGGGGTTGTAACCGCGATCCACGAGGGCAGGGCGACTTTCCAGCGTATCCTGACCTACACGATGAACGCGCTGCTGCGGAAGGTCGAACTGGTGCTGTTCATCGCGGCGGGGTTGATGATGACTGGCCATGCCATACTGACGCCGATGCTGATGGTGCTGCTGCTGGTGGTGAATGATTTTCTCACCATGTCACTTACCACCGATTACGCGCGTCCTTCGGCCAAGCCTGATGTTTGGCGGATTGGCCCGTTCACCATGGCGGCGGTGCTGCTCGGGCTGGTCAAGTTGGTTTTCCTAATCGGCGGTCTGGCCTACGGTTATTTTGTTCTGCGTCTGGATATCGGGCAACTGCGTACGCTCGCTTTCTTCATCATGGTGATCGACGCACAGATCACGGTTTACACCCTGCGCGAACGGCGCCGGATGTGGTCGTCCCGTCCGGGAACCTGGGTGCTGGCCTCCAGTGTGCTCGACATTGGCATCGGCGCCGTGGTCTCGCTCAGCGGCTGGCTGACCCCGCCACTACATGCAGCCGTGTTGTTGGATATCACCGGTGCGGCAGTGTTGTTCGCCGTCCTGTTCGATATATTGAAAGCTCGGCTCTTCAGGGTGCTTCGGATGTACTAAGCGGTAGCGCCGGAGCTTCAGTCTGACATTGTTGGCGAAGCCGCACTCTCTGGTCGCTTTGAAGTCCATCGTGTGGATACCATTGCCACTTATAGGCACGGCGTTGTCTGATGGACGCTGGGCGGCTCATGGTTGCTTTAAATCCATATTTCCATCAATATGGAATCATGGAGAAACCTGACATCATCGCTGCGTTGGCTGCACTCGCCCAGGAGACCCGGCTCGATATCTTCCGCCTGCTCGTACAGGCCGCGCCGGAGGGTTTGCCCGCTGGCCAGATCGGTGAGCGGCTTGGGCTGCCATCGGCGACACTCTCCTTCCATCTCAGCCAGCTCCGCCATGCCGGGCTTGTCACGTTCCGGCGCGCGAGCCGCTCCCTGATCTATTCGGCCGAGATTGCAAACATGAATGCCCTGCTCGGATACCTGACCGAAAATTGCTGCCAGGGGGACCCGACGGCCTGCGGTGTCGGAATATGCGACGGCACGAAGCTGGAAAAACCAAAACGGCAAAGACCATCATGACCAGGAGGCCTTGCAATATGCGTCCTGATGACACCGAGGAGACAATAGCATGAGCGTGACCATCTACCACAACCCGGATTGCGGCACGTCGCGCAATACGCTCGCCCTGATTCGCAATAGCGGTGAAGAGCCGCAGATCATCGAATACCTGAAGACCCCGCCGAGCCGCCTGGAGCTGGTGGACCTCATCCTGCGGATGGGTATTCCGGTGCGCGAGCTGTTGCGCCGCAAGGGCACGCCATTTGATGAGTTGGGGCTGGATGATCCTGGCCTTGCTGATGACAAGCTGATCGACGCCATGATGGCGCACCCGATCCTTATCAACCGGCCGATCGTGGTCACGCCGCTCGGCGTGAAGCTGTGCCGCCCTTCGGAAGTGGTGCTGGACCTTCTGCCCAATCCGCAGCGCGGCGCTTTCGTCAAGGAGGATGGCGAGCAGGTCGTGGATGCCGCTGGCAAGCGGGTGGCGCCATGACCGGCCCGTTGGCGGCGCAGAAGACGGTTCTCATCCTCTGCACCGGCAACTCATGCCGGTCGCAGATGGCCGAGGTCATCCTTAATCACGATCTGGGCGGCGCGGTGCGCGCGCTATCCGCCGGCACGCGCCCTCAGCCCAAAGTGGCTGACGGCGCGATCCAAGCCCTGAAACACGCGGGCCTGCCGACCGAGGGGCTGTACCCGAAGGATGTCGATGCCGTGATGAACGAGGCGATCGACCTCGTGGTGACCGTCTGCGACAACGCCAAGGAAACCTGTCCAATT
Source organism: Acidocella sp. (assembly GCA_027451225.1). Lineage (GTDB taxonomy): Bacteria > Pseudomonadota > Alphaproteobacteria > Acetobacterales > Acetobacteraceae > Acidocella. Next base: position 15,118 of record DAIDJU010000115.1, on the reverse strand, counting down.
TTCCCCAAGCCCGTGCCCCGCATTCATGTGCCTTTCCATGACCCGCATGGCGAGCCGCTGGAGAGTTTTGTGGCGGTACGCGACGACATTCGCGCCCGTCTCGTGCCCGCCATTCGTCAGGCCCTGAAGCTGTAAGGAATTCCCATGTCCGTCCAATGTGAAGTCACGGCCAAGAAGGCCGCGGGTGTACCGATGAGCACCTTCGAACGTTATCTGACCGTCTGGGTTTTTCTCTGCATCGTCGCGGGCATTGTGGCCGGCCAGGCCGCGCCGGGGCTGTTTCAGGCCATCGGCGGCCTGGAGATCGCCCAGGTCAATCTCCCCGTTGGCCTGCTCATCTGGGTGATGATCATCCCAATGCTGGTGAAGGTCGATTTCGGGGCCTTGCATGAGGTCAGGCAGCATGTGCGCGGCATCGGCGTCACGCTGTTCGTGAATTGGCTGGTTAAGCCATTTTCCATGGCGCTGCTGGCATCGCTTTTCATAGGGCATCTGTTCCGCCCGTTCCTGCCGGCGGGACAAATCGACAGCTATATCGCCGGACTTATCCTGCTGGCCGCAGCCCCCTGCACGGCCATGGTGTTTGTGTGGAGCCGCCTGTCCAACGGCGATCCGCTGTTCACCCTGTCCCAGGTGGCGCTCAACGACACCATCATGGTCTTCGCCTTCGCGCCCATCGTGGGGTTGCTGTTGGGAATTTCCGCCATCACCGTGCCGTGGGGAACGCTGATCACCTCGGTGGTGCTCTACATCGTCATTCCGGTCATCCTGGCCCAGCTTTGGCGCCGGCACCTGATGGCCAAAGGCCAGGCTGCTTTCGATGCGGCCATGGCCAAGATTGGGCCGTGGTCGATTTTCGCTCTGCTGCTCACGCTGGTGCTACTGTTTGCCTTCCAGGGCCAGGCCATTTTGGGCCAGCCGATGGTCATCGTCATGCTGGCCATTCCCATCCTCATCCAGGTCTTCTTCAATTCCGGCCTGGCTTACGTGCTGAACCGCGCCGTTGGCGAGAAGCACAACATTGCCTGCCCATCGGCGCTCATCGGTGCCTCGAACTTCTTCGAGCTGGCCGTGGCCGCGGCGATCAGCCTGTTCGGCTTCCAATCAGGCGCGGCGCTGGCAACTGTTGTCGGCGTGCTGATCGAGGTGCCGGTGATGCTGCTGGTGGTCAGGCTCGTGACCGCGTCCAAAGGCTGGTACGAGCGCGCTGATCGAGCCGGCATCCATGGCTGAGGACACGACGCCGAATCTGGACGAAGCTTGCTTCGCGTCGATCGACGAAGAGCGCCTGTTCAACGCCCCCCGGCCGCGGCACCAGCCGCGCATCCTGCTGCTGTATGGCTCGCTGCGGGCGCGTTCGTTCAGCCGCCTGGTTACGGAGGAAGCCGCCCGGATCCTGCGCCGTTTCGGTGCCGAGACACGGAGCTTCAACCCCTCCGGCCTGCCGTTGCCGGACGACGCCGAAGCCGATCATCCCAAGGTCCAGGAGTTGCGCGATCTGGTGAGCTGGAGCGAGGGCATGGTGTGGTGCTCGCCGGAGCGCCATGGCGCCATGACCGGAATCATGAAGGCGCAGATCGACTGGATCCCGCTGACGCTGGGCGCGGTGCGCCCGACCCAGGGCAAGACGCTGGCGGTGATGCAGGTCAGCGGCGGGTCGCAGAGCTTCAACGCGGTCAACCAACTGCGCATTCTCGGCCGCTGGATGCGCCTGATCACCATCCCCAACCAGTCCTCGGTGCCGAAAGCCTTCACGGAGTTCGATGACAACGACCGCATGAAGCCTTCGCCCTATTATGACCGCATCGTCGATGTTATGGAGGAGTTGGTGAAGTTCACCCTGCTGACCCGTGGCTGCGCCGATTACCTGGTTGACCGCTATAGCGAGCGCAGGGAAAACGCGGAGGAACTGTCCCGGCGGGTCAATCAGAGGTCCATTTGACGAAGAAGGCCGCCTGATATGGAAAACCATGAGATCATCATTGTCGGTGGCGGGCAAATGGGGCTGGCGCTTGGCTACTATCTTCGTCGCGCCGGGGTGGATTTCCTGATCCTTGACGCCGAGCATGGTCCCGGAGGCGCTTGGAGGCATGGCTGGGATTCCCTGCGCTTGTTCTCGCCTGCCGGCTACAGTTCATTGCCTGGGTGGCTGATGCCCCCACCGGCGCATGAAGGTTATCCGACACGGGATGATGTTCTCGACTACCTTGCCCGTTATGAGAGCCGTTATCAGTTGCCCATCCGGCGCGCGGTTCAAGTGAACGCGGTAGAACGGGCAGAGGATCATCTCGAATTGGTGTCCGACGCGGGGCGCTTTGCCGCCAAACTGGTCATCAGCGCGACTGGCACCTGGTCGCACCCGTATAGTCCGGACATCCCCGGAAGGGAGTTGTTCAAGGGCGTTCAGGTACATTCCGCGCATTATTCGCGCCCCGGGGACTATGCCGGGCAGACCGTCCTTGTCGTCGGCGGCGGGAATAGCGGGGCTCAGATCATGGCTGAGCTCTCGCTCGTGGCGCGCGCCCTTTGGGTTACCGCTTCCGAGCCGTTGTTTCTTCCCGATGACGTTGATGGGCATGTGCTGTTTCAACGTGCTGTTGCCCGCATGAAGGCGGGGCCCTCCGCCTCGCCCGTGGGCGGCATTGGGGATATCGTGATGGTGCCGCCTGTAAAAAAAGCTCGTGAGCGCGGCGCTCTAACATCCGTGCGTACGTTCGAGCGGATGACCGCCACGGGCGTCATCTGGCCGGATGGGACAGAAATGGCGGTTGACGCCATCATCTGGTGTACGGGGTTCCGCCCCGCGCTCGGTCATTTGGCCCCGCTTGGCGTCGTTGAGGCGGATGGGAAAGTGAAAGTCGAAAACCAGCACTCGATCAAGGAACCGCGCCTGTGGCTGGCGGGCTATGGCGATTGGACAGGTCCTGGCTCGGCAACGCTGATGGGGGCCGCACGGACGGCTCGCGATCTAACGAATAATATCCGGCAATTTATGAAATTGGCTGACCAGTCTGTCACGGGGTGAGTGTACTATCAGCCCTCTGCAGAACAGGCCCGTCTTGGAAGATGGGTGAGGTGAGTTCTCAAGACAAAACGTAAGCGCTGTGGCTGGAGCGCCGGGTCTTCTCCGGCGCTCCAGGTTTTTTGCTTTCCGGGCCGCCCTACTATTGGCAGGCCAGGCACTCTTCGTAATTGTTGCTGGAAGCCGCCATCGGCAGCGGGGCGGCGGCATCGTTCGCCACCGGCTCCAGCATGGAGGCCTTTTCCTTCTTCTCGGAGACATTGTCCGCACGCTGAATGGAGAGCGAGCGGCAATAATACAGCGACTTCACGCCCTTCTTCCAGGCTTGGTAGTGGATCTGGTTCAGGTCGCGCTTATGGATGTTGGCCGGCAGGAACAGGTTCACCGACTGGCTCTGGCAGACATAGGGCGCACGGTCGGCGGCGTGTTCCACCACCCAGCGCTGATCCAGCTCGAAGGCGGTCTTGTACACGTCCTTGTCGTGCTGGGGCAGGAAGTCCAGATGCTGCACCGAGCCCTTGTTGATGGTGATGGAGGACCAGGTTTCCTCATCATCCTTGCCGTACTTGGCCAGCACCTTCTGCAGCGGGCGGTTACGCACCGAGAAGCTGCCGGAGAGCGTCTTCTGCAGGAACACATTGGCCGCGATCGGCTCGATGCCCGGCGAGGTGTTGCCGGTGATGATGGAGATGGAGGCGGTGGGGGCGATGGCGATCTTGTGGCTGAAGCGCTCATCGATGCCGTAATCCGCCGCGTCCGGGCAGGCGCCGCGCTCGGCGGCCAGCTTCTTGGAGGCCGCATCCGCCCCGGCGCGAATGTGTTTGAACATCTTGGTGTTCCACACCTTGGCCATCACGCTCTCGAAGGGCACGTTCTGGTCTTGCAGGAAGGAGTGGAAGCCCATCACGCCGAGGCCCACCGAACGCTCGCGATAGGCGGCGTATTTGGCGCGCTCCATGGAGTCGGGGGCTTTGTCGATGAAATCCTGCAGCACGTTATCGAGGAAGCGCATCACGTCCTCGATGAACTGCTCATCCTTGTGCCACTCGAACCAGGTTTCCAGGTTCAGCGAGGAGAGGCAGCACACGGCGGTGCGCTGCTTGCCGTACTGGTCCACGCCGGTGGGCAGGGTGATCTCGGCGCACAGGTTCGAGGTCTTCACCTCCAGCCCGGCCAGCTTGTGCTGCTCGGGGCGGGCGTTGTTCACGTGGTCGGAGAAGATAAGGTATGGCTCGCCCTGCTCGATGCGCGTGGTGAGGATGCGGATCCACAAGCCGCGCGCCGAGACGGAGCGGACATGGCTGCCATCCTTGGGGGATTTCAGCGGCCACTGCTCGTCATTCTCCACGGCGCGCATGAAGGCGTCGGAGATCAGCACGCCATGGTGCAGGTTGAGCGCCTTGCGGTTCGGGTCGCCGCCGGTGGGGCGGCGCATGTCCACGAATTCCTCGATCTCGGGGTGCCAGACCGGCAGGTACACCGCCGCCGAGCCGCGGCGCAGAGACCCTTGCGAGATGGCGAGGGTGAGGCTGTCCATCACGCGGATGAAGGGAATGATGCCGGAGGTCTTGCCGTTCTGGCCGACCTTCTCGCCGATGGAGCGCAGATTGCCCCAATAGGAGCCGATGCCGCCGCCCTTGGAGGCGAGCCAGACATTCTCGTTCCAGAGGCCGACGATGCCGTCCAGGCTGTCGGTGGCCTCGTTGAGGAAGCAGGAGATGGGCAGGCCGCGATCCGTGCCGCCGTTGGAGAGCACCGGGGTGGCGGGCATGAACCACATCTTGGAGATGTAGTCGTACAGGCGCTGGGCGTGGGCGGCGTCGTCGCCATAGTAAGAGGCGACGCGGGCGAACAGATCCTGGTAGCTCTCGCCGGGCAGGAGGTAGCGGTCATCGAGCGTGGCGCGGCCGAAATCGGTCAGCAGCGCATCGCGGGAGCGGTCGACGTGGACGGGATGGCGCCCGCGCATCTGCACTTCATTCAGCAGTACAGCTTCGGGCTTCGTCATCATGTTCATCTGCCGGCTCCCAGTTAACAAATCGGGGGACATAACAACATATAGTCAGGGGCTCGCGCAATCGCTACTAGATCATGCCTGTGAAGTTTTTTCCCAACCCCGCGTCTTATCACGAGTCATCGCCAGGGGCAGAAAAATTGTTCGCTATATGTTCGCGATGTGGGGTGGGCATGGGCGGGCTTCAAGCCGCCAGGACTCGGCGAATCGGCCCTGGGCGGGAGGGCGCTGGCCGATTGTACGGCTGAGGGGCATTGTTTAGTGTCGGTTGCATGGATGCGATGACAACCCAGGCCGCCCACTACCAGGGGTATATCGACGAGCGCAGCACCCACCATGTGAAGGGGTGGCTCCGCGACCTGAATGATGCAACCCGCCGCCTTGCCTATGAGGCTGTCCTGCCCGGCGAGGCGGGGGAGCGCGTGCTGGCATCCGGCATTGCCGATGCGCATAGCGACCTGCTGGTGCAGGTGGGGGTGGGCGACGGCGGCTACGCCTTCACCGCCTTGTTCCCGGCCCCGTTGAGCGTGGCGGAGCGTGAGCTTGTGTTCGTGCGCCCCGTGGGTGCGGCGCACAGGTTGGAACTGGCCCCGGCGCTGCGGACCGAGCCGCTGGGGCTGGGAGGGCCGTTGCAGGGCTATGTCGATGAACGGAGCGTGCGCCATGTCGCCGGCTGGGTCCGTGATCTTTCGGACGAGGCGCGGCGTATCGGGGTCGAGGTGGTGCTGCCGGACGAAGCCGGGGGCGAGACCGTGCTGGCGCGGGTGAGCGCCGACCAGCCCAGCGACGTGCTGCGCCAGCTGGGCATAGGCGACGGGAGTTACGGCTTCTTCGTGCTGTTTGACGCCCAGCTCTCCGAAGCCGAACGTGACCGGGTATTCGTGCGGGCCGGTGGCGGGCATGTGCTGGACCTCGCTCCGCAGCTGAAAACCAGGTTCGAGCCGATCCAGCTCATCGCCATGGATATCGTCAACAACTGTAACCTTCGCTGTCCATTCTGCGTGTACGACTACGCGGGCACGAAGAAGACCTATGTAATGAGCGAGGAGACGTTCCGTTCCGTCCTGCGGCTGATTCCCTTCGTCACGGACGGGAATTTTTGGCTCTCCTGCCTGCATGAGGCGGCGCTGCATCCGCGCCTGCCCGAGTTCATCGGCATGGTCCCGCGCGAGTACCGGGACAAACTGTTCTTCACCACCAACCTCGCCAAGCGCCAGCCGCGCGCGTTTTTCGAGGCTCTGGCAAGCTCCGGCATGAGCCATGTCAACGTGTCGCTGGAGAGCTTCAACCCGCCAGTGTACGAGAAGATGCGCAAGGGCGCGCGTTTTCCCATCTTCATGGAGAATCTGGCGCAGTTGCTGGAGGTGTTCGCCGCCACGCCGGAGGCCCCGCGTATCCGCTACAACGTGATGGCCTATCGTTCCAATTTTCAGGAACTCCCCGAGCTGGTCCGTATTCTGCGCGAGCAGAAGCGGGCCTGGCAGGTGGAGATCCGCTACACCTTCAACATGGCGCATATCCCCCCCGCCTTCCGGGAGGAGGAGTTCATGTCCACCGCGGAATGGGAGTGGCTGAGCAAGGCGCTGCGGGGCTTCGACCCGAATGAGGTGTTGCTGATGTTGCCGCCGGACGGCAAAGGCTACGACCGTGAAGCCGCATCGGCGATTGAGGCGGCGGTGGCTGAAAATGCAGCCCCGGATGACGCCGATCTCACGCCGGCCGTCCCCGACATGCCGCCGGGCAGCGCGGCGGCTGAATGGACGATTACCCCAGGCCCCGTGCCGCGCCCCTATAATGTGCGCATCGCCTGGGATGGGACGCTGAACGTTTATGCCGAGCGCATCTCCAGCTCCGGCGCGGCGCCCAAGCACGAGAATTATCTCGTGGTGAACATCAACGAGCTGGAAGACCCGCTCGCCGCGCTGTTGGCGCTAGGTTAGCGCCGCGCCGCCGCGAAGGATCGCCTCGGCCGCTTGGGTTATGCCGCCTGCATCGTGCAGCATCAGGCCCGGATGCACCGCATCCGGGGTTTTGCTGTGTTTGAGGGCGGTGAGGATGACCATCTTGGCAGGCAGCCCGGCGCGGGGCCAGAGCGGGATGAGGGTGATGGCCCCGCAATGGCGCGCTCTCAGGGCGCTGGCGGCCTCGGCGAAGCTGGGCGCGGGTAAAATCAGCCCTATGCTTCCGCGCCCGCGCAGCACCCTGGTAAGTTCGCCGATCCAGCCTTGCAGCAGCCCTTGGCTTGTCCGGTGGGCAAGGTCCCGCCGCGCATCGGGCGAGGGAGTGCCATTGGGCGAGAACCAGGGCGGGTTGGCCAGAACATGGTGGAATGTGTCAGGCGCGAAGGGCAGGGCGGCAGCGTCCGCCCGCAGCGCGGCAAGGCCGGCGAGATGGTTGGCGGAAAAATTTTCCGCCGCCAGCGCGGCCAAGGCGGCGTCGCGCTCCACCCCGATGCCCCGCACCCCCGCCACGCGCGCCCCGAGGCATAGCAGGGCTGCGCCTGCGCCGGTGCCTGCCTCCAACACCAGCTCCCCCGCCCGTGCCGGAATGCTGGCTGCCAGCAGCACGGGTTCGAAGCCGCTGCGGTGCCCGCCCCGCAGCTGGCGATAGACTAGCCGCCCGCCAAGCAACCCTCCCGTGCTGATTTCGTCCGTGCCTGTCACCTTGACCTTCCTTAAAACCGGCTGGATATGGTGGTATCGCAAATCCGCGAGACGCGAGACAGGTTAAGGCGCTAAAAAATTGGATGGTTCGACGCCAGTGACAAACGATGCTCTGGGACAGCTGACGGCGCTGCTGGCGCTGGACATGCAGGCCACCAATCAGGCGATCCTGACCCGCATGGAAAGTCCGGTGGCGCTGATTCCGCAGCTGGCCGCGCATCTGGTGGCCGCTGGCGGCAAGCGTCTGCGCCCGCTGCTCACGCTCGCCACCGCCAAGCTCTGCGGTTACGAGGGCGAGCGCCACATCCAGCTTGCCGCCTGTGTCGAGTTCATCCACACCGCCACGCTGCTGCATGACGATGTGGTGGACGAATCCGTGCTCCGCCGGGGTTACGCCAGCGCCAATGCGGTGTTCGGCAACAAGGCCTCGGTGCTGGTGGGCGATTTTCTGTTCGCCCGGTCCTTCCAGCTCATGGTCGAGGACGGCTCGCTGGACGTATTGCGGATTCTCTGCGCCGCCTCCGCCACCATCGCCGAGGGCGAGGTGCTGCAACTGACCACGCAGAACGACCTCTCCACGACCGAGGATAAATATTTCGAGGTGATCCGCGGCAAGACCGCCGCCCTCTTCGCCGCCGCCTGCGAGGTTGGCGGGGTGGTCGCCGGGCGCGGAGCCGAGGATTGCGCCGCGCTGTACCAGTTCGGCATGGATCTCGGCATGGCGTTCCAGCTGGTGGACGACGCGCTGGACTATTCCGCCGTGCAGGCCGAACTCGGCAAGACGGTGGGCGACGATTTCCGCGAGGGCAAGCTGACCTACCCGGTGCTGGTGGCCATCGCCGCCGCGCAGGGCGAGGAACAGGAATTCTGGACCCGCACCATCGAGCAGGGCGAGCAGACCGAAGCCGATTTGCCGGCGGCGCTGGAACTGATCCGCAAATACGATGCTACGGCGAAGACGATCGCCCGGGCCGAGCAGTTTATTGACTCCGCCTGTGCGGCGCTGGCGCGCTTCCCCGAGGGCGAGATGCGCACGGCGCTGATCGACGTGGCCCGCTACACCACCGCGCGCCGGTTCTAAAACTCACAAGCGTTTTTGGGGCGCCCTTTTTACGAAAAGGGCGCTAAAAACGTTTGCTTAGGCCTTGGGCGCCACGACGCTGCTGATGGTCGAGCGCAGCACGCTCACCGTCACGTTCGGGGCGATTTCCACATCGATTTCGGTGGCGTTCTCGGCGACCTTCTTCACCGTGCCGATGATCCCGCCCGAGGTCACCACCTTATCCCCGCGCTTGAGCGCCGCGAGCTGGGCCTTCAGCTTCTTCTGCTGCTTCTGTTGCGGCAGGATGAGCAGGAAATAGAACACCGCCGCCATGAGGACGATGGGCGCCCACTGCACGATGGTAACGAAACTGGACGCGCCGGCCGGAACGGCGGTTTGCGCATAGGCGGGGGTGATGAACATGATGGCTCCGTGGTTGCCGTGGATTGCGGCGGACCATAGGTTGCGCGGCGATGCAGTCAACAGGGAGTGAGTCGAATGGATGATGCTTTGCTGCGCCGGATCGCCGAAGCGCTGGAGCGTCTGGCCCCGCCGCCGCCCACCGTGCCGGATATGAGCGGCGCGGATGCCTTTGTTTGGCACCCCGAGCGCGGCGCGCTCACCCCGGTGCCGCGTGTGGCGGGCGTGGCTATTGGGCTGTTGCAGGGCATCGGCCAGCAGAAGGAGATCTTGCTCGAGAACACGAGCCGCTTCGCCGCCGGGTTGCCCGCCAATAATGCCATGCTCTGGGGCGCGCGGGGCATGGGCAAATCCTCGCTCGTGAAGGCGGTGCATGCCGAGGTGAATCGCGAATCGCCCGGCGCGCTGGCGCTGATCGAGATCCACCGCGAGGATATCCGTACCCTGCCGGAGTTGCTGAACCTGCTGCGTGGCGGGCCGCGCCGCTGCGTCATCCTGTGCGACGATCTCTCCTTCGAGCGTGAGGACGCCGATTACAAGGCGCTGAAATCGGTGCTGGATGGCGGTATCGAGGGGCGGCCGGAGAACGTGTTGTTCTATGCGACATCGAATCGCCGGCACCTGATGCCGCGGGACATGATCGAGAATGAGCGCTCCACCGCCATTCATCCCGGCGAGGCGATCGAGGAGAAAGTCTCCCTCTCGGACCGTTTCGGCCTCTGGCTCGGCTTCCACAATAGCGGGCAGGACGTGTTCTTTGCCATGATCGAGGGCTACGCCGAGGCTTATAAGCTGCCGATCAGCACTGAGGACCTGCACGCCGCCGCCGTGGAATGGTCGGTGACGCGCGGCGGGCGCTCGGGCCGCGTGGCGTGGCAGTTTATTCAGGATCTCGCCGGGCGGCTTGGCGTGCGCTTGACCGCGTAAGGCAGGTGGGGGAAAGGATACCCCCCGGCAGGGAAGCGTGGCCGAGTGGTTTAAGGCAGCGGTCTTGAAAACCGCCGTAGGTTTGCGCCTACCGTGAGTTCGAATCTCACCGCTTCCGCCAATTACTCTTTCTCAGAGTCGTCTGTAGTGGTCAAAATCGGCTGAAATCAGCCAATTTTGAATGAGTCGGCTTCCGCCGTCTTGCCATCGTACCCGGGTTAAGCTCAAAAAAAGTCGGGTATATTCCCGGGTATCTGATTTGGTGAAGCCGGGTATGTTGTGGAGGGGTACATGCTGACAGATGCCAAGGTCAGGACAGCCAAGCCTGCCGAGAAGCCATACCGCCTCGTGGATGCCAGCGGGTTATTCCTCTGGGTGACGCCGGCGGGCGGAAAAATCTGGCGGCTACGGTACGAGCACCAGGGGAAAGAGAAGCTCCTCTCCCTGGGGCCATACCCCGCCGTCTCTCTCGCCGAGGCGCGGGAAAAACGGGAGGAGGCCAAGGGGCAGCTGCGCGCCGGACGCGACCCATCGACCGAGCGCAAGCTCTCCCGCGCGGCGGGGAAGATCTCCACCGCCAACACATTTGAGGCCATCGCCAAGGTGTGGCACGCGAAACAGGCCCCCACCTGGACCGCGCGGCATGCGGCTGATGTGCTGGACAGCCTGACGAAGCATGTATTCCCCACCCTTGGCGAGCTGCCGATTACGGACATTGAGACGCCGGCGGTGGTGAACGTGCTGCACGCGATAGAGGGGGCAGGAGCGCCAGAGACAGCACGGCGGGTGCGCCAACGGATCTCGGCGGTGTTTGTTTATGAGGTGGCATTGGGGGTGGCCAGGAATGATCCGGCGCACCTGGCGCGCGGTGCGATGGCCCCGAAGAAGCGGGGGCGCCAGCCAGCCGTTACCGAGCTGGAGCCGCTGCGCGAGATGCTGCGCGCGGCTGAGAGCATCCCGGCCCACCCGGTTACCCGCCTGGGGCTGCGACTGATTGCGCTCACCGCGGTGCGGCCGGGTGAGCTGCGCGGTGCGCTATGGGGTGAATTCGAGGGGCTGGATGGCGATTCCCCGACCTGGGAGATCCCTGCCGAGCGCATGAAGATGAAGCAGGCGCACGCTGTGCCGCTGTCACGCCAGGCGGTGGAGGTGATTGGGGTGGTACGGCAGTACACCGGGCGGCATCCGCTTGTGTTCCCCAACGGGCGCCACCCGCACAGGCCGATGAGCGAGAATGCGCTCGGGTATCTGCTCAATCGAGCCGGGTATCATGGGCAGCATGTGCCGCATGGCTTCCGGGCGGCGTTCAGCTCCATCATGAACGAGTCTTTCCGGGAAGACCGGCAGATCATCGACCTGATGCTGGCGCATGCGCCAGGCGGCAAGGCCGAGTCGGTATCGACGTCAGAAGGGGCATATAACCGCGCCATGCATGCGGCTCGTCGGCGGGAGCTGGCCCAGGCATGGGCTGACATGCTGCTCGATGGATTCCCGCCGCCGGACGAGCTGGCGTTGGCCCGGCGGCGGTGATTGGCATCTTTATGCAGCCGCTTGCGGCGGCTGGCCGGCGGGACGCCCACGGCGCGGAACGCGGCGCTGGGCCATGCGCGCCTCGATCCAGGCGTTGACCTCAGACTCCAGCCATCGGACGGTGCGCGCCGCGATGCTTAAGCTGAGCGGGAATTCTCCGTCATCCATCATGCGATAGATGGTCGATGTTCCCAGCCCCACCCGACGCCGGACCTCCTTGAGGTCTAGGAGCACGAACTCAGCTGGCAGCGGTTCGAGTTTGTTGTCCTGCTGGGTCATGCAACCATCCTTTCTTCCAGGCGATATCCAAAAATCGAGCGGATCACGGCCTCGGCCATGTCCGGGCAGACGCTGTTGCCGATGAGGCGCACCTTGGCAGTTTTTGAGAGCCGCCCGCCATCCGTGAGATCGTAATCGGCCGGGAAGCCCTGGGCGCGGGCAAGCTCGCCCGGCGTGAACATCCGCATGCGGATGTCGGTAATGGGCGTCGGAACGCCATGCACCGTCACCAGAGCGAAACGTGGAAGGGCTGTGATGGTGTGTAATGGCTCGGATAGAGCTTGATGCTGACCTCCAGTGCCATAGTATTTGATCAAGAACGCCGCCACACGCTCAGCTCCCGCCACGTCCTCCGGCGTCATATCCGCCAGGACCAGATTCTGCTGTGTTCCCGCCGTGGTAATGGTACTCAGTGGCTTCCCTGCATGGCGGCCTACCACACCCCCGTTATGCTGAGCGATGAAGGCGCTGATGAGCGCCTGTTCGCCGCGGTGCGCGCAGGTAATGGTCGGCACCGGATTGTGCAGCGCACTGCCCCGGTTGCGTCCGGTATGGGTGATGGGGGCGAGATGCGCGGCCACCAAGCCATGGTGCAGCCCCTGCGCGGTGATGCTCGACAGCGGCGCGTCGACGCCCCGGGCGGTGCCGGTGCCACGCATCTCGACGGTATTGGCTGTCACGAGGATCTGGTCCGCCTTGGTGGTGATCGTGCCCAAGGGGCTGCTGGCGGCGCGCGGTGGCGATTGCCCCGTGCGGCCGCCGCACCCGGCGATGACGGCAGGCACGATATAGGGGCTCTCGGCGTTAACCACGTAGCGCATGATGCCCTCGGCGATCCGGCGCAGCGTGGCGTCCTTCAGCGGGCGGGGGCGGTCGAAGATCGAGCGGCAGGGAATCGCCCAATCGATGCACTCCCCGGCCGTGCGCCAGGGGCGCTCGAACATGCTGGGCAGGCGGGCGTGTGTGGGCTGGGGCCAGACGATGGGGCCGTCAAGTGAGGCGACAATCACCAGGCGCGTGCGGATGGTCGGAGCGCCGAAGTCGGCGGCGCACAGCTCGCGCCACTCGACGCGGTAGCCGAGCCCGCGCAGCCGCCCGGCCCACTGGTTGAAGCTGCGCCCCACCCGGGCGGGGCAGGGCGTACCGTCCTCCAGCAGCGGGCCCCAGCCGAGCATCTCGCGCACGTTCTCGACCACGATCTTGCGCGGACGCACGCGGGTGGCCCAGGTGAGCACGACGCCCGGCAGGGAGCGCACTGCTTTCCACTTCGGGCGGCCGCCGGCGGCGCGGGAGAAGTGGCGGCAATCCGGCGAGGCCCAGAGCAGGCCCACCGGCCGCCCGGCGCAGGCTGCCACCGGCTCGACCTTCCACACGCTCTCGCAGCGGTGCTCGGTCTCCGGGTGGTTGCGCAGGTGCACCGCAATGGCGTCCAGATCGTGGTTCACGGCGATATCGGGATGGCGCCCGGTGGCCTGGAAGATGCCCTGGCTCGCACCACCGCCGCCGGCGAACAGATCCACGATGATTTCGTCTGGGCGGATCATACGACTTCCCGCAAAGATTTTAGGATATGCATCGCCCAGTGAGCCTGGGTGATGGCATCCCACAGCGCGTTATGCGCCGTAGCTACAAACTCGCCGTCACAGATCAGGCCGGCGTCAGCGTACTCTGCAAGGGTGCGTGTGGCGGGTTTGGCGATGCCCGAGAACTCGCTCTTGAGCGTGCGGAAACAGCGGTCTGCGTAATGCGGCCATACGGAGCCATATCCGTAGAGACGGTATGCATCGGCGAGCAAAATGTTGTCGAAACCAGCACCATTACCCCAGATGCATGGCGATACATCACCGTCCAGGTGGTTGACGAGAAACGATTTAAAATCACGCAGCGCCACGGCGATATGGATCGAAGGCTTGGCAAACTCAGCCCGCGCCGCATCGCTCTGCTTGAGCCACCATATCACGGTGTCCGGGTCCATCGTCATCCCTATTTCGACACAGCTCCTGAGACAGATGCGGCGGTAGAAGGTGGCGCCAAACTTCTCTGTCGCCGGATCGAACACCACCGCACCGATCTGGGTGATTGCTGAGCCTGGGGTGGTACCCATGGTTTCAAGGTCGAGCATGATGTGTTTGGTCAAAGGGGCGCTCCTTCTGGGTGGTTTGGTGCGTCCGCGCGCGGCGGCTGGGTGGCGGCGATGAACTTGTCGACCTCGTTGCCCCAGTTGAGCCAGCCGGGGGCGGCTTCGCGGGCGAAGAGTTCGAGGTACGGGCCGTGAAACATGGCCTCGATGTCGGCGCGCATGCGCTCGGGCTTGCGGCTGTGCTCGCGCACTGGGGCCACAATGAGGTTGCGCACCGAGCGCGACTTCTGGCGCGGGCGGCCAATGGTGCCGAGGAGCCAGAACTCGACCGCCGAGCGGTAGCGGTAGCCGGTGCCGAAGTGCCACGCCGCCCCGGTGCTGCTCTGCTTGGCCCAGGCCCCGGCGCTTTTGAAGGCGAAGCCCCAGGCGCGCAGCGTATCCAGCGCCTCGGGCAGCATCGGCTGCAGTGGCCCACATGATGAGCGCGCATCCCGCCGGGTTAGCCAGCTCCGCCACGGGCAGATCCTTAATGTCAGCCGTGGGCATGCAGCCATAATGTGCCTGGGGCGCTTTCTTCTCGCCCTTGGCTGAATAGAGGCTGTAGTGCCATGGCGGATCAGCGAGGATTACGCGCGCCTGAAATTGCGGCAGGGTCGAGAAAGGGGAAGGGGAGAAGAGACTCACACCGCACCACCCAACCATTCGGCATCGCGCGCCAGAAAATGCAGCAGCTCGACCTTGGCGTGGCCGACAGCCTGCCGGCGCTCGCCCGTGAACTCCTCGACGGCCTCAGGCTTCAATATCGCGTATTGCGCACGCCAGCGGAGAACCTGTCGGACGCGCAGGGTGCCGTTGGCGATATCCCGGCGCAGGGATGGACAATGGCGCGTGCTGATGGCGGCGCACTCGCGGTGAAGCATGGGCTCGACCTGCAGGATGGCCGCGCCCATGGCGCCGTGCATCTGCATGCTTGCATGCGAGAGCGACACGCGGGTGCGGTTGCGCAGCGGGCGGGCGCACAGGTCGCAGAGGTCCTGCGCGATTACTTCACGCTGCCGCCCCATGTGCGGTTTGCCGAACCCCGGCCTTCCTTCGCCGCGGCGATCAAGCTGGCAGACTGCCAACTGGCCTTGGGCGTGCC
>DAIDJU010000114.1 GCA_027451225.1 Acidocella sp. | reverse complement strand
CAAGCGGCCCTCCACCGCGCTCTCTGGCGGGCAGCAGCAGATGGTCGCCATCGGCCGGGCGCTGATGTCCAACCCCCGCCTGCTGCTGTGCGACGAGATCTCGCTCGGCCTGGCGCCCATCGTCATCCGCGACATCTACGCTGCCCTGCCGCGCATCAAGGCGGAAGGCTGTTCGGTGCTGGTGGTCGAGCAGGATACCGGCCAGGCGCTGCGCGTGGCCGACCGCGTGTACTGCTTCCAGGAAGGCCGCGTCTCGCTCGAAGGCCGCCCGGCGGAGCTGACCCGCGATCAGATCTCCCGCGCCTATTTCGGAGTATAAGCATGGCCGACTGGATCAACACCCTCCTGCAAGGGCTGCTCACTGGCGGGCTGTACGCGCTGCTCGCGGCGGGGCTGTCGCTTGCCTTTGGCGTGATGCGCATGATCAATATCGCGCATGGCGATTTCGCCATTCTCGCCGCCTATATCGCCATCGCGCTTACCGGCTGGCTTGGGCTCAACCCGGCCGAGGCCATGCTGCTCACCGTGCCGCTGATGGCGGTGCTGGGCTATGTGCTGCAACGCTGCATCCTCAACCGCACATTAGGCGCGGATGTGATGCGCCCGCTGTTGGTGACATTCGGCTTCTCCATCATCATTCAGAACCTGCTGTTGCAGGGGTTCTCCGCCACGCCCACCGCGCTCAATTCCGGCAATTTCGGTACGGCCAGCATCTCGCTGGGGAGCAATATCGCCGCCGGTCTGCTGCCGCTTACCGTTATGGCGGCGGCTGTCGTGGTGCTGCTGGGGATGCAGATGATCTTCTCCCACACCATGCTGGGCCGCGCCTTCCGCGCGGCGGCGGATGACCCGGAGACCGTGCGGCTGATGGGCATCAACCACCGGCATGTTTACGCCATGGCGATGGGGTTGGCGATGGCCATGGTCGCGGTGGCGGGCGTGTTCCTGGTGCTGCAAACCAACATCTCCCCCACCGACGGCCCGCAACACCTGCTCTACGCCTTCGAGGCCGTGATCATCGGCGGGCTGGGCTCCCTTTGGGGTACGCTGGCCGGAGGCATCATCCTTGGGTTGGCCCAGGCCATCGGCGCCAAGTTCGACCCCGGTTGGGGCACGCTGGCGGGGCATCTCTGCTTCCTCGCCGTACTGGCCCTGCGCCCAGCCGGGCTGTTCCCCGCCACCAGAGACCGTTGAGCACGTCCATGACCCAAACCTCCTCTCTCTTGCGCCAACGCGCCAGCTTCATCCTGCTGCTGGGGTGCATCGTCTTTGCCGCCTCCATGCCCTGGTGGGCGCGGCGCTATACCGAGCAATGGACCATCGAGTTCCTCTACACCTTGGCTCTGGCCCAGGGGTGGAATCTGCTGGCCGGGTATGGCGGGCTGCTCTCGGTTGGGCAGCAGGCTTTCGTCGGTATCGGCGGATACCTGCTGGTCATGCTTGGGGTGAATGCGGGGCTGAACCCGTTTGTTGTCATCCCCATTGCCGGGTTGGTCTGCGCCGTGCTGGCCGTGCCCATGGCCGGGCTGCTGTTCCGCCTGCGCGGCGCGAACTTCGCCGTCGGCACCTGGGTGGTGGCGGAGGTGCTGCGCCTGCTCATCGCCAATGACGACGCGCTGGGCGGTGGCTCGGGCACCTCGATCACCTCCACGCTGATGGGCATACCCGTCTGGTGGCGGCTTTCCGGCACGCTCTGGGTGGCGCTGGCGCTGGGGGCAGGGGGCACGCTGGTGGTGTATGCGCTGCTGCGCTCCAAGCTAGGCTTGGCGCTGACCGCTGTGCGTGATTCCGAACCAGCGGCCGCCAGCCTGGGTGTTTCTGTGCGGCGGGTGAAGTGGATCGTCTATCTTGCGGCGGCGGCCTGGGCAGGCATGGCCGGCGCGCTGATCTTCATCACCAAGCTGCGCATCGCGCCTGACGCCGCCTTCTCCATAGATTGGACCACGACGATCTTCTTCGTCGTCGTCATTGGCGGCATCGGCACCATTGAAGGGCCAATCCTCGGCACGCTGGCTTTCTTCATCTTGCGCGGGCTGCTGGCCGATTACGGCTCCTGGTATCTTGTCGCTCTCGGGGCGGTGGCGGTTGTGTTCATGGTCTGGATCCCCTCCGGGCTGTGGGGGATGATTTCTCGCGGCACCGGGCTGCGGCTGTTCCCCGTACAGCGCCGCGCGCCCGTGGCGTAGGGCGGCATGAAAAACGGGAGGTGCTATCAGCACACTCCCGTTTTTACGCCCTTCAACAAATTAGCGGTTAGCTGTTCATCCATTTTCTCCCGGCGGCCTGCCCTTAAGTTCGCCGCCTGCGGCGAAGTGCCAAGGCGGGACTTCGCGGAGGATGACGCGGACGGCCTCCTTGGGGGCGCCGATGGAGGAGGTGACGGCTTGCGTAACCTCCCTCACCAGCTTTTCCTTCAGC
>DAIDJU010000113.1 GCA_027451225.1 Acidocella sp. | reverse complement strand
GCCGCCTCACCCGCGATGATTTGCAACCGGGCAAAGCAAGGCGCGCTGGAGACAAGGGCTTCGGCTTCGTCGTAGCGGGCGGTATTCACCAATTGGGTGAAGGCGCCGAGGATCAGCGCATCGGCGCGCTCGGGTGGTACGTCTAGCCCCGCGAGTTGGTGCGGCACCAGCGCGGGGTTGCCGCGTTCCAACTCCAGTACGGCCAGCGCGATGGCGGCGTCGGCACCGGTTTTCCCGCCCGAATGGTGAAGCCGTTCCGGTACGCCATGCGTGGTGGAGAACGCCAGCGCCTCGTCATAGCGGGAGGCGTTGACCAGGCGGATGAAGGCTTCCAGCAGCAGCGTGTCGCGCCGCGCCGGTTCGATCTCCAGCCCGTGCAGCCGTGCCGGGATTTCCGCCGGGTCGCCGACGGCGAGATCGAGAACCATGCGGGCGAGGCCGGTGTTTTTGGCCACCTCACCGCCGAGACGGGCAGCCAAGGCCGGCACGTCATGCGTCTGAATGAATGCCAGCGCCTCCCCGTAGCGCGAGGCGTTGACCAGCCGGATGAAGGCTTCCAGCAGCAGCGTGTCGCGCCGCGCGGGTTCGATCTCCAGCCCGCGCAGCCGCGCTGGAACCGCCGCAGGATCGCCCACGGCGAGATCGAGTACGATTTGCGCCAACCGCGCATCCCGCGCCGAATCCCCTGCCCCGTCCGCCAACGCCGCAATGCGATAACGCTGTGCCGCCGCCAATGCGTCCTCATAGCGCGAGGCGTTGACCAGCCGGGTGAACGCGCCGAGGATGACACCCCTGCCCCCGTCACCCAGCGCCTCGGCCACGGGAAGGGCCAGAGCGGCGTCGGCGCCCGGTGCGAGATAGAAATTCGCGAGACTCAGCAGGGCATCCTGCCGCAGCCCGGCGGGGAGATCCTCGCCCGGCATCTCTTGCAGCAGCTTATCCTTCAGCTCTGCCGCCAGGGGGAACGCCCCCGCATTGACCAGCGCGACAAAGCCACGCCAGCCGGTGAGCACATCGCCGCGCGCCAGCAGCCCGGCAACGCTTTCCGCCTCGCCGGTCTCGGCGGCGCAGAGCAGCAATTCCTGCTGGACGACATCGCCGATACTGGCCGAGAGCCGATCCTCTCCCAGCGCATGTTGCAGCAGCCCCGCTTGCAGCACGGCCACGGCCTCTCCCGCCAGTTGCAGTATGGGCCGCAATTTTGTGCGGTCCTCGCCCTGGCTCAGGCGGTACATGGCCCAGCTGAACAGGATCATGCCCAGCCCGAGCGGAATTCTCCTCGCCAGCCCCGCCAGCCCCTCCTCCGCGCTGCCCGGCGGCAGTGCGGTTAGGCTTTCCAGTTCATAGCCAAAGCGCAGGGCAACGCCCGTGCGCAGGCTGGCCCAGGCGGCTTCCACGCCTTCGGTATCGGCGTCGTTGGCGGAGTCAAACAGCGCCCGGCTGGCAAGGCCCAGATGCAGATCGCTCCCGGGTTTCGCCCGCGCGGCGCGCGCAGCCAGATAACGCCGGTAGATGGCCCGTCCCGCCGTGACGTCGTCGTTCAGCGTGAACGGCGCCAGAGAGGCATAGGCCACCAATGTCGCCGCATCCTCCCGGACCAGCACATGGGTGAACCCGGCTTGTTCCAAGGCTATCCGCAGGCTTTGCGCCGTTTGCAGCACCAGATGCGCCCGCGGGGCCAGCAGCGCGAACAGCTCGCTCGGGGGCAAGGCCGGGGTGATCCATTCCGCATTCGGCGTGGTCAGCATCAATATGCCGCTGTCCGCCAGGGCTTGGCGCATCAGCACCAAAAAGGCCGAGGGCTGGTCCAGATGCTCGATCACCTCGGTGGAGACGATCACATCCCACGGCCCGTCGGCCAGATTGTTGGTCGTGAAGTAGCCTTGCCGGATATCCAGCCCAAGTTCCTGCCCGCCGATGCCGGCCAGCGGCGAAGGGTCGTACCCTTCGCCCCGCCAGCCACGGGCATGCACGCAGAAATCCAGCCCGAAGCCATAGGCCCCGCCAATTTCCAGCGCCCTTGCTCCGGCGGGTTTGTCGATGCGCGCGAGCGGTGCGGAAATCGGCCAGATCCCGGCGCCGATCTGCGTGTAATAGGCGGGCCAGCCGAGGCCGATCACCTCGTCCGTCTCGTAATTGGCAACCCGCAGATCATCCACAAAACGCGCGGTGCAATGTGGGCAGATCAGCAGCGTGGTGTGCCGGTACTCATCGTCCAGGGTGTCGTCCACAGCCAGAAGCTGCTGCATTTCGGTCTCTGTGCCGCAATTGGGGCAGGTGGCCCGCGCCGTTTGCCCGGGCAGCCACTCGACCTCGACATGCTCGACAATCCGGATTTTCCCGGCCGGCGCCATCAGGCGAAGAGTTCCGGCACGCGTGCCCTTAGCGCTGCGTTCAGTTCATCGCGCCGCGCCCACAGGCTGCGGTACCAGGCGCTGCGGGCCTCCACCTGATAGGCCAGCATGCGCGTGCCCGCCACATGGGCGCGCGCGGCCTCGGCCATGCGCTTCGTCGCCTCGGGGTAGGCCAGCAGGCGCAGCAGAGCGGCGCGCAGTTGCAGCGGGTTGTTGAACAGCAGGCCGGTGCGGCCATCCTCGATGCTGCCCTCATACACCACCGGGCTGGCCAGGGCGGCCACGCGCGCGGCGGCGGATTCAATAAATTTCAGGTCCGATTTGGCGCGGTTGAACGGGTTGTCCGACAGCGGCATGAAGCAGATTTCCGCCTCGCCCAGCGTGCGCAGATAGGTGGCGTAATCGGTCATGGGCAGGAAGCTCTTATGCGGCGTCTCCAGCGCGTCGAAGAAGGCTTCGTCGAACAACACCTGGAATTTCAGCCGCGGCCCCACGGCGCGCGCCACGTCGTTGATCGCGCCGATCAGCGGGGCCCAGTCCTCCTGGCGGTTGAGCGCGCCGAAGAACAGCGTCATCTGCTCGGGGTTCTGGAAATTGCGCGGCTGCGGCAGCTCGAAGATGCCGTTGGGGAATACGGCGATCTCGGGGTTCTCGGGCAGCAGTGCCTCGGCCAGCGGGCGGGTGCTGGTCTGCACCGCATGCACGCCGCGGAAGGTAAGCAGCTCGCCCAGGTTCATCCCGCGCCGTTCCAGGAAGATCGGGTGGTCGTCGAACTCGCTGACGATGACATACCCCTTCTCCAGCAGCGCGCGGATGCGGGCGAGGCCGTTGCCGCCGGCCAGCAGCGGCCGGTGCAGCACGGCGATGCGCGGCGCATCGGGCAGTGCGGGGTGAAGGTTCTGCTCGTCCAGGATCTTGCAGAAGACAGCGCTATCGGTGCGCAGGGCGCGTATCGGCTCCACGACGCGCACATCGGAGACACCGCCTTGCGGCGCCAGCATGGTGGCGTTCACCTCCACCCGCTCGGGCGAGGATTTGCGCGCCCGCCAGATGAATTGCAGCGGCCCGGCGCGGTTGAGATATTCCTGCGGATCGACCCCCAGCGCCCGCAGCCCTGGGGCCAGCGCGTTCACAAACTGCTCCGCCTGATCCATGGCGATGGGCCGGGGGGCGAGGTCGGAGAGTTGCAACCCGGCATCGGCCAGGGCCTGACCCATGGTGCGCGGCGTGAACCAGCGCAGATGGGTTTTGTCGAACAGCCCCTGTTCCTCATAGTTGAAGGAGCCCGAGACCAGCCGCGCCACGAAGGACCAGTGCTCGATATTGGGCATGCAGACCAGGATGGTGCCCTCGGGCGAGAGGTACTTGGCGTGTTCGGCCAGCAGCGCCCAGGGGTCGGCCAGATGTTCCAGCACGTCGCCATAGATGATGCAGTCGATGCCCCCCGGCACTTCGAAGGGCATCGGGGTTTTTTCCACATCGCCGCAGAACGTCTCGGAGATGCGGTGCCGCGCGTGGCTGATCGCCTCTTCGTCGATGTCGATGCCCAGCACCCGGCAATTCGGATTGCGGCGCAGATAATCTGCCCCCAGCGCGCCCTGCGCGCAGCCCACATCCAAAATGGTCTTGGCGGAAAGCGGGATTTTTTCGAGCAGCTCGGGGTTGGCGAAATCAGGATAATGCGTGTGGGCGGCGTTCAAGGCAGGTTATCCTCGTGGCTGTTCAGGATGCGGCGCGGCCGATGCCGGAATAAACGAACCCGGCCTCGCGCATGGCCTTGGGGTCGAACACATTGCGAAGATCGACCACGACATTGCCGCGCATCAGCTCCTTCA
>DAIDJU010000112.1 GCA_027451225.1 Acidocella sp. | reverse complement strand
CACCGCCACAGCCACGACGAGCACCATCAGCACGAGCACGGCGAGGACGCGCCGCCCGGCGAGCCGCATTCCCACAGGCACCGGCACACGCGGCTGGTCCACAGGCACGCGCACTACCCGGACCTGCACCACCGGCACACGCACAAACACGAGCCCTGATAGAGCCGCCTTCCCCTAGAGGCTTCACCCCTCAAGGGTAAGCACAGCCAACCCCACGATCTCGGCGACGATCTGCACCGCCCCCAATAGATCCCCGGTAAAACCCGCGATTTGCCGCCGAGCCAGCCAGCCCATCAAGGCGGCAACAGTGGCCATGCCCAACACGACGACGACAAACTTCGGCAGCGCGGCCCAGCAAATGACCACCGCCACGCCCAACCCCGCCAACACCCGCGTCCCGGAAATCCGCGCCCTCGCGCTCTGCCCCAGCCCATCCACCCGCGCGGGCGGCAGGGCCAGCATCAGCACCGGCAATACAGCGCGGCTCATCGCCCCCAACCCGGCGAGAGGCGCAATGGCTCCCGCCGGCGGCAATCCCGCAATAAGGGTTCCGCGCAGCCCCAGCGCCAGAATGAGCGCCACCACGCCATAACTGCCAATGCGGCTGTCCCGCATGATCTCCAGCTTGCGCTCCCGTGTAGCGCCGCCGCCAAAGCCATCGGCCACGTCGGCCAGCCCGTCCTCGTGCATCGCGCCGGTCAGCAGCGCGGCAACGGCCAATGTCAGCAGCGCCGCGGGCAGAGCGCTAAGCCCCACCCTGCTTGCCGCCTCGAACACCGCCCCGGCCAACCCGCCAACCAAGGCTCCGGCCAGCGGGTAAGCCCAGACGGCATCGGCCAGATCGACCTGCCTGCTCAGCCTCCCCACCGGCAGGCGGGTGAGCAGCATCATCGCCAACCGGAGTTCATCGAGCCTGAAAGCCAGCCAGAGGCGCGCAGGCGCCATCATGCGCCAGACACACCCGCCTCGGCGAAGGTGGCCATGCCGTTATGCGCCTCCAGCGCCGCGCGCAGCACGCCCAGCGCCACCGCCGCCCCCGAGCCTTCACCCAGGCGCATACCCAAATCCAACACCGCCTGCTTGCCCAAATGCTTAAGCAGGCGCCGCTGCCCCGGCTCGGCGCTGACATGGCTGACGATACAATGCGCCAACATATCCCCCGGGAGCCGGGCCAGCACGGCGGCTGCGGCGGTGCAGATAAACCCATCCAACAGCACCGGAATGCGCTTGGCCCGCGCCGCCAACACCGCGCCGCAAATGGCCGCCTGCTCGCGCCCGCCAAAGGCCATCAGCGTGGTGAAGGCATCGCCCAACAGCCCGGCATGGAGCTTCATCCCGGCCTCGATCGCGGCGATCTTACGCTGGATGCCCTCATGGTCGGAGCCCGTGCCCGGCCCCACCCAATCGGCCGCGGTGCCGCCGAACGTGGCATTGGCCAGCGCCGCCGCCACAGTGGAATTGCCAATGCCCATCTCGCCCAGCAGAAGCACGTCCGCATCCGGCTCCAGCGCCGCCGCGCCATGCGCCAGCGCGTTCAGCAGCTCCGCCTCGCTCAGCGCCAGCCCTTGGGTGAAATCCCCCGTCGGGCGGTCCAACTCCAGCTCCACCACCGAAAGCTCAGCGCCACTGGCCCGGCAGAGCTGGTTGATGGCCGCCCCGCCGGCGCGGAAATTGGCAACCATCTGCACCGTCACCTCCTGCGGATAGGGGTTCACCCCCTGAGCGCACACGCCGTGATTGCCCGCGAACACCACCGCCTGTGCCTTGCGGATACGCGGCCGGTCGGTGCCCTGCCATTCGGCCATCAGAATCGCCAGATCCTCCAGCCGCCCCAACGATCCTGGCGGCTTGGTCAGGTTCGTCTGGCGGGTGATGGCGGCGGCGGCGGCGGCCTCATCCGGCCCGGGCAAATCGGCCAGGCGTGTACGCAGCGTTGCCAGCGAGGCGGCGGGAAAAAGCGGTTTGGTCATGGTCATCCTTTGGTCGTAAGATATCTATTTCACCCGCAGCGGGTAGCCGGAAACGACGAGTTGCACCTCATCCGCCATCGCGGCAACACGCTGGTTCAGCCTTCCCGCCGCATCGCGGAAGGCGCGGGCCAGCGCGTTCTCGGGCACAATGCCCATGCCCACCTCGTTGGTCACCAGCAGCACCGGGCTGGCCTGGGTTGCCAATGCGCCGGCAAGGCGCTCGGCCTCAGCCGCCAGATCACGTTCAGCGAACATCAGGTTGGAGAGCCACAGCGTCAGGCAATCCACCAAACGCGGCCCTGCGCCATCGGTGGCCGCCAGCGCGCCCACGAGGTCCAGCGGGGCTTCTCTGTCCTGCCAGGGCGGGCCGCGCCGGGCGCGATGCGCCGCGATGCGCGCCGCCATCTCGTCATCCCCCGCCTCGGCGGTGGCGATGTAATGCGGCGCCCCTGGCAGGCTCAACGTCCTGGCCTCGGCATAGGTGCTCTTGCCCGAGCGGGCGCCGCCTGTAATGAGTACGATCATGCCGCCCCCTTTTCCGGGATGCAGACCAAACATCATTTTCCCTCCTTGAAAAGGGCTTGACCGAACATGGCGCAGCCGGTGGCGGCCGATGTCATTCTCATCCGCCATGCGCCATCGGACTTCACGGGCCGCTTGGCCGGGCGGCTGGACGTCCCCTCCCTCTTGCCGCGTGGCGAGGCCCTTGCCCATGCGCAAAGCCGCCTCGCCGCGCTGGCTCCCCCCGCCCCGCGGGTTATCTCCAGCCCCGCGCGCCGCTGCCTGGAGAGCGCCGCCGCCCTATGCCCCGCCGCCGGTGTCACGGAGGACGCCCGGCTCCGGGAGCAGGATTTCGGCGAATGGGAAGGACGCCCCTACACGGCCCTGCCGGATCTCGGCCTGCTGACGCGCGAGGATCTGGCCGCCTTCAGCCCACCCGGCGGCGAAAGCTTTCTTGACCTCTTCGCCCGCGCCGGCGAAGCCCTGGCCGAAATCGCCGCCGCCGGCCCGGCCATCGTTTTCGCCCATGCCGGGACGATCCGCGCAGCCCTCGGGCTGGCGCTGGGCCATGCCCCGCTGGGGCTGGCCTTCGAGATCGCGCCCCTCTCCGCCACCTTGCTGCGCGCCCTGCCCGGAGGGCAATGGTCTGCCGGCTTCGTTAACCTCAGCCTGACTGCCTGACACATGCTTCACCCCGCCCCCGCCGCCATGCTCGCGGCCCTGGCCATCGACACCGCCTTCGGCTGGCCCGCCTCGCTCTTCGCCCGCATCGGCCACCCCGTCACCTGGATCGGCAGGCTGATCTCCTGGTTGGACCAGCACACCAATCGCGGCACGCCCGCCCAGAGGCGCGCCGCGGGCATCGCCACGGCGCTGCTGGTCATCGGCCTCAGCGCCTGGGTGGCTGGGGCCGCGCAAGCCCTGCTGCCCGGCGGATGGGCAGGCGCGCTGCTGTCGGGCGTGCTCGCGTGGCCGCTGGTGGCGGCGCGTTCTCTGCACGAGCATGTGGCCGCCGTGGCCGCTCCCCTGGCGCGCGGCGATCTGGCAGGAGCACGCAAGGCCGTCTCCATGATCGTGGGCCGCGATCCAGAGCGGCTGGATGAGCCCGGCATCGCCCGCGCCGCGCTGGAAAGCCTGGCCGAAAACGCCTCGGACGGCGTCATCGCCCCGCTTTTCTGGGGCGCAATCCTGGGCCTGCCCGGCATCGCCGCCTACAAGGCCATCAACACGCTGGACTCGATGATCGGCCACCGCACCCCGCGCCACGAGTCCTTTGGCTGGGCCAGCGCGCGCATCGACGATCTCGCCAACCTCATCCCCGCCCGCCTCACCGGGCTGCTCTTCGCCCTCGTCTCCACGCAGCCGGGGACTGCCATGGCCTGCATGAAGCGCGACGCCAGCCATCACCGCTCCCCCAATGCCGGCTGGCCCGAAGCCGCGATGGCCGGCGCCCTGGGGCTGCGCCTCTCCGGCCCGCGCGTTTACGCCAACCGCGTGGCCAACGAGCCCTGGGTGAACGAGGCCGGCCTGGACCCGGACGCCCCGGCCATGCGCCGCGCCCTGGCATTGTATGTACGCGGCGTACTGGCCGGGGCCGCCCTGTTACTGGCGGCGGCCGTGCTGTAGCCATGCGCTTTTCCTCCACAGATACGGCAACGCTCATCGAGATCATGCGCTGGCGGCGTGATGTCCGGCATTTCCGCCCCGCCCCCGTGCCCGCCGAACTTTTAACCCGTCTGCAAACGGCAATGTCCCTTGCCCCCTCGGTGGGCAATGCCCGCCCCTGGCGTGTGCTGGCTGTGGAAAGCCCGGATCTGCGCGCCGCCGTGCGGGCGGAGTTTGTCCGCTGCAACGCCCTCGCCGCCGGGCTGTATGAGGGCGAACAGGCGGCGGCCTACGCCAAACTCAAGCTCTCAGGGCTGGACAACGCCCCGGTTCAACTCGCCGTGTTTACCGACATCACGCCCCTGGCCGGGCACGGCCTTGGCCGCCAGACCATGCCGGAGACACTGGAGCAATCCACCGCCATGGCCATCCACGCGCTCTGGCTGACGGCGCGGGCGGAAAATCTGGGGCTGGGCATGGTCTCCATCCTGGAACCCGCCGCCATGGAAACACTGTTCAACGCCCCGCCCAACTGGCGCTTCTCGGCCTATCTCTGCCTCGGCTGGCCGGAATTCACCGACGACACCCCCCTGCTCCACCGCGCCGACTGGCAACACAACACCGCCACGCCCTGGGAAACGGTTTAAGCCGCCAGCGCCAGCAGGCTGGCAATGTCGAGATGCGCCTCCATATGCGCGGCCAACTCGTCCAGCGCCCGCTCCACCCCGGCGGCGTAGCCACCCCCGCCCGCAACGCCGCCGAGGGCGCGCAAAAACGCGGCGCGGAACCCATCCGCCGCAAACAGCCCGTGCAGATAGCTGCCCATGACCCGCCCATCGGGCGAGACCGCGCCTTCCCCCTGCCCGTCGACAAACGCAAACGGCCGCGCCCGGTCCACCCCATCGGTCTCGCCGATATGGATCTCATACCCCGCCATCGCCTCGCCGCTGGCCGCATGCACCGCTTGCACCAGTTCCAGCCGCTTCTGCGGGCGCATCACAGTCTCCACATTCAGCAGCCCCAGCCCCGCCACCTCGCCGGGCGGGCCCTCCAACCCCTCGGGATCGGCAATGCGCTGCCCCAGCATCTGATAACCGCCACACAGCCCCAGCACCGCGCCGCCGCGCCGCACATGGGCTTGCAGGTCAATCTCCCAGCCCTGCTCGCGCAACGCCGCCAGATCGCCGCGCGTGGACTTGCTCCCCGGCACGATCACCAGCGCCGCATCGCCAGGGATGGCCTGCCCCGGGCGCACCATCACCAGCTCCACCCCCGGCTCGGCGGCCAGGGGGTCCAGATCGTCGAAATTAGCGATACGCGGCAGCGCCAGACAAGCAATCCGCAGCGCCCCGCCCTTGGCCCGCACACGGTGCAGATCCTGCGCATCCTCGGCGGGCAGGCGCACAGCACCTGGGAAGTACGGCAGCACGCCAAACCCCCGCCACCCCGTGCGCGCCGCGATCAGCGCATACCCATCGTCGAACAAGCGCGGATCGCCCCGGAATTTGTTGATGACAAACCCCCGCACCATCGCCGCGTCGC
>DAIDJU010000111.1 GCA_027451225.1 Acidocella sp. | reverse complement strand
TGTGCCGGAAAGCATCGTGGCGCAGTTCAGCAAGCGGACAGCAAGCGGCACGGAGGCGGCGCGCGAATATGCGCGGGCGCAAGGGCTTGAGTGGGATGATCTCGCGCCCGCCCGGAAAATCGCCCTGCTCAAATCCGGGGTGCAAAACCCGCGCGAGGCCAAGAGCGATGATGTCAGCGACCTTGCCGCCTGGTGCGCGATGGCGGCGAGGCTGGGCTACCGGCATCGCAGCGTCTTGCGTCCCAGTGAAATCGCCCCCTTGCCAAGTCGCGAGCAACGTCTGGAGAGTGCTTTCCAGGCGGCCCTGCCATTGCTGAGCAAGCAGTTCGACCGGCGGGCGGTGATCGACGGTGCTGACGCTCGGATCGCTGCCGCCAAGGGGCTGATCGCGGCGGGGATTGGCACGGCCAATGACGTGGATGCCCTGACCCAAGCCTTCCGGGAGCGGGGCGTGCAGCGCCAGGGTGAGGATGCCGCCTTGATCTGGGGCCGGGTGCCGGGGCGGCAGGGCAGGGACCGCGTGGCGATAACCACCACGCTGGAGCTGCGGGAGGAGCAGAAGCTCATCGAGACGGCGCGGGCGGGGGAGCGGGATCGAAGTGCAGCCCTCACACGTAAAGCCATCGCGACGGCGGCAGCCGCATTCCCGGAGATCGATTTTACCACCGCGCATGGCAGGGCGCAGCGGCAGATTATCGACCGATTGGGCATTGGCGGGCGGATTGGCCTGGCCATCGGCGTGGCGGGTTCCGGTAAGAGCACGTTGCTGAAGCCCTTGGTTCGGGCCTGGCAGGAGGATGGCAGGGCCGTGCATGGCATTGCCCTGGCGTGGCGGCAATCGGATGATTTGGCCGGGGCGGGTATCCCGGCGGGTGATACCAGGGCGGTCGCGGCTTTTTTGCGGGGTGTAGAGCGCGGCTCGATCCGGCTCGATCGCAAATCGGTCGTGGTGGTCGATGAGGTAGGACTACTGGGCACGCGCCAATTGAACGCGATCGTGGCCCAGCAGGCGGCGCTAAAATTCCAACTGGTGATGATTGGCGATCCGAAGCAAATGCAGGCGGTGGAGGCCGGGCCGGTGATCGAGTTGCTGCGCCGGGCGTTGGGGGCCGATAAGGTGCCGGAATTAGGTTCTTCGGTGCGGCAGAAAGCAGAAGATGAGCGCGAGACCGTGCTGATGTTGCGCAATGGTCAGACCGAAGAGGCAATTCGCCGCAAAGATGAAAACGGCACCCTCAAAATTGTGCCGGGCGGGTATGAGGACGCGGTACAATACATTGCCCAGCTTTGGCGGCAACGGCGAGAGGCAAACAAAGATCGGCCGGAATTTATTATATCGGTGAGCGCGCCGAGTAACGCGGAGGCGCATGATATCAGCCGCGCCATCCGCCAGCAGCGCCGGGATATGGGGGAGATCGAGGCGGACATGATGACACTCCGGGCCACCGATGGCGCGGGGGAGCGGGACTATGAGTTGGCGCTCGCCTTGGGTGACCGGGTGCGGTTGTTCAGGCGGACCAATGCCAAGTTCACGGAGACCGGCACGGTCGGGAATATCGGGCGCAACGGCACGGTGCTGGAAATTACCGCCATTGATGAGGCTGGACTGACCTTGAAGACCATCACGGGAAGGGAAGGGCTTGTGACGTGGGAGAGCTTACGGGGCGAGCCAAATGGCAGAGTTCAGTTGGCCTATGGCGATGTGTTGACCACCAACACCGCGCAAGGGAGTACGGTTTCCGAGCATATTCATGCGATGCCGGCGGGCACGAAGCTGGTCTCGGCGTTCGGGGCCTATACATCGGGCAGCCGGCACCGGGAGCAGAGTTTTATCGTGACCTCGGAGGGGGCGGAGCGCACCGAGATCATCGCCCGGCGGCCGCTTGGCGACCGGCGCGGGATTGGGCGCACTGATGTGCTGAACAACGTTGTACGCAATTTTGCGCAAGCGCCCGAGAAGCAAGCGGCGCTGGCGCTGATGGAGCGGTCGGCCGGGTTGCGGCGCGGGGCGGTTCAGGCGGTGCAGAAGGTACACCAGACGGCGGAAGCGCGCGGGAGCGGCCTGGAGCGGCCATCGATGCTGCGGGAACGGATGTTGAGCCGCCGGATTGCGCTGGCATTTGAGAGAAAGCTGCATGCTTTGGCGACACAACTCCGGCGTCATGGTGAGGTGCTGGGGCGGGTGGCCCGTATCGGCGCAGATGTGGCAGAAATGCTTGTCAGCCTCAGCCGCCGCCAGGCGGCAAGCCGCCAGAGCGATATGGAATTTTGGCGTGAACTTGGCCAGCGGGCTGAGCGAGTACCCGGCTGGGAGAAGCAATTCCGGCAATCGCGGCGGCGCGGGCGGTGATGGTTGCGTCAAGGCTGTATTGTATAACGCGCTACAATTGTCTATGTTCCGCATATGACAAGAACCACAGCCATGACCGCCTCGCCCAAGCGCAAAGACCATCCGCTCTCGATGCGGCTGCCGGAGAGCGATATCGCGATTATCGACCGGGCCGCCGATTTGCGCGGGCGCTCGCGCACGGATTTTGTGCGGGAAGCTGCGGTGCGGGCGGCCGAGGAGGTGCTGATGGAAAGCACGCTGGTGCGCATGAGCCCGGAAGGGTTTGATGCGTTTATTCAAGCCGTCTCCGCCCCCGCGGCACCCGTGCCTGAAATGGTGGAAGCCCTGCGCCGTAAGGCGCCGTGGGAAAAAGATACTGCGAAGCGTTGATGGGAGAGGGGGTGCTCACCGCGCCGGAGCTTCTGCATGCCGGGCATGATGTGTCCTCGTTCTCCTGCGGCAAGCCCTCTCTCGACCACTGGCTGAAGACGCGGGCGCTGGCCAATCAGCAAAAGGGTTTCTCTGTGGTCATGGTGGTCCATGTGGCGGGCCGAGTGGTGGGCTATTACGGCCTGGCCCCCACCGCCGTTGTTCCAGCCAGCCTCCCGCGCGCGATCCGCACCGGCCAGCCGCCGAGCCCAATGCCGTGTATTCTGTTGGGCCAGCTTGCCACAGACACGGCCTGGGCGGGGCAGGGGATTGGCGTTGGGTTGCTCAATCACGCGTTGGCCCGCAGTGTAAATGGAGCCGCGTTGATTGGCGGGCGGGCGCTGATGGTCAATGCCATCGATGATGACGCCGCCGCGTTCTGGCGCCGCCGGGGGTTTATGCCGTCCAAAGACAATGCGCTCATGCTGTTCCGGTCGATCGGCGATATCTCGGCTTCGCTGGAGGCTGCAAGAGAGGTGGTGTGGAGAGTTGCCAACCGGGCGTCGCCACACACCACATCAGAACACCCAAAACGAAAGGAGAAAAGTCCGCCTTTGACCCCTTCATGAAACCCAAACCATAACCAATAGGCGGGTCATTCTCAGCGGAATTCCCAGGGTACTTCTCAGTGAAAGTCAACACGCACACGTCGAGATAGCGCTTACCATCACGAGAAGACGCAAGAACTACGCCGCCGCGAGACGGCGGCGCATTCAGCTGTCAGAGTCGCATGGTTCAGCTATTCTGGCTCCGGGATTCGTGAACCTCAATGGTCAGATGCGACAGGGATTTGAACCGGCCGAGGCGCTCGCGATAGTGGAGGGCTGTACGATCACTTGAGGTGGTGACGGAGAGGATCGCGCCCAGATGGCCAGGGCCGAGCCGCCAGAGATGCAGATCGGCGAGCTCGTCGCCGTCGTGCTCGATCGCGTCGCGCAGCTTCTGTTCCATGCCCCTGTCCGGTGTCATGTCCAGCAGGATGCCGCCCGTGTCGCGGATCAGCCCCAGGGCCCAGCTCGCGATCACGGCCGCGCCGACAATGCCGACCAGCGGGTCCATCCACAGCCAGCCGAAAGCGCGGGCCAGCAGCAGCCCCACGATCACCAGCACAGAAACCGCCGCATCGGCCGCGACATGCACCACGGCGGCGCGCATGTTGTTGTCCCGCCCGGCGGTACCGCTGGCGTGCTCATGTTCCTCGAACGTGACGTTGTAGGACTGATCGAAGAGTTTGACGTCAGCTGCGAATTCGTGCGGCTCGGGAATTTCATCGACGGATTCAAGATAGCCATCGCGCGTCACGAAGGCGAAGCTCTGGCGTGCTCCGTCGGGACGCACGGTCTCGATCATGGCGGCGTCGGCGGGGATGCCGAACCCACGGGCGGCGTACAGGCGGAAGCGCGGTGGCACGCCATCCTCGAAAACCTCCAGCCGAACCTCGCCAAAGGAAGTAGGGATGATGTGTTCGTCATCATGGTCATGATGTGCGTGGTTGTGTCCATGTCCATGCCCATGACTGTGCCCATGGTCGTGCCCGCCGGAAAGCAGCAGGGCGCTGACGATGTTCACGACTAGCCCGAGGCAGGCAATGGGGATGGCCTCAGCAAAATGGATCGGCACCGGGGAAAGAAAGCGGCTCACCGCCTCGAAGCCGATCAGCAGCGCGATCATGGCCAGGATGATGGCGCTGGTGAAGCCCGCGAGGTCGCCCAGCTTGCCGGTGCCGAAAGAGAAGCGTGGATCGCTCGCGTGCCGGCGGGCGTATCTGTAGGCAAGAGCGGCCAGCAGCATGGCCCCGGCATGGGTGCTCATGTGCAGCCCGTCGGCGACAAGGGCGATGGAGCCGAACAGCCAGCCGCCCAATATCTCCGCGATCATCATCGCGCCGCAGAGCCAGATCACCCACCAGGTTCGCCGTTCGCTGCGTTCATGATCGGCGCCTAGAAAGATATGGCTGTGGCCGGCCTCGGGCCTTAATTGGGTCTGCATCAGGGTCTCACTTCAAATAAGTGCGGACGACTTCGAGCAGCTGCTCGGCCGCGTCCTCGTTCAGGGCGCCGGGGTGTTTTTCGGCATCCACGAGATGGGTGAGGACATGGTCCTCGACTATCTGCGCCATCAGCCCGGCTGTGGCGCCGCGCATGCCGGCGAGCAGGTGCATCACCTTCTCGCAACTGGCATCGCTCTCCAGCGCGCGCTCGATGGCTTCAACCTGGCCGCGGATGCGGCGCACGCGCGCCAGCAGGCGTTGCTTGTCACGGACGGTATGGCTCATGCGGCTTGTATAGCCTCCCCCCCTATGCCATGGAAGACGCCCAACGAGACTGTGCCAGAGAGGATCAAGCTTGAGCGAGGCCGCCAGAAATTCAACTTTCCGCCGTGCGGTCTTCTGGGCAGGCACGTTCAACCTCGCCTATTTCGGCATCGAGTTCGCCGTGGCGCTGGCCATTGGCTCGGTCTCGCTCTTCGCCGACAGCATCGACTTCCTTGAGGACGCCTCGGTCAACCTGCTTATCATGCTGGCGCTGGGCTGGGGCCTGAAGCAGCGGGCGCGGCTGGGCATGGCGCTGGCCGGCATCCTGCTGGTGCCCGGCCTCGCCACACTCTGGATGGCCTGGCAGAAATTCCTCCACCCCGTGCCGCCTTCGCCCTTGCTGCTCTCGGCCACGGCCGCTGGGGCGATGCTGATCAACGCCACCTGCGCGCTCATGTTGGCGCGTCACCGCGCGCATGGTGGCAGTCTCGCCAAGGCCGCCTACCTCTCCGCCCGCAACGACGTGCTGGCCAACATCGCCATCATCCTCACAGGTATGGTCACAGCTTCCTTCTGGCGCTCGGCCTGGCCCGACCTGCTGGTCGGCCTCGGCATCGCCATCATCAATGCGGATGCTGCCCGTGAGGTGTGGTCCGCCGCCCGCGAGGAGCACAGCGCGGCGGCGTAGGGCACGCGGTTGGCTGCCTGCCGAGGGCGAATGGCTGACCGTCAAGTTCATCAATACCGGAGCGACGAACGTTGTATTCAGGCGAACCACGACCGGCCGCCCTTGGTCTGGCGGTTCGGGCCTACCCTTTGTCTCCCGCCGTGGCCTCCCGTCACCCTCCATCACCGTTGCACGCCCGAGGGAATTGTGAGGGGAAGTTGCCGGGAAGCGGACGGAGCTAGCTGCTTCGACGCTGGGGGGATATGCTTGCCGAGACCTGCTTTCGCAGAAGGGATCATGCAGCTTCTACTGGCCGAGGACGAACGGAAAACGGTCGACTACCTCACTAAGGGGTTGCGTGAGGACGGCCATGCCGTGGATGCTGTGTGTGATGGCGCGGATGCGCTGGCCCTGGCTTTGGCGAGGGAGTTCGACGCGATTATCTTAGACGTGATGATGCCCGGCCTCGATGGCTGGGAGGTGCTCAAACGCTTGCGCGCGGCTGGGCGGGCCACGCCGGTACTGTTCCTGACCGCGCGCGACCATGTGGAGGACCGGGTGCGCGGCCTCGATCTTGGCGCCAATGACTACCTCATCAAACCGTTTGCCTTCGCGGAGCTGCTGGCCCGGCTGCGCAATCTGACGCGGCTGCCCAAGGCGGCCCCCGTCTCCAGCCTGATGATTGTGGGAGATCTGGAGATCGACACACTGCGCCACCGCGTCACCCGAGCGGGGCAGGTCCTGTTGCTTACCTCCAAGGAGTACGCGCTGCTGCTGTTGCTGGCGCGCAACCAGGGGAGAGTGTTATCGCGCACCCTCATCGCCGAGGCAATCTGGGGCCTGTTCCATGACCAGCAAGCCAACGCGGTGGACGCGCTGGTGCGCCGCCTGCGCGCCAAGCTGGACACGCCCTTTGAAACGGCCTTGCTGCATACCATCCGCGGCACCGGCTATGTGCTGGATAGATGAGGCTTCCAACTCTTCACGCCGCGTCCATCAGTGGCCGCCTCGCCTTGCTCTACACGCTGGGGGCGCTGCTGGCGGTGGGGCTGTTCGCCCTGCTGGCCAACTGGAAGCTTGAGGCCAATTTTACCATCGCGCATCGGGATTTTCTCCAGGCCAAGGCGGCGGAGTTTCAAGATGATCTGAATGAAGGCGCTGGCGCGCCGAACATGCTCATCAGTGAGATTTTGAAAGAGACCGATGGCGCCCGGTTGCGCGCCTATGAAGCCAGGGTGCTGGTTGCAGGCAGGCAGGTGGGCGAAACGCCAGGCATGGGCGCGGCCCTGCCCGCGCGCTTGTTTCCCGCCACGCGCGATGTGCAGAATTTAACCCTCACCCCTTATCAGGCCGGAAGCAACTCCTGGCTGCTTACCAGCCTGCCCTTGCAAGGGCCACAGGGTGTGGTGCTGCAAATCGGGCTGGACATCACTCGGGATGAAGCGCTGCTGACGGATTTTCACCGCGCTTTGGCCGTTTTCTTCCTGCTGATGGTGCCGCTTTTGCTGGGGGCCGGGCGGTTGGCCGCCGCACATGCGCTGGCGCCGCTGACGCGCATCGCCAAGGTGGCGCAAAGCATTACCCCAACCCAGCTTTCCCGCCGTATCTCGCTTGAGCCGCCCTGGCCGAGCGAGTTGACCGGGCTGGTGCAGGTATTCAACCAGATGCTGGATAATCTCGAAGCCAGCTTCGCGCGCCTCTCCCGCTTCTCGGCGGATATCGCACATGAACTGCGCACCCCGCTCTCCAATCTCACCGGGAGCCTGGAGGTCTGCCTCACCCGCCCCCGTGACGAGTCGGAATATCGCGTCGCCATCGCCTCGGCCTTGGAGGATAGCCAGCGCCTCACTGGGCTTATCGAAAATCTGCTATTTCTGGCGCGGGTGGAAAACCCTAGCCATGCACTGCGGCATGAGCGTTGCGAGGCCGGGGATATCTGCGCCTGGGTGGTGGTGCAATATGAGGCTCAATCCCGTCCCAAGGGTTTGCGTCTGCGCATTGAGGGAGCTGCCACGCTCTATGCGGATACGCTGCTCCTCCGCCAAGCGGTGGGCAATGTACTGGCCAACGCGGTGCGCCATGCACCGCCGGGCTCGGAGATTCTGCTGGCCATTTCGGGCAGCCCGGCCAGCGGGGTGGAGATCACTGTTTCCGACCAGGGCGCCGGCATCGCGCCCGAGCATTTACCCCGGCTGTTCGACCGCTTCTACCAGACCGACCCGGCGCGCGGCCACAAGGCAGCACAGGGCTCGGGTCTGGGGCTTTCCATCGTGCGTTCGATCATGGAGCTGCATGGCGGGCGGGCGGAAATCGAGAGCACGCTTGGACACGGAACACGGGTGACGCTGCATTTTCCCGCCATGGAAGCCTGAAAATGATAAATTTATCATCAAAATAGCGCCGTTCTGCCCGCCCGCTGCACGTATCAAGGCGGGATGATCCGACGTTCCAGATACGCGCCGCTCTGGCTTGCTTTGGCCGCCCTAGCGCTCACTGCCCAGGCTCCCGTCGGCTGGGTAACGGTGCGGGTTACCCAGCAGGCCCCTAGTCTCTCTGGCTTTGCCACTGTGCAGCCGGGCACGCCCGTCACGATCATCGCATTGCAATTGGGCGTGCTCACAAGCCTCTCCGTGGTGCCGGGCGATACCGTGAAGCCAGGGCAGACGATCGGGCAACTCGGCGGGCCTCAGATCGCCGCGGCGCTTGCCACGGCGCAAGGGGCCAGCAATGCCGCCAATGCCGCCCTGGCGGCGGAGCGAGGCAAGTTCGCGGATCATCTCTCCACCAATGCGGCGGTGGCGCAGGCCCAGGCGGCGGCGGCTTCGGCGCGCGCCCAGCTCGCGGCGTTACGCGCCGCCGCCAGCTTGCAAAGCCCTGTGGCCGGGCAGGTGCAAAGCCTCGCCGCTGGGCCAGGGGCAGCCTTGCAGCCGGGCCAAGCCGTGGCGGTAGTGCAACCTGCTGACGGAACCTGGGTGAAGGCTGTGCTCTATGGCCCACAAGCGGCCACGCTTTCTCCAGGCACGGCGGCGCGGTTCAATCCCGCTGATGGCCAGCCCACTGTGCCCGTCATGCTGCGCGGTGTGCAGGGCACGCAACCCGATGGCGGGGTGGTGCTGGCTTTCTCCGGTGCGGGTTTGTTGCCGGGCGAAGCGGGCACGCTCAGCCTTTCCTTGCCACCCCGCCGGGTGCTGCTGGTACCCAGCGAAGCATTGGTGATGGATAACGGGCGCTGGTGGGTGATGCTGCATACCCCCAAGGGCGACCATGCTGTGCAGGTGGTGCCGGGTGCCACTGAAGGAACGCAAACGGCTATTCTGTCGGGCCTTGCCGCCGGGGATCAGATTATCGTTCAGGATGCCGCCCTGCTCTACCATCGCGGTATCGCCGCTCAATACCAGCCGCCGGATTAAGCCATGCCCGTCGCTTTGCTCCGCCTGCTGGGCCGCCCGGCTTTGTGGCTGATGATCTATGCCGCCTTGCTCGGTTACGGGGTGTTCGCCCTGTTCAATATCCCCGAAGAGGTTTTGCCCGCCTTCAACTACCCGGAGGTGAGCGTGACCGTGCATCTGCCCGGCACCACCGCCACGGATATGGAGGCGATGGTGGCCACTCCCCTGGAGGGTGTGCTGCTCGGCTTACCCGGCGTCTCGAATGTCCGCAGCACCATCAGCGACGGGCTGGTGGAAACCGATCTGCGTTTTGCCGCCACCACCAACGCCCCGGCGGATTTGCAGGCGGTGAACAGTGCCATAGAGCGTGCCCAGTCCAGCCTGCCGCCCGGGGTGCAGCCTTTCACCGAGATTATGGGCAATGCCATCAACGAAGTGGCGGATTACGCCGTGCGCATTGCCCCCGGCACATCACAGGCGGAGGTGGCGCGGGCGGTAGCCATGCAACTGGTGCCGGCCCTGCGCGCGGTGCCCGGCGTGCAGCTTGTTACTTCTGCCGGGCTGGGGGGCGAGGCGCTGTGGGTGCAGCCTAACCTTACGGCCATGGAACAAGCCGGGGTTTCCGTGCAGGCCTTGCAACAGGCGCTGGCCGGGCAGGCGATGCTGGTGCCGGGCGGTACGCTCAGCCTTGGCCATGTTGATTCCCTTATCACCTTCGGCAATCCGCCAAGTGCCGCCGCGCTGGCGCAAGTGCCGGTGATGGGCCCGCGCGGCCCCATTCCGCTGGGTGCGTTAGCCCGCGTTGTGCACAGCACGGAGCCGGTGCATCAGCGCGAATTGCTGGATGGCGAACCTGCCATCGCGCTGGTTGTTTTCAAGCAGCAGGGTGCTTCCACCTTGCCGGTAACGCGAGCACTCGCACAGGCTATCAAATCCGTGGCGCTGCCGGACGGCGTTTCCGTAGTGCGGATCTATGACCAGGGCCACCTCGTGGGGGCCACGAGCGATGATCTGCGCCGCAACCTGCTCATTGGCGGCGTGCTGGCCATAGCTGGGTTGCTCGCCGTGCTGGGGGTGGGCAGTGGCGCCTGGCTGCTGGCCTTGTCTCTGCCAACATCGCTGCTTCTAGGCATTGCCGGGCTCTACGCCACCGGGCAGAGCCTCAACCTGCTCACCTTCGGCGCCATTATCGTCGCCCTTGGGCTGGTGGCGGATGATTCCATCATCGTGCTGGAGAGCATTTTCCACCGCTGGGAAGCGGGTGATGGGACCTGGCCCGGCATCTGGCGGGGGGTACGGGAGATCATGGCGCCGGATATTATCGGCACGCTCACCACCGCGCTGGTTTTCGTGCCGCTATTGTTCACCGGCGGGCTGGCGGGGCTGTTCTGCGTGCCTTTCGCGCTGGGCATGATCTTCTCGCTCGGCGCCTCGCTGCTGGTCTCGCTCACGCTCATACCGCTGGGGCTGGGGCTGCTGCCGCGCCATGCGGTGCGCCCGCCGCGCACGGCCAATGTTTTGCTCACGCGGCTGATGGGCCGGAACCGCCGCCTGTTCCGCATCGCCCAAGCCCACCCGAGGCGCGCCGTGTTCGCCTGCGTGGCGTTGCTGCTGCTTAGTTTCGGGGCGATGAGCCTGGTTTCGGTGAATGTGCTGCCTTTGCCGAATGAGGGCGTGCTGCTGGAATCCTTTACCCTGGCGCCCGGCACCTCGCTGGCGGATACCGATGCGCTGATGCGCCGCCTTTCCGCCCGGCTGGCGAAAGACCCGGCAGTTGAGCATGTGCTGGCGCGCATCGGCTCGGCAGCGGATTCCACCTATACCGAGCCCGCTTATGCCGGAGAGATTACGATCCGCCTGAAACCCGGTACGGGCGGCGCCAGCCTGGATGCCATTGCCGCCCGGGTGCAGGCGGAAACGCGATTCCCCTCGCTGCAAACCGGTATAGACACGCCGACCATCGAGCGGCTGGGCGAAAGCCTGAACGGCCTGCCGCAGCCTTTCGCGCTGGATTTGTTCGGGAACAATCTCGGCCAGATGTCCACCACCGCACAGGAAATTGCCCAGCGCCTTGGCCGTGTGCCGGGGTTGAGCGACCTGTTCAACGACCAGGGCTATCCCGAAACGCAATTGCGCATTACGCCACGCCCGGCTGCGCTTGCCGCGGCCGGAATGACGCCGTCGGAGCTGAGCGGTGAGGTCTCCGCCCTGATGGCCGGGCAAGTGGTGGCTGAACTGCCGGATGGCGCTGCGCCGCTGCCGCTTTATCTGCGCCTGCCGGACCCGCGCTTGCTCTCTCAGGAAGGGCTCGACGCATTGCCGGTGGGGCCAAATAGCGCCACGCCCCTGGGCGCGCTGGCGAATGTCTCTCTCACCAACAGCCCCAACCAGTTCATGCATATAGACGGGGCACGGGCACTGGAAATTCTCGCCACCCCCACCACCGCGCCCAACATCGCCATCGCCCAGGCAAAACGCGCCTTGGCCGGGCTGAAATTGCCGCCGGACGAGCGGATCGTTTTCGGCGGGCTGTACCCGATGCTGGAGCACGCTGCCCTGGGGCTGGGTGTCGCTGCCATCGCCGCCATCGCCGCTTTGGCCTGGGTGCTTTTCCTGCGCTTCTCTGGCCGACGTGTGCCTGTGTTGCTGCTGGCGCAAATTCCGCTGGCGATGACCGGTGGCGGGCTGGCGCTGGCGCTGAGCGGGCTGGGGCTGAACGGCATCGGGCTGATCGGCTTTCTGGCCCTGGCCGGGGTGAGCCTGAACCACGGCGTGGTGCTGCTGGACCGCGCCCAGCGCAACGAGGCGGCTGGCATGAGCCCGGAAGATGCCGTGGATGAGGCGCTGAACGTGCGTTTCCGCCCCATCTTCCTCACCACCGCCGTGGCGATTCTCGGCATGTTGCCTACGGCTTTGGGCTTCGGCGCTGGCGCCGCGCCAGAGCAGGGGCTGGCGGTGGTGATCGGCGGCGGCATCCTCTGGAGCGCGTTGCTCTGCACCAACCTGCTGCCAGCGCTTTATCTGGCTGGGCGCGGCGGGCGGAAGCCGGAGAACCCATCATGAAGCGTGCTTTTGTGCTGGTTCTGGCTGCACTTTCTGGCTGCGCCACTTACCATCCTGCCCCCTTGCCAGACAGCGCGCCAGTTGCGGCGCCGTTGGCCGCCACGCAACCCTTGGCGCTGGCACAGCTTGCCGCTCTGGCCGTGCAGCGAGACCCAGACCTGGCGGCCGCGCGAGCACAAGCCGGCATTGCCCAGGCGGAATTGCTGGCGGCCGGAACGCCGCCCGATCCCTCTCTTTCCATCGGGTTCGAGGCGCTGCTAGGCGGCCCGGCCTCAATGTCCTCCATCGCGGGTGGCCTGGTGGAGGATGTCTCACCCCTCATCACCCGTTCAGCCAATGTAAATGCCGCCAAGACGCATCTGTTGCAGGTGAATGCGGGCATTCTCTGGCAGGAATGGCAGGTGGCGGGGCGGGCAGAGCAACTGGGGGCGACGCTATCCGGCGAGGCCGCGCAACTGGCAAGCCTGCGCGCCGATGCACAGGCTTTGACGGAACTGGACCAGAACGTGATGGCGCAGACCGCAGCGGGCAATCTCACCCAGCAGGATCAGTCCGCCACGCAGATTGCATTGGCCACCACGCGCGCGGCGCTGGACAGCGAGGAACAGACCCAGGCCCAGGACGAAGTCCAGCTTGACGCATTGCTGGCGCTGCCACCTGGCACCCCGATCGCATTGGCGCCGCCTGATGTGGCGGAGATTTCATCGGCGCAGCTGCAACAAGCTCTGGCAACCTTGCCCCAGCGCCGGCCAGACCTGCTGGCCCTGCGCTACGGTTATACCGAGGCTGACGAAAAACTCCGCGCCGCGATCCGCAGTCAGTTCCTGCCCATCAACCTCGGCGCGCAAGGCGGGCGCGATACATCAGGCGTGACCAGCGCCGGACCACAGGTCACGCTGTCTTTGCCCTTGTTCAACCGCAACCGCCCGGCGATCAAAACTGACGAGGCCACGCGCACCGCCCTGCGCGCGCAATATGCGGCGAGTCTGGCCGCAGCCCGGAACGGCGCCGCGGCGCTGGGGCAGAGCATAACCATGCTGCAACGCCAGAGCGCGCAGGCGGATCAGGCTGCCGCGCAGGCAGCCTCCATCGCTGAGGATGCAAGCCGTACCTTTGCCGCAGGAGGGCTGGATGCCAGGGCGGAGACCGATCTCGTCACTGCGGCGGGAGACCGTGAGCGTGAGGCTATCCAACTGCACACGCAACTGCAAACGGCGAACCTCTCCTTGGCCGTGCTACTGGGGCTCGGCTTGCCCGTTCATGGCTGAGCGGCTCGTCAACCCACCGCCTGAAACGTAAGCACCTTGGCGTTGCAGGGCCATCCGCCCTTTGCGATGTTGTGCAAAGCCATTTTGATGAGAGGGTTTTGAGTTGCCGACCGGTTTGACATGGGTGCGCCGGGGTTTGCGATGGGTTGCAGCACCCGCGTGGCGGCTGGCCTACGGTCTTTACGAACGCCAGCTTGAAAAGCAGGTGCGGGCTTTGCCCCTGCCCGGCCATGTCGGGATCATTCTCGACGGCAACCGGCGCCATGCACGCGATGTCGGCGTACAGAACCCGGATGCGATTTACCGCCTCGGCGCAGCAAAGCTGGATGATATCCTGGCCTGGAGCGCTGACCTTGGCGTGCGCAGGGTCACGCTCTGGGTATTTTCACCCGATAATCTGCGCCGCCCGGAAGCCGAGGTGGGTGGCATTTTTGGCGCGGTTGAAGCCAAGATGCGTGCTCTCGCCGCAGACCCGCATATCCACCACAAGGGCGTGCATATTACCGCCATGGGGCGTCGCGACCTGCTGCCCCCTGCTTTGCTGGAGGCCCTCGACGCGGCTGAAACCGCGACACGCGGCAACGACCAAATTACCGTGACATTGGCGATTGGCTATGGCGGACGCGAGGAAATCGCCGATGCCGTGCGCGCCCTACTGGAAGATTACGCAGGCCAGGGTTTCTCCACGGCGCAGGCCGCTGCCCTGGTCTCGCCCGAGACAATCCGGCGGCATCTTTATCTGGCAGATGTGCCCGACCCGGATTTAATCATCCGCACCAGCGGCGAGGTGAGGCTTTCCGGCTTTATGCTATGGCAGAGCGTGCATAGCGAGCTGTATTTCTGTGACGTGAACTGGCCGGTGATGCGCCGGATCGATTATTTGCGCGCCATCCGCGCCTACCAGCGCCGCGAGCGGCGCTTTGGAACCTGAAACACCCATGGACCTCATCCACAGCTTCATCTCTGCAATTGTCATCTTCGCTGGTGGGCATCGCCTGCTGGCTTACGGCCTGGCCTTCCTGCTGGCGGCAGCGGAGGCGTTTCCGGTCCTTGGTGCCTTGGTGCCCGGCACGGCGGTCATCGTTGGGCTTGGCACGCTGGTGCCAAGCGGCGCTCTGGCGATGTGGCCGCTGATCGGCTTCACCGCCGCCGGCGCGCTTGCGGGAGATGGCGTCTCCTACTTGTTCGGGCGGCATTATAAGCAACGCGCCATGGGGATGTGGCCATTGCGGACGAGGCCGGGCCTATTGGCGGCGGGCGGGGCATTCTTCGCTCGCCATGGCAGTAAGGCGGTGCTTATTTCCCGTTTTTTGCCCGGGGTGCGGGCCGCGCTTCCCATGGTGGCGGGCATGTCCGGCATGTCTGCCGCCAGATTCTACGTAGTCGATATTTGCGCCGCCGCATTGTTTGCGGTGGCGCATATCTGGTTCGGCATGGCGATTGGCGCCTCCTTGACGGTTCTGCACGCCATTGCCGGGCGGCTGGTGGTGCTGATCCTAATTTTGGCAACCGCACTGGCGCTGGTGGTGTGGCTGACCCCTCTAGCCATCCGGCGAGCCGTTGGGCTGCTAGCGCGCCTGCGCGGGCCGGTGCGGCAATGGGCTGAGGCCGGAGACGACCGGGTACGGCGGCTTGTGCGCTCGCTTTTAGACCCCGACCGTCCCGAAGCACTGGGCTTGCTTACGCTGAGCGCGGTACTAATCGGCGGGCTATGGCTGTTTTTTGGCGTGTTGCAGGACGTGATCGCGGGAGACCCGATGGTGCGGGCGGATGCGGCGATCTTCCATTTTCTGCAATCGTTGCGCACGCCGGTGGTTGACCGGGTGATGGTGGCCATTACCGAATTGGGTGATGTGACGGTGGTCATCCCCGTGCTTGTGGTAACGTTAGTTTGGCTTGTCTTGCAGCGTGCCTGGCGCGCGGCGTTTTATGGGCTTGCCGCCGTGGCTGGCGCCAGCCTGTTTGCATTCCTGATGAAGATCACTCTGCGGCAAACCCGTCCGGACGCGATTTTTGCAGGGTGGAATTCCTATTCCTTCCCGAGCGGCCATGCCACAGCCAGCACCGCCCTGTACGGATTCCTCGTTGTGTTAATTTGCCGAGAAGTGGGAGCGCGCGCCCGGTTGCTGGTCACGCTGGCGGCGGTCTTACTGGTTGGTGCCATTGCCTTCTCGCGGCTTTATCTCGGTGCGCACTGGCTTTCGGACGTGATGGCAGGATTGGCCTTCGGCGTGGCTTGGGTGGCATTGCTAGGAATCGTCTATTTGCAGCATGCGCGCAGAGAGGTTCATGCCCCGGGCCTTGGGGCGGCGGGGCTGGCCGTGTTGCTGGTGGCAGGCGGGTTGCATATCGGCGCCAAACACGCTGCGGATATGCGCCGCTATGCAGTTACATTGCCTGTACGGCAAATGACCGTGGCCGATTGGCGCAATGGCGGCTGGGCAAGTTTGCCGGAACGTCGTGTCGATCTCACAGGCGATTACGAGGAGCCGTTTGTTCTGCAATGGGCGGGATCCTTGGCGTCGTTGAAAGCCGCCTTGCTGGAGCATGGCTGGCTAGTACCTGTACCGTGGGATTTGTCGTCATCTGCGGAATGGTTGTTGCCCAACGCGAAGGCAGACGCACTGCCCGTGTTGCCGCATCTCGATAATGGCCGGTCAGAGGCATTGGTGATGATTAAAACGGGCGGCAACGTGCCGCGCGGCCAGCGGTTGATTTTAAGGGTTTGGCCTTCTGGCATGGTGCTGACCAATGCAGGGCTTACGCAACCGCTCTGGATCGGCACCGTAGTTGCAGAGAAAGTGGAGCATCTGAAGCCATTTGCCAGCCTTGTCGATGAACAGAATGACGTGAACAGCGCTTTGCAAACTCTCCGAGCGGACTTGCCGGGAATAGAGTTGGAAAATCGTGCTCCGGCAGAGGCGCAATGGAATGGCGAGGTTTTGCTGGGAGATCTTGAACCGCTTAACTGATTCGTTGCGGTTCTGGGTGAAGACCGGCACGTTGCGGCATAGCGACAATCAGCACGAGCATCGCGCTGATGAGCACCCCGGAGGCTCCCACGCGGCTCAATTCAAACCCGCCTTGGGCCAGTGGCTTGTCGAGCAGGTCGCCAATTGTGGCGCCAAGCGGACGGGTGAGGATGAACGCTGCCCAGAACAGCGCGATATGTGAGATGCGGGTGAAGTAATACGCCGCCGCAATCAAGATGATCACCGTGCCGAACACCACGGCGCCGCCACCAAAACCAAGACCGTTGCTGTCCGCCATCCAATCGCCCAGCGCCGTTCCCAGAGTTTGAGAGAACAGGATCGTAATCCAGTAGAAGGTTTCAGTGCGGGGCGTGGCCACGCGGTTCACCGAAACGCTGCCTTCAGTCCATCGCCACACAGCCAGCGAGGCAGCCAGAAGCAGGCCCAGGATCGTGGCACCACCGGCGTAGCCGATTCCCAGCGAACGGTCCGCGAAATCAGCCATGGTCGTGCCAAGCGTAGTGGTGGCCACGATCGTCAGCCAGTATAGAAGCGGATTAAAACGCGCGGCGCGCATCTGTCCGATGACCGCCACCACGAAAATTACCGCGAAAATAACTGTGCCGGCGGCATATCCAAGGTGCATTGACATCGTCACCGCGTCGCCACCTGTTTCACCGAGCGTGGTGGCGAGGATCTTAATGATCCAGAAACCGAGTACAATTTCCGGAACCTTGCTGAGTCCCTGTTTCAAGGTGTTGGTCATGACGCCCCTTCTTTCATGCATGCGACAGCCTGCCCCGATGCGTATCGGGGCAGGCTGGTTGGCCAACAACTTTGATTAGTCGGCGTTTGGGCCTTCGACACTATTCTCAAGCACAGTGCCGGTCACGGCATCGAT
The DNA here is from genome assembly GCA_027451225.1 of Acidocella sp. Taxonomy (GTDB): domain Bacteria; phylum Pseudomonadota; class Alphaproteobacteria; order Acetobacterales; family Acetobacteraceae; genus Acidocella. The sequence continues at coordinate 5,476 of DAIDJU010000111.1, read as the reverse complement.
GCCGACCTCATGCGTTGCGGCGCCGGCTTTGATGTCGAACGAATAACGCAGACCGCTGCCGCCAGATTCCTTCTCCAGCTCTTCATCGGCAATGGTCCCAGGCTGTGCCTTCAGGGCAGTTGCCCGCGCCGCATCGATGCTGATTTTGGCGCCACCGGCCAGATCCTGGCCGGTATAGGCGAGCGCCGGGGCAGCAAATCCGGCCACGATCGCAAGAGCACTAAGTGTGCGGGCCGGGTATGAAAACTTCATCGTCATTCTCCATGGACAGTTCAATCGCAGCGCCGGTCTCGCCGAACGCCTCGCAATCGTTTTGCCGGAGAAGACTTAGGTGAAACTTAGCTCTTCACGCAGGGCATGGTCACGCGCGCCATAACGCCGGTTATGCCATCTGTGCGGTTGCGCACCTCAAGCCCGAAGCCTTGGCGATCGGCAATGCGGCGCGCAATGGCCAGGCCCAAACCAGTCCCTTCCACCCCCTCGGGGGCGGCACGAAAGAAGCGTTCAAAAATATGCGCTTCGGTGCCTGCGGGAAGGCCAGGACCGGTATCCAGGACTTCGGCGTAAAATCCGTCTTTGGTCGGCCGCAGGGAAACATCGACCTTGCCGCCCGCTTGCGTGTAGGTGAGCGCATTCTCGATCAGGTTGGCGAATAATGTGCGCACTTCATCCGCAGCGCCGTTGATTATGGCCGGCGGGGTTATCTCCGCGCCCAGATCGATGCCTTTGCGCGCGGCAAGCGCGGCTTGATCCGCCACGCAATCAAGCAACAATGCGGCAACATCGAACTGGATACGGGAAGGAGGTTGCGGTTCGTCGAGCCGGGCGAGACGCAGGAGCTGATCCACCAGCTGCGCCGCCCGGCGCGCGCCTGCCGCCAGCGCGTCTAGCCGCGGGCGTGCCGGCGGCACGTCCGTGGCGAGGTTGCCGATCTCGATTTGCATCGCGGCGATTGGCGTGCGCAGCGTGTGAGCGGCGTCGGCGAGGAACCGCTTCTGCGCCGTAAGCGCATCGTGCAGCCTCAAAATCAGGCCATTCATGGCGGTTACCAGCGATGTCAGCTCCGTGGGTATTTCATGAACCGGCAAAGGTTTTGTGGCCATGATGCTGCGGGTGGCAAGCTCGGCGGCCAGGATATCGAGCCGCCGCAAGGTGCGGTGCAAAGCCAACCCCACCACCAGCCAGGAGAATGGGATAAGTAGTAGTACTGGCAAAGCTGCGCCGATGGCGGCATTGCTGGCGATTTCATCCCGCACGGTCGCGCGCTGCGCCACCTCGACCGTCTGGTCCGGACCGCGCAGCGTATAAATCCGCCAAGCCTCGCCGTTGACCTGAGCGTTGTAAAATCCAGATGCCTGCGGAATTGGAATGGCCACGCTGGGAAGGGACTGATGCACGATCTGCCCTTCCGCATTCCAGATGGTCACGGCAAAGCGATCCTCGGGATCTTGATCGGGTGCCGCAGGCACGTTGGCTGCGGCCGGACCCGGTCCGGCATTCAGGGCGATCTGGCGCAATTGCCCATCGAGAAAATCGGCCGTCTCGCTCTTGCTGTATAGATACGCCATACTGGCGGCGATCAGCCCGGCCGCCGCGAGAAGCAGGGTGACCCAGACCAAAGTCGTTCGGCGCAAGGAAGGACGGCGGCTCATTTTGGCACCATCCACCCGGCGCCACGGATATTGAGAATAACCCCCTTGCCGAATTTGCGGCGGACGGAATGGATCAGCACCTCCACCGCGTTACTCTCCACCTCCTCGCCCCAGCCATAAAGGCGCTCTTCAATCTGCGCGCGCGAGAGGATATGCCCAGGCCGCTCCATCAGCGCCTGCATCAGCGCGTATTCCCGCGCAGACAGAAGCTCCGTACGTCCCCCATAGGAAAATTCATGCGTGCCGGTATCAAGAGCCGCCTCTCTTGTTTCCAATCGTGACGTCGCCCTGCCGGCGCGGCGGCGCATCTGTGCGCGCATGCGCGCCAGCAGCTCGGGCACTTCGAACGGCTTCACCAGGTAATCATCGGCGCCGAGGTCCAGCCCGGCAACCCGGTCCTCAAGCGCATCGCGGGCGGTGATCACGAGCACCGGCGTCTCCACCCCCTGCCGCCGCGCCGCTTTCAGCACGGCCAAGCCATCCATGCCGGGCAGGCCAAGATCCAGCAGCGCGACGGCATAGGCGGTGCCGCGCAGCGCCTCCTGGGCGGTGAGGCCGTCGCGAACCCAATCCACCGTCATGCCGGCGGATTTCAACGCCGCCATCAAGCCGTTGCCGATTAAGGCGTCATCTTCGATCAGCAGCACACGCATGCGCCGAGCTTGTGCCAAGGCGGCAGGCTGGGCAAGGGCTGTAATTTGGGGGCATAACGGGCTTGTGATGCTGGAAAATGCTTCTGTTCTCCCCTCGAATCTCTCGCAGGGCTTGTCCAGCGCCGAGGCGCGCCGGCTGCTGGCGGAGCACGGCCCCAATGAAGTTGCCGAACCCAGGCGCAACCCGCTGGTCGCCTTGCTGGGCCATTTCTGGGCGCCGGTGCCATGGATGCTGGAGGCGGCGGTCCTGCTCCAGGCTCTCACCGGCGCCTATCTCGAAGCTGCCGTCATCGCCGGGCTCCTCTTGTTCAACGCGGCACTCTCCTTTGTGCAGGAGGCACGGGCCGATACCGCGCTGGCCGCGCTCAAATCGCGCCTGGCGCTCACGGCCTCGGTCCGCCGTGATGGCGCTTGGCTCGTGCTTCCGGCGCGTGAGGTCGTGCCGGGCGATCTGGTAAAACTATCCCTTGGTTCCATAGTACCCGCGGATGTGCGGCTCGCCGGCGGCAATGTGCTGCTCGATCAGTCGATGATCACCGGCGAATCGTTGCCAGTTGAAGCCAGCGCCGGTGCGGCAAGCTACGCGGGCGCCATGGTCCGCCGAGGCGAAGCCGAGGCGCTCGTGGTGGCAACGGGCGCCCGCACTTATTCTGGCCGCGCCGCCGAATTGGTGCGCATTGCCCATGGACCCAGTGCGGAGCAATCCGCGATTCTGCGCGTGGTGCGGAATCTTGCCGTGTTCAACGGCTTCGTGCTGCTGCTCATGATCGGCTATGCGCGCGCGCACGAAATGCCGGTAACCCACCTCATCTCTTTGACCCTGACTGTCATTTTGGCCTCCGTGCCGGTCGCGCTACCAGCCACATTCACTCTTGCCACCGCGCTCGGGGCGCAGCGCCTAGTCCGGCGCGGCGTGCTGCCCACGCGCCTCTCCGCCGTACACGAGGTCGCGGCCATGGACGTGCTCTGCGCCGACAAGACCGGCACCTTGACCCAGAACCAGCTCCGCGTCAGCACCGTACGCACCTTCGACGATTTCAGCACGGCCGACATACTAGCTCTGGCTGCCGCCGCTAGCAGCGAAGCTGGTAAGGATGCCGTGGATTCAGCAATCCGGCTGGAAGCCGCCGGAAGCGGAGCGGTGTTGCCGCCTGTACGCCGCTTCGTCCCTTTCGACCCCGCCCGGAAAGCCTCTGAAGCGGTGATATGGCGCGAAGGTGCTGAATGGACTGTGCTAAAAGGCGCCTACACGGCGATAGCAGCCATGGCGCCGCCGCTTCCAAAAGCGGTAACCCTGGCCGAGGAGCTCGCGGCCCAGGGCAATCGTGTGCTGGCCGTTGCCTGTGGGCCAGCCAATGCCTTGCGCCTCGCGGGGCTGGTGGCGTTGAGCGACAGCCCGCGCGAGGATGCGGCACCGTTGATCGCTGAACTGGCCCATCTCGGCGTTGCCACGGTGATGGTAACGGGTGATGCCGCCATCACTGCAGGAACCATCGCGCATGTCGTCGGCATTGGCGGCGCCATTTGCCCGGCGGGCAGCATTCCCGACCAAGTGGCGCCTGGCGATTACGCGGTGTTTGCCGGGGTATTCCCCGAGGACAAATACCGCCTCGTCAAAGCCTTCCAAAAAGGCGGCCATACGGTTGGCATGTGCGGTGACGGCGCGAACGATGCCCCCGCCCTGCGGCAGGCGCAAATTGGCATCGCCGTGTCCTCGGCCACGGATGTGGCGAAAACAGCGGCGGGGCTGGTGCTGACCGAGCCGGGCCTCAGCGGGATCGTGACCGCGATCAAGGAAGGCCGGGCTACGTTTCAGCGCATTCTGACCTATACGATGAACGCGCTGCTAAGGAAGGTTGAGCTGGTGCTTTTCCTTGCCGCTGGCCTGCTGATGACCGGCCACGCCGTGCTGACGCCCATGTTGATGGTGCTGCTACTTGTGGTGAACGATTTTCTGACCATGTCGCTCACGACCGACTGCACCCATCCATCCGCGCGTCCAGAACTCTGGCGGATCGGTCCGGTCAGCGCGGCGGCGGTGCTGCTTGGCTTGGTCAAGCTGGTATTCCTCATCGGCGTGCTGGCCTTCGGGCATTTTGAGCTGAATCTGGAGATCGGACCGCTTCGCACGCTTGCCTTCTTCACCATGGTGATCGATGCCCAAATCACTGTCTACACAGTGCGCGAACGCCGGCGGATGTGGTCATCCATGCCGGGCGGCTGGGTGCTGGCATCCAGTGCGCTGGATCTGGGGATTGGCGCCCTGGTTGCGCTGACCGGCTGGCTGACGCCGCCGCTAAACGCCCTGCTTCTCGCGGAAATCGCCGGGGCAGCGGCGCTGTTCGCCATTCTGTTCGACGCATTGAAAGCCCCTCTTTTCAAATGGCTGGGAATCGCATGAGCATTGCGCTTTCCTTGCCAACATGACCGGGATCAATCGCGGAATCCTAAAACAACCCCTGAACTACATCATCTGATACAGAACGGAGAAACGCCCATGACTTATCATTTTTCGGCCACCATGCAGTTGCCCTTCGAAGTGGCCGTGGAACAAACCAAAGCTGTTTTGAAGCAACATGGCTTCGGCGTGCTCACAGCCATCGACGTGCAGGGGACTTTGAAGGAAAAACTAGGCGTTGATTTCCGGCCTTATCGCATTCTCGGCGCATGCAATCCGCAAATGGCCTACAAGGCGCTGCAGGCCGAGGATAAGATCGGCACGATGCTGCCCTGTAATGTTATCGTACAGGACCGCGGCAACGGTATGGTTGAGGTGTCGGCGGTCGACCCCGTAGCCTCGATGCAAGCGATCGATAATCCCGCGCTTGGCGATGTCGCACAAAAAGTGCGGGACCAGCTGAAGTCCGTGATCGCCGACATTGCCGCCACCGCAAAGGCCTGATCTTCATAAACCCGCGTGGCTCGGCGCCGCAGATTTGACGCGGGTCAGTGCCAAACGAGGAACGTCATGCTGTGGTGCTCTACATGTTCAAGCGCCATCACTCCGCCGTCAGGCTCTGCGCCGTGATCGCTACCACGCTGTTTGCGGGGGCGGCCTTTGCGCAACCTGGACCGGGCTGGGGACCCGGATTTGGCATGGGGCCCGGAATGATGGGGGGAGGCATGATGGGCGGAGCCATGGGCAATTACCCCGTGTCCGCCGGTTGGGGC
>DAIDJU010000110.1 GCA_027451225.1 Acidocella sp. | reverse complement strand
GCGTCGGCCTATTCCATCCAGAACCTCGCCCGCGCCGGGGATAATGTGGTGGCCTCGACCGATCTTTACGGCGGCACCTGGAACCTGTTCGCCAACACGCTGAAGGACCAGGGCATCGAGGTGCGCTTCGTCGACCCCGCTGACCCGCACGCCTTCGCCAACGCCACCGATGCGCGCACCCGCGCCTATTACGCCGAGACCCTGCCCAACCCCAAGCTGCGGGTGTTCCCCATCGCCGAGGTCGCGGCCATCGGGCGCAAATTCGGCATCCCGCTGATCGTGGACAACACCGCCGCCCCGCTGCTGGTGCGCCCCTTCGAGCATGGCGCGGCGGTGGTGGTGTACTCCACCACCAAATATCTGGGCGGGCATGGCACCAGCATTGGCGGCGTCATCATCGATGGCGGCAATTTCGACTGGTCAGCCCACCCCGAGCGCCAGCCGCTGCTGAACACGCCCGATAACAGCTACCACGGCGCGGTGTGGGCCGAGGCGGTGAAGCCGCTGGGGCCCATCGCCTATATCATCCGCGCCCGCGTGGTGCTGCTGCGCGACCTCGGGGCGGCGCTCTCGCCCTTCAACGCGTTCCAGCTCATCCAGGGCATCGAGACCCTGCCCCTGCGCATCGCCCGGCATTCCGATAACGCGGTCAAGGTCGCCCAGTTCCTCACCACCCGCAAGGATGTGACCAAGGTCATCCACCCCTCGCTGGCCACGGGCCACGAGAAGGCGCTGGCGGACAAATACCTGAACGGCGGCTATGGCGGCCTGCTGGGCTTCGAGCTTGCCGGTGGGGCCGAGGCGGGCAAGAAGTTCATCTCCGCGCTGGAGCTGCTCTACCACGTCGCCAATATCGGCGATGCGCGTTCTCTGGCCATTCATCCGGCCAGCACCACGCACAGCCAGCTCTCCGAGGCCGAGCAGATCGCCACCGGCGTCACCCCCGGCTATGTGCGCCTTTCCATCGGGCTTGAGCATATCGACGACATCATCGCCGACATCGCCCAGGCGTTGGATAAAGCGGCCTGACGGCAATACGGGGCGGGCCAAAAACCCGCCCTTTTTTGTTTCGAAAAGCTGTGCGAGGCTCAGCTCATGGCAATGCTCCCGAATGTAGATCGGCTTTCCTCCGGCCCCGCGCACCCGCGTAAATGGATCGGCCCCGCCATCGGCGTGGCGGCGGCGCTGTTCATCCTCGCCGAACTCAACCCCCTGGCCGAAATTAGCTCCGGCTATGCCGGGGTGCTCACCAATTTCGGCTCCGTACAGCCAACGCCGCTGGCGCCTGGGCTGCATGTCGTCATCCCGTTCTACCAGCAGGCCATCCCGGTCTCGGTGCAGCCGCAAACCACCACCAGCGAGGAAACCGCCTCCACCCACGATCTGCAGAACGTCAACACCTCGGTGGCCGTCACCTTCCACATCGCGCCCGAGGACACCCCGCAATTCTACCAGAACTTCCGTAATTTCGAGACGCTGGGCCAACGCATCATCGCCCCCGCCGTCTCCAACGACGTAAAAGCCGTGACCGCGAATTACGACGCCGAGGAGCTGGTAACCAAGCGCGACACGGTGGACGCCCAGATCAAAGACCTGATCGTCACCTCCCTGGCCCCCTACCACCTGACGGTGGAGGCGGTGAACGTCTCCAATTTCGCCTTCTCCGAGGCCTACAGCCAAGCCATCGAGCAGAAGCAGGTGGCGCAGCAGCAAGCCCTGCAGGCGCAATACACGCTGCAGCAGACGCAGATTTCCGCCCAGCAGCAGGTGGTGCAGGCCAAAGCCCAGGCCGACGCCGCGGTGGAGACGGCGCAGGGCCAAGCCCAGGCCCTGCTGCTCACCGCCGAGGCCCAGGCCAAGGCCAACACGCTGCTCGCACAGTCCCTCACCCCCACCCTGCTACAGCAAAAGGCGCTGGATAAGTGGGACGGCACCCTGCCCCATTACCTGACGGCCGGCGCGCCCCTGCCCTTCATCGGCACCGCGCCCTCCGAACAGAGCAAATAGCTATTTGGTGAATTTCAGCGTCCAGCGGTCGCTTTCGCCTATGGCCAGATATTCGGTCCGGTTTTTTCCGCCGCCACGCAGTGTGGGCGGTAAATCCCATACGCCGTCGGGGTAGTTCTTGGTGTCCTTGGGGTTGTCGCCAATGGGGCTGGAGCCCAGGAACTTGAACCCCACGCTCTCGATCAGCGCCTTGGCGTAATCCTCGCGCACATAGCCGTTGGCGGCTTTCGG
>DAIDJU010000109.1 GCA_027451225.1 Acidocella sp. | reverse complement strand
GAAGCGGCGTGCGATGGCTCATAGCCGGTCTCGTCATAGTCGCGGGTCATGGGATGCTCCTGTTTGCCGGAAGCCCGCGCCCATCGCGGCCTTCCATGGCGATCCCAGCCGGGGGCGGTGGCGGCTCGCACCCGCCATGGCTCTCCGTGACGCCATGGGCTGGATTTGCGGGCCGGAGCGTCAGCGGAGGATGGCGGCGGGGCCGCTATTTTGCTTCGCGCTGCAAAGCCCCGGGGCATCGCATGGCATGATCAGTGTTGCCGATCATTCCCGGGGCGGCGGAAAATAGCGGCCTCGCCGCCATTGCGGGCCGCCGCCGCCCCCGGCACAGAGCGCCCTCTCGGAAGGCCGCCAGCGCGGCCTCCTGGTAGGCAGGGGCATGAAGTGCCCAACAGGTGCGATGATCCCGGCGTTGGCGGGCCATCATCTCGTCATCCGCCAGACTAAGTCTCAGCCGGACGTCATGAAACGCTGCGCATCCTCCGGCGCCAATTGCACCCGCAGATGGGCCCGCAATTCAGCGAGGCCACGTTCGCGGAGGTCATCGTTGAAATCACCAAGGTAGGGCGAGAGCGTGATCGCCTGGATCCCGGCGGCCTCTGCGCGTTCGGTCAAACGTGCCACGGCGCGGTCACCGGCCGCATCGGCGTCACGGGCGATGTAGAACCTCCGCAGCCCGGCAGGGAGCAAAAGAGCGGCGAGATGACCGGCCGAGAGTGCGGCAGTCACGGGGATGGCGGGGAGCACGCAGCGCAGCGACAGCATGGTCTCGATGCCCTCGCCCGCCACGAGTAAATGGTTCACCGGTCCGCCGTGCAGCCCTGCCGTGATGCCAAACCGCACGGCATGGCCCAACAGCAGCCCCATCGCCCGGCGCGGCGTTGCCAGTGGTGCCTTGCCCAGCCGGATGGGATCGAGGGGATCAAGCCCGTCTGGATCAAGCCAAGTGCGCTGGATGCCGGTGATACAGCCTTCGAGGTCCGTGACCGCTGCGATCAGTGCTGGCCAAAGTTCCGGCTGTGCCTCCGGCGTCGTACGGTAGAAACAGCGCGGATGGAACCGCAAGGCGTCAATGCCGGTAAGTGCCGCTGGCGTGATGCCGCGCTGGTGCAAATAGGTCTCGCCAAGCGTGCCAGGGAGTGGCTGCGCCATGCCGAACAACCGCCGTGCGGCGCGTTGAGCCTGGGCCACATCAGGGGCAAGGTCAAAGCCTTCATCCGCCTGTGGCTCGGAGGCAGCATAGGTACCCGGTAAACTCGGCACATTGCCCCGAGGGGGGCAGCGGCGTTCGTAACCCGCAGTATGATCATCCCCTGTCAGCCCCAAAAACCGCCGTGCCTCGTCGGCCACCTCCCGGAACTCGGTCAGGCCGCAGTTTTCGCGGATCAGATCCAGCAGATCGCCGTGCTTGCCCTCGGCGGCATCCTGCCAGCGCCCCGCCGCGCCCTTGCCCGTGCCGCCGCCCGTCAGACGGACAAACAAGGACCGCCCCGGCGTGTTATGAACATCTCCCACTAGCCAATAACGCCCCTCGCGCCGCCCGGCGGGCAGATAATACCGGCACACCGCCTCGGCCTGCCGCGCCAGCATCTGTGCCAGCTCCGCCGCCGGCATGGAAAAATCAGGCTTGGGCATCGTTGCCCCTCCATCGCTATAGATTGCCGCTAATCCGGCGCCACCCTCGGCGTTGGGCCGAACAGCACAGCCTATCGCCCCGCCCTGCCCACGCGCTACTTCCAAATCGGAAGTGCGCCTTCGCGCTCTCACCGGCACGGGTGACAAGTGGCTGATGGCATCGGCTCTCCGGGGAACTGCGGACATGCATTCCCTTCAGCGCCTGCAGAAAATCGTCCCACGCAAAATGGACCGTCCTGCTGCCAGGTCCGGCCCATCCGCATTGGTCACGGTGGTTCGTGGATCGTTCCGGGCATCCTTCTACCCGCCCTCCTGCCCGGCGATGTCGGCAAGACAATCCGACAGAAACTCCGTGGTCGAGCAGGCTTTTATGGCATCGGCGGTGATGAACAGCGCCATGCCGCCAAACCCGTCGGCGCGCATCTTTGAACAGGTGAACGCCGTCGTCACGGTGATATAGCGCAGCTTGGTGGAACGCCGCACGACATCCTGAAGAATCACCTCCCACGACACGCCACTCATATCCAGTTCAACGGATGTATCATCCGCAGCGGCGTTTTTGAGTTTTTCTTCCACATAGCCCCTCACCTGGCTGGCTCTGCCGAGGGCCGCGTGCAGCGCCGCGCTGAGTTCGGCACGATTGACCAAGATCAGATCCGATGGGCCCTGCCAGGAATGGAAATAGGTTCCATCGCCATCCGAGTCCGCATCGAACATATGCGAGAGCAACAACAACTCCAGCTTCGTCATGTCCGCGTTCGGGATGATCTCCGGGATCACGGTCGGTGAAAAATAATCCGCCATGTCAGCCTCCAAAAATGTAAAACCCGGCACGGGGCCGGGTTCTGGGTTGAAAGAGATGGAAGGTGAAAGCCGTTGCTCAGGCAGCATCGGGTTCAAAAGGATCAAGCAGCTTGTGTAGCGCGGTGGCCCTGCCCATCCAGGGTTCGGGCCGGATGGCTTTGATCCAATCCGCGAAGCCCGGTATGAAGCCGAGATCTTCACGAACATGCTGCTCGCCGATCAGGCGCACAGGTACGACGCGCCCCGTCGAGATCGTCATCACATGGCCGAAAAATCTTTCTGCCATAAAAATGCCCTCGGCATGATGGCGAAGTGCCCGATGCCGAAAATCCGATGAGATCATCTTGCTCTCATCGAACCAAGAATGCAGTGGCAGAAAATCTTCCGCCGTGCCGCCCCATTTTCTCGCGGAGGACAAAGCGTGATGGTAGGGATGTGCCATTGCCGCCTCCTCAAAATTCATGGGAATAGTTTTCGGTGGCGGTATAACGCTCATTATAGTCGAGCGTGATGCTGCCTTCCGTCACGTTGAAGGTAAAATCGCCATAGGCGCCGTCATTGTTCTCCCAGCCGCAATGGGTCTGCGCCAGAAAATCATAGGATAGCGCCTCGATGGCCTCGCGTACCGTGTGGGTCTGGCGC
>DAIDJU010000108.1 GCA_027451225.1 Acidocella sp. | reverse complement strand
GTGACCGGCGTGCGCGCGGTGAAGATGCATCTGGGCCTGCCCGACGCCTCCGGCCGCCAGTCGGTCGAGCCGATCGAGGGTTCCGCTTACACCGTGAAGGCCGATCTGGTCATCAAGGCGCTGGGCTTCGACCCCGAGGATCTGCCCGCCGCCTTCAATGAGCGGCAGCTGGCGCTGACCAACTGGGGCACGCTCAAGACCAACCCCCGCACCTTCGAGACCAGCCTGCCGGGCGTGTTCGCCGCTGGCGACATCGTGCGCGGTGCGTCGCTCGTCGTTTGGGCCATCCGTGACGGGCGCGATGCCGCCGCCGCCATCCACAAGAATTTCACTGCCGCCACCCAGGCGGAAGCTGCGGAGTAAGATAACAATGAACCACGAAACCGCCCCCGAATTCCTCGCCGCCTGGGAGAAGAACAAGCAGATCCTGCGCGAGACCTATACCCCCGCCATGGAGCATGACGCCTGCGGCGTCGGCCTTGTGGCGGCACTCGACGGCAAGAAGCGCCGCGACATCGTGCAGGCGGGCATCGACGCGCTGAAGGCCGTCTGGCACCGTGGAGCGGTGGATGCCGACGGCAAGACCGGCGACGGTGCGGGCATCCACATCGAAATCCCGCAGGATTTCTTTGCCGATGCGGTGAAGCGCGGCGGTGACCGCCTGCGCGAAGGGCCGATCGCGGTCGGCATGGTGTTCCTGCCCAAGACCGATCTCGGCGCGCAGGAGCGCTGCCGCCAGATCGTGGAAACCGAGATCCTGAGCTTCGGCTACCGCATCTATGGCTGGCGTCAGGTGCCCATCGACGTGAGCTGCATCGGCGAGAAGGCCAACGCGACCCGCCCCGAGATCGAGCAGATCATGCTCTGGAATGCCCGTGGCATCTCCGAGGATGAGTTCGAGCGCGAGCTCTACATCATCCGCCGCAAGATCGAGAAGGCGGTGATCGAGGCGCAGATCGCGGATTTCTATATCTGTTCGCTCTCCTGCCGCAGCATCGTCTACAAGGGCATGTTCCTGGCCGAGAGCCTGACCGTGTTCTACCCGGATCTGCTGGACGAGCGTTTCGTCTCGCGCTTCGCCATCTATCACCAGCGCTACTCCACCAACACCTTCCCCACCTGGAAGCTGGCCCAGCCCTTCCGCATGCTGGCGCATAACGGCGAGATTAATACCGTCGCCGGCAACATCAACTGGATGAAGAGCCACGAGACCCGCCTGGGCGCCGAGGGGCTGGACGAGTTCCTGGATTACGTGAAGCCCGTGGTGCAAGACGGTGGTTCCGACACCGCGGCGCTGGACAATGTGTTCGAGCTGCTGGTGCGTGCCGGGCGCGACGCGCCGATGGCCAAGGCGCTGATGATCCCGCCCGCGACGGGCGCGGATGCGACCATGCCCAAGGCGCATCGCGACCTGTTCTCCTACTGCAACGCGGTGATGGAGCCGTGGGACGGCCCGGCCGCCGTCTGCGCCACCGATGGCCGCTTCGTCATCGCCGGGCTGGACCGCAACGGCCTGCGCCCGCTGCGCTACTCCAAGACCCGCAACAAGATGCTGATCGTCGGCTCCGAGACCGGCATGGTGAAGCTCGATGAGGAGGACATCATCGAGAAGGGCGCGGTCGGCCCCGGTCAGACCATCGCCGTGGATCTCGCCGAGCCGAAATTCTACAACGATCTGGAATTGAAGGACGTGCTGGCCGCGCGCCAGGATTTCGGCGCCTGGACCAAGCGCATCACCGTCATCGACCATATCGTGAAGACCGACGCGCCGGAGCCGGTGCGCTTCGATGCCGAGGCGCTGCGCCGCCGCCAGCTCGCCGTGGGCTTCACGCTCGAGGATCTGGGGCTGATCCTGCACCCGATGGTGGAGGATTCGCAGGAGGCCATCGGCTCGATGGGCGATGACGCCCCGCTGGCCGTGCTCTCCGAGAAATATCGCGGCCTGCACGCCTATTTCCGCCAGAGCTTCAGCCAGGTGACCAACCCGGCCATCGACTCCCTGCGCGAAACCCGGGTGATGACGCTCAAGACGCGCCTCGGCAATCTCGGCAACGTGCTGGATGAGGACGAGACCCAGTGCGACCTGCTCCAGCTCGACAGCCCGGTGCTCTCCACCGTCGAGTTCGAGGCCATGCGCAAGACCATGGGCGCTTCCGCCTGCGTGGTGGATTGCACCTTTAAGGTGGCGAATGGCGAGGGGGGCTTGCGCCGCGCCATCGAGCGCATCCGCCGCGAGGCTGAGGAAGGCGTGCGCGCCGGCTGCACCCACGTCATCCTCACCGACGAGGCGATGAGCCCCGAGCGCGCCCCGATCCCGATGATCCTGGCCACGGGCGCTGTGCACACGCATCTGGTCCGCCAGTCCCTGCGCACCTTCACCTCGCTCAACGTCCGCGCCGCCGAGTGCCTGGATGTGCATTACTTCGCGGTGCTGGTGGGCGTGGGCGCGACCACGGTGAACGCGTATCTCGCGCAGGAATGTATCGCCGACCGCCACGCGCGCGGCCTGTTTGGCAATCTCAGCCTCAAGGAAGCCGTGTACCGCTACAAGAAGGCGGTGGACAAAGGCCTGCTGAAGGTGATGTCCAAGCTCGGCATCTCGGTCATCTCCTCTTATCGCGGCGGTTACAACTTCGAGGCCATCGGCCTCTCCCGCGCGCTGGTGGGCGAGTTCTTCCCCGGCATGCCGTCCCGCATTTCCGGCATTGGCCTGCCCGGCATCGCGCATGAGGTGCTGGAGCTGCACAAGGCGGCGTGGAGCGGCAATGTCGTGCCGCTGGACATTGGCGGCCAGTACCGCCTGCGCCGCACCGGCGAGGCCCATGCCTTCGACAACAACGCCGTGCATCTGCTGCAAACGGCGGTCGGCACCGGCTCGTACAAGATGTTCAAGAAGTACAGCGAGGCCGTGCGCAAGCAGAAGCCGATCGCGCTGCGCGACCTGCTGGACTTCCGCCGCGATGGGCTGACCGCCGTCTCGGTGGACGAGGTCGAGAGCATCACCGAGATCCGCAAGCGCCTGCTGGCTCCGGGCATCTCGCTCGGCGCGCTCTCGCCGGAAGCGCATGAGACGCTCTCCATCGCCATGAACCGCATCGGCGCGCGTTCCGACTCTGGCGAAGGCGGCGAGGATCCGTCCCGCGCCGAGCCGCGCCCGAATGGCGACAACGCCTCCTCGGCCATCAAGCAGATCGCCTCGGGCCGTTTCGGCGTCACCGCCGAGTACCTGAACGATTGTAAGGAGATCGAGATCAAGGTCGCCCAGGGCGCCAAGCCCGGCGAGGGCGGGCAGCTGCCCGGCTTCAAGGTGACTGAGCTGATCGCGAAGCTGCGTCACTCCACCCCGGGCGTGACGCTGATCTCCCCGCCGCCGCATCACGACATCTACTCGATCGAGGATCTGGCGCAGCTCATCTACGATCTCAAGCAGATCAACCCGCGCGCCACGGTGTGCGTGAAGCTGGTGGCGCGTTCGGGCATCGGCACCATCGCGGCGGGCGTGGCCAAGGCCAAGGCGGACGCCATTCTGGTCTCCGGCCATGTCGGCGGCACCGGCGCTTCGCCGCAATCCTCGGTGAAGTATGCCGGCGGTCCGTGGGAGATGGGCCTCTCCGAGACGCATCAGGTGCTGATGCTCAACCGCCTGCGCCATCAGGTGGTGCTGCGTACCGATGGCGGCATCAAGACCGGGCGGGACGTGGTGATCGCCGCCATGCTGGGCGCTGAGGAATTCGGCATCGGCACGGCGTCTCTGGTGGCGATGGGCTGCATCATGGTCCGTCAGTGCCACTCCAACACCTGCCCCGTGGGCGTGTGCGTGCAGGACGAGAAGCTGCGCCAGAAATTCGAGGGCACGCCGGAGAAGGTCATCAACCTGTTCTCCTTCGTGGCCGAGGAAGTGCGCGAAATCCTGGCCTCGCTGGGCTTCAAGTCGCTCAAGGACGTGATCGGCCGCGCCGACCTGTTGCATCAGGTCTCCCGCGGCGCGGATTACCTGGACGATCTCGACCTCAACCCGATCCTGGCGCAGGCCGACCCGGGCGGGCATGCCCGCTACTGCACCCGCGAGGGCCGCAACGAGGTGCCCGAGACCCTGGACGCCCAGATGATCAAGGATGCCGAGCCGTTCTTCCAGAGCGGCGAGAAGATGCAGTTGCAATACGGCATCCGCAACACGCATCGCGCCATCGGCACCAAGTTCAGCTCGCAGATCGTGGCCAAGTACCGCAAGGCCAAGCTGCAGCCGGACCATGTGACGGTGCGCCTGCGCGGCTCGGCCGGGCAGTCTCTCGGCGCTTTCGCGGTGCATGGGCTTAAGCTGGAAGTCTTTGGCGACGCCAACGACTATGTGGGCAAGGGCCTCTCGGGCGGCACCATCGTGGTGCGCACCAGCCCGTCCTCCAAGCTCAAGACCAACGAGAACACGATCATCGGCAACACCGTGCTCTATGGCGCGACCTCCGGCGCGTTGTTCGCCGCCGGGCGCGCGGGCGAGCGCTTCGCCGTGCGTAACTCAGGCGCCACGGCGGTGGTCGAGGGCATCGGCAGCAATGGCTGCGAGTACATGACCGGTGGCACCGTGCTGGTGCTGGGCGAGGTCGGTGACAATTTCGGCGCTGGCTTCACCGGCGGCATGGCCTTTGTTTACGACCGCGAGAAGAAGTTCGAGCTGCGCGTGAACCCGGAGACTCTGAATTGGCGGCGCGTTGCCTCCGCCCATTGGGCCGGGGTGCTGAAGGGGCTGGTCGAGCGCCATGTGGCCGAAACCGAAAGCCGCTACGCCGCCACCCTGCTGAACGACTGGGAGCGCGAGTTCGAGCATTTCTGGCAGGTGGTGCCTAAGGAGTACGTCAAGTACCTCGCCGCGCCGCTTTCCGACGAAGCCGAGGCCGCAAGCGCCTGATGAAACTGCCGGTGCCGCCTTTCAGTCGGGCGGCACCGGTGGCATAACTAGCAGTCATGCGAACCCTTTATCATCTCCCGCTCTCCCCCTATTCGCGCAAGGTGCGTCTGGTGATGGCGGAAAAACGCTTGCCCTTCGAGCTGCGCGTGGAGAAGGTGTGGGAGCGTCAGCCGCATTATCTGGAGCTGAACCCGGCCTGTACCGTGCCTACGCTGGTCGAGGATACCGGTCTGGTCGTCGCCGATTCGCGGGTCATCTGCGAGTATCTGGAAGAAGCCTACCCGGACGTGCAGCTCCTCAGCCACGCCATGGGGGAGCGGGTGGAAACCCGCCGCCTCGTCTCCTGGTTCGATGAGAAATTCTTCTCCGAGGTCACGCGCCATCTGCTCTGGGAAAAGACCATGAAGCAGGCGCTCAAGCTCGGGCCGCCGGACGCCAACGCCCTGCGCGCGGGCTATGCCAATCTCAAGCAGCATCTCATTTACATCGGCTGGCTGGCCGAACATCGGCGCTGGCTGGCCGGGGCTAATCTGTCGCTGGCCGATTTCGCCGCCGCCGCACAGCTTTCGGCGCTGGATTATCTGGGCGATGTGGACTGGTCGGCCTCCGCCGCCGCCAAGGATTGGTACGCGCGCATCAAGTGCCGCCCCTCCTTCCGTGCCGTGCTGCTGGATAAGGTGAATGGCATCGTCCCGCCGCCGCATTACGCGGACCTGGATTTCTGAGCATGTCCCCCCGGGGTATGCCGCTTGCTCTGCTGAGATTGGAGGGCGCGGCGGTTCTGGGTGTTTCCGTACTGGCCTATATGCAGGCGGGCGAGAGTTGGTGGTTGTTCGCGCTGCTGTTCCTGGCGCCGGATCTCAGCATGCTTGGCTATCTTGCCGGTCCGGCGGCGGGGGCCGGAGCCTATAACGCCGTACACAGCTACATTCTGCCGCTGTTGCTGGGCGCGCTGGCCGTGCTGGTGGGGAGCCATCCGCTCTTTGCCCTGGCGGCGATCTGGACGGGGCATATCGGCTTCGACCGCCTGTTGGGCTATGGCCTGAAATACCCGAGCGGGTTCGGGGATACGCATCTCGGCCGCATAGGGCGCAAAGCATGAATCTCTTGATCTTCGGCCTCGGCTATTCGGGCCGGGCCATTGCCAGGGCGGCCATCGCCGCCGGCTACGCCGTTACCGCCACCACGCGCGGGAAGGCGGCGGCTGAGCCGGGCGTCTCGCTGATCCCCTTCGACGCGGCGGAGGAGGCCATCGCCGCCGCCACGCATATCGTCACCACCGCCGCGCCCGATGACCAGGGCGACCCGGTGCTGGCGCGCTACCGCATGGCCATCGCCGCCGCGCCGCATCTGCGCTGGCTTGGCTATCTCTCCACCACCGGCGTGTATGGCGATGCCCAGGGCGGCTGGGTGGATGAGGACACGCCCCCCAACCCAGGCTCCGAGCGTAGCCGCCGCCGCGTGGAGGCCGAGCGCGCCTGGGCGGCTTTGGGCCTTCCGCTCGCCATTTTCCGCCTCGCGGGCATTTACGGCCCCGGCCGCTCGATGTTCGACGATCTACGCGCAGGGCAGGGGCGGCGCGTGGTCAAGCCCGGCCATATGTTCGGGCGCATCCATCGCGAAGACATCGCCCAGGGTGTGCTCGCCGCCATGGCGCGCAATGCCGCCGGCATTTTCAACCTTGCCGATGACGAGCCCGCCGCCAGCGCCGATGTGGTGGTGGAAGCCGCGCGCCTGCTGGGCGTGGAGCCGCCCCCGCCCTTGGCCTACGATGAGGCGGTAAAAACAATGTCCCCCATGGCGCGCAGTTTTTGGGCCGAGAATCGCAAGGTGCGCGCCGCCAAGACCAAGGCGGCGCTGGGCATTGCCTGGAAATACCCGGATTACCGGGCCGGGCTAGCAGCCGTTCTGCGCGAGGAGCGCGCGCAGGGCTCCCACCAATAGCCCTAAATCGTGCGGGCGGGAGAGGCGGTGGTCGCCATCCTTCACGAAGGTGAGGCGCACATCCGGGGTTTCCAGCTTCTCGGCCAGCGTCAGGCTCAACTGCCAGGGCACGTCGGCATCCTGCATGCCATGCAGAATCCGCACCGGGCAGTCCACGCTGATCGGCGCGTCCAGCAGCAGATGTTTTTTCCCTTCATCCAGCAGCTTCTGGGCCAAAGGCAGCGGGTTGCCGTACTCTGAAGGCTGATACAGCACGCCCTCGCGGCCCAGAATTTCCAATTGCTCCAGGGTGAGCCCGGGGCGGACAAGTTTTTCGGTGAAATCCGGCGCGGGGGCGATGAGCAGCAGCCCGCGCATCTGGGCCTTGAAGCGCAGCGCCAGCAGCAGGGCGATCCATCCGCCCATCGAGGAGCCGATGATCAGCAAGTCCTGCTGCGGCACAACCTGGCTGATGATGAAGGCGGCGTCCTCCGCCCAGCTGCCGATCGTGCCGTCGATGAATTCGCCGCCCGAGGCCCCGTGGCCGGAATAGTCGAATCGCAGCATGGCCATGCGCTCATGCTCGCAGATTTCCAGCAGCGCGGTGGCCTTGGTGCCGCTCATGTCCGAGGCATAGCCAGGGCAGAACACCACCACCGGCCCAGCGCCGGGCAGGTACTCATAGGCCAGTTCGATACCCGGTTCGCGGCAGATATTCGGCATTAGCAATCACCCCCAATCCATGTTAGCGCGGCGCGCATGAATAATCGACGCCTAACGATTCTCCAGGTGCTGCCGAAACTTGGCATGGGCGGCGCGGAGCGCGTGGCGGTGGAGGGGGCTGAGGCCGTGCATCTTAGCGGCCATCGCGCGCTGATCGCCGCCGGGGCCGGGCCGCTGGCGGCGCTGGCCACCCGCGCCGGGGCGGAGCTGGTGCGCGTGCCGCTCGACACCAAGAACCCGCTGGGGATTTGGCGCAATATCCGCCGGTTGGAAGAGGTGATCGAGGAAAACGAGGTGGACCTGATCCACGCTCATTCCCGCGCGCCCGCATGGTCTGCCTATTACGCGGCGCAGCGGCGGAAAATTCCGTTCGTGACGACCTATCACGGCGTTTACGGCGAGAAGAACGGGCTCAAGAACCGCTATAACCGGGTTATGGCGTTGGGCGACCGGGTGATTGCCGTCAGCAATTACGTGGCGGAGCTGATCCAGAGCCGCTACGGCGTGGGGGCTGAGCGGGTGCGCGTGGTGCATGGCGGCGTGGATGTCGACATCTTCGACCCCGCCACCGTGTTGGGCGACCGCTCGGTGCGCCTTGCCCGCGCCTGGCGCGCCGATTCCGGCCAGCCAACCATCCTGCTCCCCGGGCGGCTCACGGGCTGGAAGGGGCAAAAGCTGTTCATCGAGGCCCTGGCCCGGATGCGGAACCAGGACGCGTTGGGGATTCTCGTGGGCTCCGACCAGGGGCGCACCGCTTATACCAAGAGCCTCGTGGCCTTGGCCGAGAAACTGGGCGTGGGGGCGCGGCTGCGAATCGTCGGGCATGTGGACGATGTGCCCGCCGCCATGATGCTGGCCGATGTGGTGGTGAATTGCTCGACCAAGCCCGAGGCCTTCGGGCGCACCATCGTCGAGGCGCAGGCGATGGGCCGGGTGGTCGTGGCCGCCGATCATGGCGGCGCGCGCGAGACGGTGCTGGACGGCCAGAGCGGCTTTCTCATCCCGCCCGGGAACGCGGCGGCCCTGGCGGCGGTGCTGGATGCGGTTCTCGACATGCCCACCGAAACGCGCATCGAGTTCGGGCGGCAGGCGCGGGGGCATATCGCCCGCAATTTCTCCCTGCCGGTGGCGCAGACGCGCCTGCTGAACGTGTATGCGGAGCTGCTGGGGTGAACATACTGGTCATCAAGCACGGAGCCTTTGGCGATATCGTGCTGGCCTTTCCCGCCTTCGCCGCCATCCGCGCGGCGCACCCCCAGGCGCGGATCTCGCTGCTGACGACCAAACCCTATGCCGGGCTGCTGGGCAAAAGCCCGTGGTTCGACCGCATCGAGGTGGACACCAAACCCGAGGCCTGGAACTTGCCGGGGCTGCTCCGCCTGCGCCGCCAACTGCGCGGGTTCGGCCGGGTGTACGACCTGCAAACCTCCGGCCGGTCCTCGCGCTATTTCGCTTTGGCGGGGCGGCCTGAATGGTCCGGCATCGCCCCGGGCTGCGCCCTGCCGCACCGCGATGCGAACCGCGATCATATCCACACGCGAGAGCGCCTTGCCGGGCAGCTGCGCGATGCCGGGATCGGGACATTGCCGGTGCCGGACCTTTCCTGGCTGGCGGGCGACATCTCCGGCTTCAACCTGCCGCCCGACTATGCGGCGCTGGTGCCTGGCGCCGCCCCGCACCGGCCCGAGAAGCGCTTTCCGGCGGAGAAATTCCGCGAGGTGGCGGCGGCGCTGAACCTGCCCGTGGTGGTGGTCGGCACGGCGGGGGAGGGCGAGTTGGCACGCATCATCGGCGGCATCGACCTCACCGGGCGCACGGATTTCTTCCAGCTCGCCTCGGTGCTGCGCGGCGCGAAACTGGCCATCGGCAACGACACGGGGCCGATGCACCTTGCCGCCGCCGTGGGGGCGCGTTGTATTTCCCTGTTCTCGGCGGCCTCCGACCCGGCGCTCACCGCGCCCCGAACGCCAGATGGCGGCTGGCCGACAATTCTGCGCGCGGCAAATCTGCAAGACCTCCCGGTTGCGCAGGTGCTTGCCGCCCTGCCATAACGCCCCGGTATTTTTTGAACCAAAGAGAGAGACATGCCTGCAATCACACTGCCCGACGGTTCCGTTCGCTCGTTTGAGGGTGCGGTGACGGGCACTACCATCGCCGAGGCGATTGGGCCCGGCCTCGCCCGCGCCGCCCTGGTCATGGTGGTGAACGGCGTGGAGATGGATATGTCCCGCGAGATCGTCGAGGATGCGGCGGTCAAGTTCGTTACCCGCAAGGATGAGGCCGCCCTTGAGCTGATCCGCCACGACGCCGCCCATGTGCTGGCCGAGGCGGTGCAGGAGCTGTTCCCCGGCACGCAGGTAACCATCGGTCCCTCCATCGAGAACGGGTTCTATTACGATTTCTACCGCAACGAGCCATTCAAGCCCGATGACCTCCCGGCCATCGAGGCGAAGATGCGCGAGATCGTGGCGCGCAACGCGAAATTCGTGCGCGAGGTGTGGAGCCGTGACGAGGCCATCGAATTCTTCGAGGCCAAGGGCGAGCGCTTCAAGGCCGAGCTGATCCGCGACCTGCCGGCGGACCAGACCATCACCATCTACCGCCAGGGCGAATGGCTGGACCTTTGCCGTGGCCCGCATCTGCGCTCCACCTCGGATGTCGGCACGGCCTTCAAGCTGATGAAGACGGCTGGCGCCTATTGGCGCGGCGATTCCAAGAACCCGATGCTGAGCCGCATCTACGGCACCGCTTGGCGCGACCAGAAGGAGCTGGACGCCTATCTGCACCAGCTCGAGGAAGCCGAGCGCCGCGACCACCGCAAGATCGGCCGCGAGATGGACCTGTTCCACATCCAGGAAGAGGCGGTGGGCAGCATTTTCTGGCACCAGAAGGGCTGGAAGCTCTACCGCACGGTGGAAGCCTATATCCGCCGCCGCCTGGAGCAGAACGGCTACGAGGAGGTGCGCACCCCGCAGCTCGTGGACCGCAAGCTGTGGGAAAATTCCGGCCACTGGGACAAGTACCGCAAGAACATGTTCATCGCCGAGGTGGTGGAGGAAGAATCCACCCTCGCGCTCAAGCCGATGAACTGCCCCTGCCATGTGCAGATCTTCAAGCAGGGCCTGCGCTCCTACCGTCAGCTGCCCATCCGCATGGCCGAATTCGGCGCCTGCCACCGCTACGAGCCCTCGGGCGCGCTGCACGGCATCATGCGCGTGCGCGCCTTCACGCAGGATGACGCGCATATCTTCTGCACCGAGGACCAGATCGCCGATGAGACGGTGAAGTTCGTCGAGCTGCTGGAAAGCGTTTACAAGGACTTCGGCTTCGAGAGCTTCAGCGTGAAGTTCTCCGACCGTCCCGAGACCCGCGCGGGCTCCGACGAGGTGTGGGACCGCGCCGAGGGCGCGCTGAAGGATGCCTGCGAGAAGGCGGGCGTGCAGTACGAGCTCAACCCTGGCGAGGGCGCGTTCTACGGGCCGAAGCTTGAATTCGTGCTGCGCGACGCCATCGGGCGCGACTGGCAGTGCGGCACCATCCAGGTGGATTTTGTGCTGCCCGAGCGGCTGGACGCCGAGTATGTCACCTCCGAAAGCGGCCGCGCCCGCCCGGTGATGCTGCACCGCGCGATCATCGGTTCGTTCGAGCGCTTCCTCGGCATCCTCATCGAGCAATATGCCGGGCGCTTCCCGCTCTGGCTGGCCCCGACCCAGGCCGTGGTGGCGACCATCGTCTCCGACGCCGACGATTACGCCGCCGAGGTGACCGAGGCGCTGCGCAAGGCCGGGCTGGCGGCGGAGCTGGATGTGTCCAACCAGAAGATCCAGGCCAAGATCCGCGAGCATTCGCTGCACTATGTGCCGAACATTCTGGTGGTGGGCCGCAAGGAGGCCGAAGAGCGCAAAGTCGCCCTGCGCCGCCTGGGTGGTGCCGCGCAGGAGATCCTGGGGCTGGAGGAAGCCATCGCCCTGCTCAAGGCCGAGGCTACCGCGCCTGACCTGCGGGGGGCAGTCTAATGGCGCTGAAGATCGGCGTCGTCCCCGTCACGGCCTTCGAGCAGAACTGCACCATTCTGTGGGATGACGAGACGATGCTGGGCAGCATCGTGGACCCTGGCGGAGACGTGCCGGATCTGCTCGACCTGCTGGCCAAGGCGGGGGTGACGCTGACCGGCATCTTCATCACCCACGGCCATATGGACCATGCGGGTGGGGCGGCGGAGCTTTCCGAAAAGACCGGCGTGCCGGTTACCGGGCCGGACATCGCCGACAAATTCCTGCTGGAACACATGCAAGAGGCCGGGGCGCGCTTTGGCCTCATCAGCCGCAACTGCACGCCCGATTCCTGGGTGAAGGAGGGCGACATCGTCACCCTCGGCGGGGCGGAATTCGAGGTGCGCCACTGCCCCGGCCATACGCCAGGGCATGTGGTGTTCATCAACCACGCACAGCAATTCGGCATTTTTGGCGATGTGCTGTTCCGTGGTTCCGTTGGGCGCACGGATCTGGGCGATTACGGTAATCACGAGCAGCTCATCGAGAGCATCCGCACCAAGCTGCTCACTTTGCCGGATGAGTTCCAGTTCACCTGCGGCCATGGCCCCAGCTCGACCATCGGAGCCGAGCGCCGGAGCAATCCGTTCCTACAGGGCTAATCCGGGTCTATATCCAGCCACGATAAATGCCCGCCCTTGCCGGCGCCGGTATCCATGAACACCGCCGTGCCGCCATGGCGGGCGGTGCGGATATAGGGGCGGCCATCGGTGCTGCGCTGGTCGTGCCCGGCATACACGGTCATGCCGCGCGGGATGTCCTCCACCCAGCGCAGCAGCCGCTCGGGCTTGCCTGAGCCGGTGACGCGCCCGCTGGTCTGGCCGTAGAGCGCGCGGGCCAGGAGCGGGCAGGCGCGGCCCGGTGGAAAGGGAGGGGGCGGCTCATCCAGCATGCCGGGGTGGAAGGAACCGTGGACGAAGAATTTCGCCCCCAGCATCGCCCAGGCCGGGGCGGCCATGATCGTCTCCATCGTGCGCTCGCGCAGGTTCAACGGCAGCTCGGCCAGGGTGCGGGCCAAAGGCGCGCCGCGCACATTGTCGCCCCGCAGGGCACGGGCGAGCTTGAAGTCGTGATTGCCGAGGATCAGCAGGCCACGCTTTTCCTCCAGCAGCCGAAACAGGATGCGCAGTGCGCCGGGCGTGTCCGGCCCGTCATCCACCATGTCCCCAAGTTGGATGATGAAGCGATCCGTCTCGGCAGCGGCGGCGAAGGCCTTGGAGTCGCCATGAACATCGCCCACCACGCGGAGCCTGGCATCGGGCGGGATCATCGCCAGCCGCCGGAAGTTGTTGAAAATAAGCGCATTACAACTGGTACATTGTCATCCTGGGTGAAAATGACAAGATGTTTGCGCGTTATTCTCCGCCCTTGGTGGACGCATAGGCGGCCAAAGCGCGCTCGCGCCCCTCGGCCAGCCCCATGATGGGAGGCGGATAATTACGCCCCAGCCGCACTCCGGCATGGGCGAGGATGGCGGTGTCAGCCTCCCATGGCGCATGGATGCAGGCGGCGGGGAGCTTCGCCAGTTCCGGCACGTAGCGGCGGATGTAAGCGCCGTCGGGGTCGAATTTCCGCCCCTGGAGTACGGGGTTGAAAATGCGGAAATAGGGCGCGGCATCGGCCCCGCAGCCTGCCACCCATTGCCAGGAGGCGCCATTGGCGGCTTCGTCGGCGTCCACCAGCGTATCCCAGAACCAAGTTTCGCCCTTCTGCCAGGGGATGAGCAGGTGCTTTACCAGGAAGGAGGCGCAGATCATCCGCACGCGGTTATGCATCCAGCCTGTACGCCACAGCTCGCGCATCCCGGCATCCACGATGGGAATGCCCGTTTGCCCGCGCTGCCAGGCGCGCAGGGCGGAAGGCGCATCCGCCCAGGGGAAGCGGGCGAATTCGGTGCGGATGGGGGCGGTGCGGATGTTCTGGTGCTGCCAGAGCAGGTGGATGGAGAACTCGCGCCAGAGCAGCTCTTTCAGGAAGGTCTGCACGCCATTGCCATGGCCGCTCGCGGCGGCGCGGTGCCACACGTAGCGCGGTGAGATTTCGCCGAAATGCGCGTGCGGGGAAATCTTCGCCGTGCCGGGTTTGTCGGGCAGGTCCCGCGCCTCGGCGTAGCGCTGGATCGGGCCATCGAGGAACTCGTCCAGCCGCGCATGGGCGCTGGCCTCGCCGGGTGTCCATTCTTCGCGCATCCCGCCCGCCCAATCGGGTTTGCTGGGCAGGAGACGCCAGTCCTCCAGCGTATCTGAGGTGGCTTTGATCCCGTTGATGCCTTCGGGCGCGGGGAGAAAAATATCAGGCACCCCGGCGGCGAAGCAGGCTTTGGAGAAGGGCGTGAACACGCCATACGCCCCGCCCGCCTTGGTGCTGATCTTCTCCGGCGCGAAGAGCGAGGTGGAGAGATGGCGGTACAGCGCAACGCCCTGGGCTTTCAGCGTGGCGTCCAAAGCGCGGTCGGTTACACGCCAGAAGGGCTCGTAAGCCCGGGCGGCATGGATTTCGCGCACGCCCAGTTCGGCAGCTAATTTCGGGATGATCTCCACCGGATCGCCCCGGCGCAGCAGCAGATGACCACCCCGCGCCGCGATATCCCGCCCCAGCGCCGCCAGGGAGTGGTGCAGCCACCAGCGGCTGGCAGCACCCGCGCGCTCATCGAGGATATAAAGCAGCGCCACCTTGCCCCCTGCCGCGCAGGCGGCATGGAGGGCGGGGTTGTCCGCAAGGCGCAGGTCGTTGCGGAACCAGACGAGGCTGGCGTTCATGCCACCTCGGCCATGCGGCCAAGCTGTTCCAGGGCGAAGGAGAAGAGTTGGTCCTGCCCCAGCAGAAACACGCGCAGGCTTCGCGGAAACAAACGGGAGATCGTGGGTTCGCGTACATCCATATTGCCCGAGAGGCTGCCGAAGGCGGGCAGTATCAGGCGTTGGGCGTCGGCCACGAAGCAGGGGCGGGAGACGCGCTTGCCGCGCGCGTCGATGCTCGCCTTGGGCGAGAAATAGCCGGAAATCTCGATCTCGCGCGGGGCGAGCTTAGGGGCGGCCTGGTGGCGGAAGGTGAACGGCCCTTCGCGGTGCAGGGGCAAGCACTGCCCCGGCAGGGTATGGGAGGCGCTGTCCGCCTCGTTCGTTATCCAGATAAACTGTGCCTCGCGCGCCATGGCTTCGATGCGCGCCCGATCATCCTTGGCCAAACGCAGCGTGCCATCGCGCTCCTGCACGGACTGGCCAAGCACAATCACCCTGGTTGGACGGTATAGCCGCACCAGCCGGTTCAGCCGCTCGATCACCGCCTTGGCATCCTGGGCGGACGATAAACCAGAACGGGCGGCAACACCCTGATATTTCTCAAAATACGGGTCCGCGACGATGAGGACGCGCTTCTTCGGCCAGAAAGCCGCCCCCGTGGGGTCCAGCATCAATCGTTCATCACGGAAGTGGAGTGGGGCAGCGGTCATGACATGTGCAAAAGCATATTCTTTACGGCGCTGCTATGCATAAAATACTTGTTAAGATTGCTTTCTCTGCAGCCCGGGGCAAGCAGAAGAAGCATGTAAATGAATACGACGTTAAGCTTTCGTATCGAGCTGCATTATTGCCACCCCACCATGGTGGGCCGGGGTATACTCAAGGCGCTGCATAACGGGGGAAACGTAGCATGCAACAGCGTCAAGTTTCACAATATGGTTTCGAGCAAGGGATCGCCGCGTTCAATACAGAAGGACTGATGGACGGCTGGCGCGAGCGGACCCTGCGTGTACTGCGCGCGCAGGAGAGGGTAATGCAGGGCGTGGCCGCCACGGCGCGGCTGGAACTGCGCTACGGTCAGGAGTGCATATTTAGCCGGCTCGGGCTGTTCAATGGTGGCTGGGTCGAACCCGGTAATGCAAGTCATCATTGGGCGGAGGAGATGAACAAGTTCGTCTCCGTGATTCACGAGATCAACGACGAACTCCGGACCAGCTTTACCGAGGCAGGGAAACTGCTGAATGGTGACGGTGCCGCCGGGGCCGAGGAAAGGCCGGTCAGCGCCGCCAAACGCACCAAGATCTCGGTTCACGAAGAAACCGAGAAGAGCGCCGCGTAGAACGCTTCAGGCGGCGTTTGCCGCCTTCTTGGCCTTAGGCTTCGCAGGGGCTTTGGCGGTTTTGGGCTTCTCCGCCGCCTTCTTGGCGGCGGGTTTGGCCTCGGCCTTTTTGGCCGGGGCTTTTTTTGCGGCGCCCTTCTTGCCCTTGGGCGCCATCACCTTGCCCTTCTCGGCCAGCAGCGTCACGGCCTCATCCAGCGTCACCGCCGTCATCTCCTGCCCGCGCGGCAGGTTGGCCACCGTGTTGCCCCATTGCGCGTAAGGGCCAAAGCGCCCCTTGCGCACCAGCACCGGCTCGCCATCCTTGGGATGCGCGCCGACGGTGCGGATGGAGTCCTGCTTTTTGGCGATCAGGTCCATGGCCCGGTTGAGGCCGAGATGCAGCACGTTATCGTCCCGATCGAGCGAGGCGAAGATCGCGCCCATTTTAACGTAAGGCCCGAAGCGGCCGATATTGGCCTCGATCTTCTGGCCCGTCTCCGGGTGGATGCCCACGAGGCGCGGCAGTGAGAGCAGGCCCAAGGCCTCGTCCAGCGTGATGGTGTTGCCATCCATGCCCCGCGCCAGAGAGGCGCGCTTGGGCTTGGCCTTTTTGTCGTTCGGGTCCGGCTCGCCCTGCTGCACGTAGAGGCCGTAAGGACCGCGCCGCAGCGTGATGTCCTCGCCCGTCTCGGGGTGCTGGCCGAGGACGCGCATGCCGTCCTTCAGGCTGTCATCCGGGTTGTCGCCGCCCTCGACGGCCAGCTTACGGGTGTACTGGCAGGTGGGGTAGTTGGAGCAGCCGATGAAGCTGCCGAACCGCCCGAGCTTCAGCCCCAGCCGGCCATTGGCGCAGGAGGGGCAGGCGCGCGGGTCGGAGCCGTCCTCGCGGGTGGGGAAGAAATGCGGGCCGAGATCGGCGTCCAGCGCGTCGATGACGTCGGAGATTTTCAGCTCCTTGGTCTGCGCCACGGCGGCCGAGAAATCGTCCCAGAAGGCGCGCAGCACGGCGCGCCAATCGGCGTTGCCCTCGGCGATCTGGTCGAGCTGCTCCTCGAGATTGGCGGTGAAGCCGGTATCGACATAGCGCGCGAAGAAGCTGGTGAGGAAGGCGGTAACCAAGCGGCCCCGGTCCTCGGGGATGAAGCGGCGGGCTTCGAGCCGCACGTAATTGCGGTCGCGCAGCACGCTCAGGATGGACGCATAGGTGGAGGGGCGGCCGATGCCCAGCTCCTCCATCTTCTTCACCAGCGAGGCCTCGGAATAGCGCGGCGGCGGCTGGGTGAAGTGCTGGCTGGCGGTGACATCGCGCGTCTTGGCCGGGTCGCCTTTGGCGATGGGCGGCAGGATGCGCGTGTCGTCGTCATCCTGGGCGCTGTCGTCGGTATCCTCGTGGTAGAGCTTGAGGAAGCCGTCGAACGCCAGGACGGAGCCGGTGGCGCGCAGCGTCTGGCCCGCGCCGTCGTTCAGGTCCACGGCGGTCTGGTCCAGCTCGGCGGCGGACATCTGGCAGGCCATGGCGCGCTTGTAGATCAGCTCGTACAGCTTCGCCTGCTCGGGGTTGAGCATGCGCGCCACCTTGGCCGGGGTGAGCGAGATGTCCGTGGGGCGGATGGCCTCGTGCGCTTCCTGCGCGTTCTTGGCCTTGCTCTGATACTCGCGCGGCGCGGCGGGGAGGTAGTTCTCGCCGAACTCGGATTTGATCTGCCCGCGAATGGCCTGCACCGCCTCCTTGGCGAGCTGCACGCCGTCGGTACGCATATAGGTGATCAAGCCGACCGTATCGCCGCCCATGTCCACGCCTTCATAGAGCTGCTGGGCGAGACGCATGGTCTGCTGGGAGGATAGGCCGAGCTTGCGGCTGGCCTCCTGCTGTAGCGTGGAGGTGATGAAGGGCGGCGGCGGATTGCGGCGGGTGCGCTTTTTCTCGACACTGGCGACGGAGAAATTGCCGGCGCGCACGGCGGCCTCGGCGGCGCGGGCGGCGGCTTCATTGGGCAGGTCGAACTGGTCGAGCTTCTTGCCCTGATAATAGGTGAGCTTGGCGGGGTAGGGCGCGCCGGTGGGGGTGAGCAGCCCTGCCTCGATGGTCCAGTACTCGCGGGATTTGAAGACCTCGATCTCCGCCTCGCGTTCGCACACCAGCCGCAGCGCGACCGACTGCACGCGCCCGGCCGAGCGGCTGCCCGGCAGCTTGCGCCATAGCACCGGCGAGAGGGTGAAGCCGACCAGATAATCCAGCGCACGGCGGGCGAGGTACGCCTCGATGAGCGGCATATCCAGCTTGCGCGGATGCGCCATCGCCGTTGTGATCGCGCTCTTGGTGATCTCGTTGAAGGTCACGCGCTCGACATTCACGCCCTTGAGGACGTTCTTGCCCTCCAGCATGGCGCGCACATGCCAGGAGATGGCCTCGCCCTCGCGATCCGGGTCAGTCGCCAGGTACAGGGTTTTGGCGCCCTTCAGGGCCTTGGCGATCTCGCCGATCTGCTTGGAGCCGCGGTCATCGGACTCCCAATCCATGGCGAAGTCTTCGTCGGGGCGGACCGAGCCATCCTTGGGCGGCAGGTCGCGCACATGGCCGAAAGAGGCCAGCACCTTATAGCCGTCACCCAAATATTTGTTGATGGTCTTGGCTTTTGCCGGGGATTCGACGACGACGATATCAGTCAAAGGCCGTTCCATTCATAGCTCTTCGTACCGTGCGATCCGGTTGCCTGGGAGTGTTTCCACCCGTCCGGCGAGTTCCAGCTCGGTCACGGCGGCCGTGATCACGGCGTTCGACAACTGGCAGCGCCGGGCGATCTCGTCAACTCTTACCCCCTCGGGGCCGAGCAGCGCCAGGATTTCCCCCCGCGCGCGGGTGAGTTCAGCCTCGCTCATCGCTTCATCCCAAGCAGGAGAAGGCTCGGCGAAACTGGCTTGGCCGCGCCGGAACAGCGGGTCGCGCCCCAGCCCCTGGAGGGCGGGGTGGTCGGGCAGGTTGGCGAAGACGTCCTCGGCGCAATCCACCAGATGCGCGCCCTGGCGGATGAGGTCGTTAGCGCCCTTCGAGCGCGGGTCGAGCGGGCTGCCCGGCACGCCGAACAGCTCGCGCCCCGCCTCGTTGGCCAGGCGCGCGGTGAGCAGCGTGCCGGAGCGGGGCGCGGCCTCGACGACCACAAGCCCCAGCGTCAGCCCGGCGATGATACGGTTACGCTTGGGAAAATGCCGCCCCAGCGGCGCGGTGCCGAGCGGAGCCTCGGCCACCACAGCGCCGGTTTCGGCAATGCGCTCTTGCAGGGCGGCGTTCTCGGGCGGGTAGGGGACGTCCAGCCCGCCGGGGATGACGGAGATGGTCTTGCCCGCCCTGAGCGCGCCGGTATGGGCGGCGGTGTCGATGCCTCGGGCGAGGCCGGAGACGATGACGAGCCGCTCGGCCAGATCCGCACCCAGATGCTCGGCGAAGCGCATGCCGTTGGCCGAAGCGTTGCGCGCCCCCACGATGCCCACGGACCGCACGGAAAGCAGCGAGGCGTCGCCCAGCACGGCGATGGCGGAGGGGGCATCCGGCAGTTGGGCCAGGAATTCGGGGTAGCCGGGGGTGTCGAGAAACAGGAACCGCCCGCCCAGGCGGGTGACGGCCTCATATTCCCGCTCTACTTCGGCCAGCGCGGGGATGCGCGGCGTGGTGGGGCGGCCACCGGCGCGGGCCAAAGCGGGCAGGGCGTCCAGCGCTTCGGCGGGGGTGGGGAAGCGGGCGAGCAGGCGGCGATAGGTGACGGGACCGACGCTTTCGGTCCGGACCAGACGCAGCCGCTCGAGGTCCTCTCTCACGTCAGACGGCGGCCTTCTTCTGGCCGATGCGCGGCTCGGTGCCCGAAAGCAGGCGGCGAATATTGGCGCTGTGCTTCCAGTACACCAGTGCGGCGATGATCAGCGCCAGCAGCGCCGTCCTGGGCGAGGCCAGATACCACGCCGCGATGGGGGCTGCGGCATAGGCCACAAGTGCCGCCAGCGAGGAGAAGCGCAGGATGAAGGCGGTGAGCAGCCAGGCAGCGCAGCAGACAAGCCCGAGCGGCCAGCAAACGCCGTAGAACACGCCAAGGCCGGTGGCCACGCCCTTGCCGCCCTTGAAGCCGAGCCAGATGGGGAAGAGATGCCCGAGGAAGGCGAACAGCCCGGCCACGAACACGCCGTGCTGGCCATAGGCATGCACCCAGACCACCGCCAGCGTGCCCTTCAGCCCGTCCAGCAGCAGTGTGGCGGCGGCGAGCGCCTTGTTGCCCGTGCGCAGCACGTTCGTGGCGCCGATATTGCCCGAGCCGATGGCCCGGATATCGCCCAGCCCAGCCGCGCGGGTGAGGATCAGCCCGAACGGGATGGAGCCCAGCAGATAGGCGAAGGCGGCGATGAGCAGATAGATGGTGATCATCCGAACACCCGCTTGCCGGCTTTCCAGGTGCCCAGCACCAGGCCTTCCAGGGCGCGGCCGTCGAAGGGCGTGTTCTGCGCCTTGCCGGGCAGCTTGCCGGATTGCACGAACCAGGAGCGCTCGGGGTGGAACAGAACCAGATCCGCCGGGCGGCCACGGGCGATGAGGCCGGCCTCGATGCCCAGCCACGCGGCGGGTTTCTTGGTCAGCAGCGCCAGGGCCTGGGGCATGGTGAGCTGGCCCGCATGCACCCGCGCCAGGGTCACGCCCAGCAGGGTAGCGAGGCCGCAGCCGCCGGGGGCGGCATCGGCGAAGGGCAGGCGCTTGTCGTCGGCATCACGGGGCTGGTGGTCGGAGGCGATGGCGTCGATGGTGCCGTCCGCCAGTGCTGCGACCACGGCGAGGCGGTCGGCCTCGGAACGCAGCGGCGGAGAGAGCTTGTTATAGGTGCGGTAATCGCCGATCGCGGTTTCGTTCATGTCGAAATAGGGCGGGGCGGTGTCGCAGGTGATCTTCAGCCCCTTATCCTTGGCGATACGGATCAGCTCCAGCGCCTCGCCGGTGGTGACATGGGCGAAATGCACCGCGCCGCCGGTCAGCTCGGCCAGACGGATGTCGCGCGCGACGCAGATGGCCTCGGCGGCGGCGGGGATGCCGGGCAGGCCCATCCAGGTCGCGCGCGCCCCTGCGGTGGCGGCGCCGCCACGGGCCAGCTCCGTATCCTCGGGGTGCTGCACGATGCGCATGCCGAAGCCCGAGGCGTAGGAGAGGGCAAGGCGCATCAGGCGCGAGGAGGCGATGGCCTTGCCGCCATCGGTAAAGGCGACGGCCCCGGCATCGCGCAGCAGACCGTATTCGGCGAGTTCCTCACCCCTCAACCCGCGCGTGGCGGCGGCGTAGGGCAGGAGGGAGACGGAGCCCGTCTCCACGCCACGGGCGATGATGAGATGCACCAGCGCAGGATCGTCGATGGGCGGGGCGCTCTCGGGCAGCACGGCGATGCTGGTGATGCCACCGGCGGCGGCGGCCTCGGCGGCGCTGGCGATGGTCTCACGGTACTCATAACCCGGTTCGCCGAGCGAGGCGCGGATATCGACGAGGCCGGGGGCCAGGATCGCGCCGGACTCCTCGACCACGGCAGCGCCATCCGGCACGCCGAGATTCTGCCCGAAATCGGCAATCACGCCGCCCTGGATCAGCAGATCGCCTTCAAGCAGGGTTTGCGCGGCTTCGTCCAGATACTGGATATTGCGGAATAAAGTGCTCATCGGCTTATCCTCGGGCCAGCATGTCGAGCACGGCCATACGCACGGCGACGCCCATTTCCACCTGCTCCTGGATGCGCGAGCGAACGGCGTCGTCCGCCACCTCGCTGTCGATCTCCACGCCCCGGTTCATCGGGCCGGGGTGCATCACCAGCGCGTCCGGCTTGGCGAGGGCGAGCTTTTTACGGTCCAGCCCGTAATAGGCGAAGAACTCGCGCGAGGAGGGCACCAGCCCGCCGGTCATGCGCTCCTTCTGCAGGCGCAGCATCATCACGATGTCAGCCCCCTTCAGCCCTTCCTCCATGTCGTTGAACACGGTGACGCCCGGCGTGGCGATGCCGCCGGGGATAAGCGTGGGCGGGCCGATCAGGCGGACGAAATTGCCCATCATGGTCAGCAGCAGGATGTTGGAGCGGGCGACGCGCGAATGGGCGATATCGCCGCAGATGGCCACGGTGAGGCCCGAAATGCAGCCCTTGTTGCGGCGGATGGTCAGGGCATCCAGCAACGCCTGGGTGGGGTGCTCGTGCGTGCCATCGCCCGCATTGATGACGGCGGCCCCCACTTTCTGCGCCAGCAGATGCGGCGCGCCGGAGCGGTTATGGCGCACCACCAGCAGGTCGCAATTCATGGCGTTCAGCGTGGCGGCGGTATCCAGCAGGGTCTCGCCCTTGGTCACCGAGGAGGTGGCGACGGACATGTTCACCACATCCGCCCCCAGCCGCCGCCCGGCCAGCTCGAAGCTGGTGCGCGTGCGGGTGGAGTCCTCGAAGAACAAATTGATGAGGGTGCGCCCGCGGAGCAGATCGCGCTGGGTTTTGCCCGAACGGTTGAGGAGCGCGTAGCTCTCCGCGAGGTCGAGCAGAGAGGTCGCGGTAACGGGGTTGAGCCCCTCGATCCCGAGTAGATGTCTGAGCGATGCCATTATGGCCCCGGTTAGAGCCGGATCGCCCGGTTTTGGCAACATCGGCAGTTGCCAAGCAGGCCGAAGGAGGGGCTAAATCAACCTTAACGGGCAATGAGGAGGGCAGGATGAGAAAGATATTGATCGTCTGCGGACTGGCGGGGTTGAGCGGTTGCGCCGTGCCCCTGGGCGATACGACTCCGGTGGGACCGGCGACTCCGGTGTTCTTTCAGCCCTTCTCCGCGGCGCTGGATGCCCCGGCCGAAGCGGTTATCGCCTCCACCGCCCAGGCGGCCAAGATATCGCCCCAGATGCGGGTGATTGTGACCGGGGCGGCGGATAGCGTGGGCAGTGAGAAGATGAATTACTACCTCTCAGAAACCCGCGCCCAGATCGTGGCGGATACACTGATGCAGGATGGCGTGCCGGAGGAGCGGATCGAGATCCGGGCCAATGGCACCGCCCAGGCGATTGCCCCGGTGCAGACTGGCACACCGGCGCAATCGGCGCGGCGGGTGTTGATCCAGCTGGTGGATTAAGGCCGCCCGACGGTGACGGGATAGCCCGCGTCCTCGGGGATGCGCAGATGCACCGTACCATCGATCTCGCAAGGCACGGGCGTGATGATGTGCCAGGGCGTGGCCGCCACATGGGCGCGCAGGGCGGCAAGGCTGGCATGGGCGGCCAGACGCTCCAGATTGCGCGCCGTGGGGAACATCAACCGGTGGGTGCCCGTGGCGGCGTCGCGCAGGGCGTCTTCGGCCGTAAGCCAGAGCAGATGCGCGGCTTCGTCGGCGTCATGCACGGCTTCGGCCTCACCCTCGCGCCGGGCGGCGTAGAAGCGCGTGTCGAACAGCCGGTGCTGCAAATGCTTGGGGTACCAGCGGGTGAAAGGGATTAGCGCTGCAAGGTCCAGGCTGCGCCCCGATTGCGCCAGGAGCGCGCTAAAAGCGCCGCCGGATTTCAGCGCGGTGCGCCAGGTGGGGATGTCGGCGGGGGCCAGGGCAGGGCGTATAGCCACGGCGATGCCGGTTTCCTCCAGCGTCTCGCGAATGGCGGCGACGCGGGCGGCGGCATCCTCGGCTTCCGCCGGAATATCGCAGGCAAGCGCCGGGTTGGCGGCGATGGCATGATCATCCGCTTCGACCCGTCCCCCAGGAAAAACCAGCATCCCGGCGGCGAAGCGCATTGTCTCCGTGCGTTCGAGCATAAGATGCCGGGCGGGGCCGGGGGCTGATTCGTCGAACAGGACGAGGGTGGCGGCTGGGATATATGTTGGCGTTTCCATTTGCGCCGAGGCTAGGACCCGCCACCCTGGCTTGGCAAGCGTGTTCTGGAGGAGACGATGAGGCGGATTGGCGGGGCAAAAACAGGCGCGGCAGATAAACGCAGAATCAATATTATGGAAAGAAGGCGTCGTTATGAACCAGGTCCGGGCGCTGCTGCTGGTGTTCGATATTGCACCCTCCCGTGAATCACTGGGGCAAATAGACGGGGCTAAACCTCCAGCACCATGCCGTCATAGCCAGGCTCTATGCCGGGCGGCAGGGTGTTGCATAATGTGCGGTAGTCCATATCCGGGCCGAGATGCGTCAGCACCGTGCGCTTGGGCTGTAGCCGCTCCACCCAGGAGAGTACCGTGGGCAGCCCGGCATGGGTCGGGTGGTCATGCGCCGGGGTGAAGCAATCAACGATGAACAGATCCAGCCCTTGCAGCGCTGCAAAGGCGTTGTCACCGAAACGGACCACATCCGTGCAATAGGCGGCGTTGCCCAGGCGCAGCCCGAGCGAGCGGGAATAGCCATGGTCCTGATCCAGCGGCAGGATAGTGGTCCCGAGCACCTCGAAGGCCTCGCCGGGCGCGACGATTTGGTCCCGCAAGACCGGCCGGCCGAAGAAGCCGCCATTATGGGGCTTGAACGCGTAGTCAAAGCGCCGCTTCAACTCTTCCCACAGCGCCTCGGTGCCGTAACAGGGCATGGGCGCGTCCAGGATACGGTTGAGAATGCGGACTTCGTCGATCCCGGCCACATGGTCGGCATGGGCATGGGTGTAGATCACCGCATCGATCCGCCCAATACCGCAGCTTGTGAGCTGCATGCGTAGATCCGGTGAGGTGTCCACCAGAATATTTTTATCTTCAGCGGTTTGGATGACGATGCTGGTACGTGTGCGAGCATTGCGCGGTTCGTTCGGGTCGGTCCTGCCCCAATCGCCGCGCCCGTCCGGCCCGCCGATCTGTGGCAGGCCAGCCGAACCGCTCGTGCCCAGCAGCGTGATCTTCATGCCGCCTTCCGAAACAGCGTCTTGAAGTTCCGCGTGGTGAGATCGGCCAGAGCCTCCGGCGTCATGCCCTTGATCTCCGCCAACATCGCCGCCGTGTAGGCGGTGTAGGCGGGCTCGTTGCGCTTGCCGCGGAAGGGCACGGGAGCGAGATAGGGGGAGTCAGTTTCCACCAGCAGGCGGTCCTCAGGCACGTCCTTGGCGATATCGCGGATATCCGGCGCCTTGGGGAAGGTGAGCATGCCGGAGAAGGAAATATAACCGCCCATTTCCACCGCCGCCTCGGCCAAGGCGCGGCTGGAGGAGAAGCAATGCAGCAGGAAGCCGAATTCTCCACCCCTCTCCCGCTCCTCGCGCAGAATGCGGGTGATGTCGTCATCGGCGTCACGGGCATGGATGCAGAGCGGCACATTGGCCATCTGCGCCGCACGGATATTGGCGCGAAAATTCTCGGCCTGAATATCCTTGGGGGCTTTGTCGTAGAAGTAGTCCAGCCCGGACTCGCCGATGCCGATTACCTTGGGGTGCTGCGCCAGCCCGGCCAGGGCCTCGGGCGTGACCACCGGCAGCACATCCGCCGCATTGTTGGGGTGAACCCCCACGCATGCCCAGACATTATCAAATTTCTCTGCAATGTCAATGGCTTGTTTGGATTGCTCGAAGGTCACGCCGATCGTCACCAACTCCCCTACCCCCGCCTGCACGGCGCGCGCGACAACCTGTTCGCACTCGCCGGGCTGGTTGAAGTAGTCGAGATGGCAATGGGTATCGACGAGCATTCAGGCCTCCACCACCACCCGCGGGAACAGCCCCGACGGTACGGGCAACGGCGTGCCCTCGGCCAGCGGCGCTTCCAGGATGGCGAGTGAACGATCCGCCCCAACACCCAGATAATCCAGCAATTTACCCATGGTCTCGGGCATGGCGGGTTGCAGCACCACACCCACGCTGCGCAGCACGGAGGCCAGGGTGTAAAGCACGGTGTTCATCCTGGCCGTGTCAGACTTGCGGAGAGTCCAGGGGGCCTGATGGTCTATGTATGCATCGGCGGCCCGGATAACCCGCCACACGGCGTCCAGAGCCTCGTTAAAGGCCAATTTGTCCATCGCCCCGCGAACCTGCTCCGGCAGCTCCGCCGCCAGGGCCAGCAGCACGTCGTCGGCCTCATGCAGCGTCCCACGCGGCGGCACGGCCGCACCGGCGTTCTTGTTGATGAAGGAGAGCGTGCGCTGGGCCAGATTGCCGATGCCGTTGGCGAGGTCCGAATTGATCCGCCCGATCAACGCCTTGCGGGAGAAATCGCCGTCATTGCCGAAGGGCACCTCGCGCAGCAGGAAGTAGCGCACCTGATCCAGGCCGAACTCCTCCACCAGTGGACGGACATCGATGAAATTGCCGAGCGACTTGCTCATCTTCTCGCCCTCGACCGTCCACCAGCCATGGCTGAACACGCGCTTGGGCAAAGGCATGCCCGCGGCCATCAGGAAAGCCGGCCAATACACGGCGTGGAAGCGGATGATCTCCTTGCCCACCAGATGCAGGCTGGCGGGCCAGTAATGGGCGCGCTCGCCGTCCATCTCGGGGTAGCCGCAGGCGGTCAGGTAGTTCTGCAGCGCGTCCAGCCACACATACATCACATGCTGCTCATCGCCCGGCACCGGGATGCCCCAGGAGAACGAGGTGCGGGAGACCGAAAGATCGCGCAGCCCGCTACGCACGAAGGAGAGGATCTCATTGCGCTTGGCCTGGGGGGCGATGAAGCCCGGATTTTCCTCGTAGAAAGCGAGAAGCTTGTCCTGGAAGGCGCTGAGTTTGAAGAAATAGCTGGGCTCGACCACCCATTTCACCTCGGCGCCCGAGGCGATGGCCACGCGCGTGCCGTCCGGCTTCACGCTGGTCTCTTCCTCGTCGTAGAAGGCTTCGTCGCGCACCGCGTACCAGCCCTCATACTTGCCGAGATAGATCGCCCCGCTCTCCTGCAACTTGGTCCACAGCGCCTGGGCCGAGCGCTTGTGCCGGGCCTCGGTGGTGCGGATGAAATCGTCGTTGGAGATGTTCATCACCCGCGCCATGTCCTGGAAATCGGCGGAAACGCGGTCGGTGAATTCTTGCGGGTCCACCCCGGCGGCGCGGGCGGCGGCTTCCACCTTCTGGCCGTGCTCGTCGGTGCCCGTCAGGAAGAACACGTCATGCCCTTCCAGGCGCTGCCAGCGGGCCAGCGCGTCGGCGGCGGTGGAGGTGTAGGCATGGCCGAGATGCGGCGAGCCGTTCACGTAATAGATCGGCGTGGTGATGTAGAAGCTTTGTTTGTTCATGACCTGTGCAGCTGCGTAAGCGCCACGACGACCGCGGCGCGTTTGTCGAGGTTGAGGCCGATCACCTCTCGCTCCAGTTTACCGAATTCCTGCCAGAGCGAGACCGCCCCGGCAAGGTTGTGCCCGCCCTGCCCGGCCCGCGCGGCGGCCCTGGTGCGCGCGGCCAACCGCCCGCGCAGCAGGGAGAAGAAGGTCTCGAACTTGTCCGCTCCATCCACGGTACGGGCCACCGTATCGGCAATGGCCTGGGCGCGGGCGGGCGCCACCGGGGCTTCGAGCGCCTCGTCCACCAGCTCAGCCAGCGCGATGCCCCCTTCCGCCGCCAGCGAGAGTGCCGTGCCAATGCTCCCCTCCGCCAGCTCGATCAGCTTTTCGCGGGCGTTGAAGTCGAGTTCTGGAGCGTAATCCTGCATCAGCGCATGCATCTCGCCCTCGCCCAGCGGGGCCATGGGCAACATCCGGCAGCGCGAGCGGATGGTCGGCAGCAACCGCCCCGGCGCGGAGGTGGCCAGCAGCAGGATCGCCCGTGGCGGCGGCTCCTCCAGCAGCTTCAGCAGCGCGTTGGCGGCGTTGGTGTTCATGTCCTCCGCGCCGTCGATAATCACGACGCGCCAGCCGCCCTCGGCCGGGGTAAGGCGCATGAAGGCGCTGGCCTCCTGGATGGTGGCGATGACGATCTCGCTTTGCAGCTTCTCCGTCTTGGCGTTGATGCGCCGCTCCACGGTGAACAAATCCGGGTGCGTGCCGGCAGCCACGCGGCGGAACACCGGCGAGGTCTCGGGCACGTAAAGGTCCGGCGTCTCCGCGCCTTCGAGCAGCCAGCGGGCGAAGCGGAAGGCCAGCGTGGCCTTGCCGATGCCCGGCGGCCCGGCCAGCAGCCAGCCATGGTGCAAGCGCCCGGAGATGGCGGCATGGTAGAGCGAGCCCACCGCCCCCTCATGCCCGCGCAGCAGGGCGTTGGCGCGTGGTTCGCGGCTCATCAGCGCCCCGCCCGTTCGGCGATCAGCCGCCGCAGCGTGGCCACCACAGCCTCCGGCGCGCCGGAGGAATCCACCCACAGGCAGCGCTCCGGCTCTTGGGCCTGAATCGCCTCGAACCCCTGCATCAGCCGGGCTGTGAAATCCTCTCCCATGCGCTCGTAACGGTCGCTCGCCCCGGCGCGGGAGGTCAGCCGCGCCTTGGCCACGTCTCCGGGCACGCGCAGGAAGAAGCTGAGATCTGGCGTGAGGTCGACCAGACGGATCAGGCTGGCCACCTGCTCCACCCCCACCCCTTGGGCATAGCCCTGATAGGCCATGGTGGAATCGTAATAACGGTCGCAGATGACGATGGCCCCGCGCTCAAGCGCCGGGCGCAGCACGGTCTCCACATGGTCCGCCCGGGCGGCGAAGTGCAGCATGGTCTGGGCCATGGGGTGCAGCGGCGTATCGGTGCCCAGCAGCAAAGCGCGGATGGCCTCCGCCCCCGGCGTGCCGCCCGGCTCGCGCGTGGCCAGAACCTCATGCCCCTCGGCGCGCAGGGCGTCGGCCAGCCCCTTGGCGGCGGTGGATTTACCCGCCCCTTCCCCGCCTTCCAGCGTGATGAACAGACCGGGGTAACGGCTCACCGTACGATAATCTCAGGGTCCGCGACCCCCGCCTGCAACATCTGCTGCAAGGCTGAATCCGCATCGGCCACGGTGTGGTAGGGCCCGGCATTCACCGCCCAGAGCGGACGGTCCCCGCCAGAAACCGGCACTACGCGCGCCGGCAGGCCCGGAATGCGGGCCACGGTGCGGAAGGCGTCGCTCTCATTGCCAAAGCCCGGCACCTGCACCCAGAGCGGCCCCGGCCCAGGCGCGCCTTGGGTCACCTGGCCCGAGAGGGTGACGCTCTGGTTCATGTTGCCGTCATTGGCGCTGGGCCCGAGTTGCTGCACCCCGCCGGTCGCCGCCCCGCCACCCGGCGGCGCGAGAGACTGCGCGGTGATCCCCGCCACGGGAGCGGCGGTCAGCTTGGGCACCGCGCCCAGCGAGCTTTGCAGCGCCATGGTCTGGGTCTGGTTCAGCTTCACCTCAACCTCGACAATGCCGCCCGACGGGAAGCTGAGCAGCCGCGCCACGCGCGGGGTGACGGACAGGATACGCCCCGGCTGCATCGGCCCGCGATCATTCACCCGCACATCCACCGAGCGCCCGTTCACCAGATTGGTGACGGTGACGATGCAAGGCAGTTGCAACACCGGCGAGGCTGCCGCCAGGGCGTCAGGGTCGTAGCTCTCATTATCGGCGGTATAGGTGGGCGCACCGTCGGGGATGACAGTTGCCAGCCCCGTGGCGTCGTAATCATTCACCTCGCGCGGGTAGAACCACTCCCCACCCGCCTGATACGGATTGCCGACCGTGTACTTCACCCCGCTGGGCGACGGCGGCGCCACGCTATGCGTGCAACTGGCAAGGACGGCGAACAGGCCGAGAGTGTAGCGGTTAATCATGCGGTGAGCACCATGCGCCCCAGAGCGCCGACGGCCAGGGCATAGAAATCGGAGGGATTATAGCGGCGAATAACGGAGAAATTGGCATAGACCAGAAAAGCCTGACCGCCGGGACCATCGGGCAGCAGCAGCGCGGCCGGGGTATCCGGCGGCAGAGGCGCCGCACCCGGCAGGCGCTGTACCCCCCGCCCCTGCCAGTAGCCCAGCGTGCGGACCAGCTTGCGGCCCGTTTCGTCCGGCCCGATGGAGCCGGGAGCAAACACAGCCTCGCTGGAGGGCTGCCCGGTCTGCCATCCGGCCTTGGCCAGATAATTGGCCATGGAGGCCAGGCTGTCGGCATCCGAATGCCAGATATCCGGCGCGCCCGCGCCCGAGAAGGACACGGCAGTGGAGAGATACACGTTGGGCATGAATTGCGGCTGACCCATGGCCCCGGCGTAAGATCCCATCAGCCGCCCGGCCGGGGCGTCGCCCATGGCGATGATGCGCATCGCGTCGATCACCTGCCCGCCAAAGAACTTGCTCTGCCGTTCCCAGGCCAGGGTCGCCAGCGCGTCGATGACATGAAAATCGCCCTGGCTGACGCCGTACCCGGTCTCGATGCCCCAGATGCCGAGCAGCGGCTCCGCCGACACGCCGAACCGGCTCGTCACCGCCGCCAGCAGGTTGCGCACCCCCGCCGCCTTGGCCTGGCCGTTATCGATGCGCGTCTGGCTCAGCACGCGTGAGGAGTAATCCGCCCAGGTCATGGTGAATTCGGCCTGATGCTGGTCGCGCTTCAGCACGTCCTGGTTGGGCTTCAGCCCGCTGGTGGTGCTGTGCACGATGCCCGCCGGAATCCCCGCCGCCAGCGCACGCGCGCGCAGCTTGGCGAGAAAGGCGGAAAAACTCTCCGCCCGCGCCGCGCCCGCGGCACAGAGGGACATAGACATGCCGGCGAGAAATGCGCGTCGTTCCATGCGCCGGACTTTGCCACGCGCCCCTGCCGCGCCGCAACAGCCACACGGCTTTATCTGCTGGCGGCGGCGTTATGTGCACTCTATGTAAGGCGCATGACATTCTGGCGTGAAAAGAAGCTCAGCGAGATGAGCAAGGAGGAGTGGGAGTCGCTCTGCGATGGCTGCGGGCGCTGCTGCCTGCACAAGCTGCGCGACGACGACACCGGCGAGCTCGACTACACCAACGTGGCCTGCCGCCTGCTGGACGTGAAAACCGCCCTCTGCAAGGACTACCCGAACCGCCGCCGCAAGGTGCCCGATTGCGTGCAGCTCACGCCGGAAAGCGTGGCGAAGATCGACTGGCTGCCGCCAAGCTGCGCCTATCGCCTGCTGCAAGAGGGCAAGAACCTGCCGACTTGGCATCCGCTGCGTTCGGGCAGGCCGGAGAGCGTGTTCGAGGCCGGGGCCTCGGTCGCCGGGCGCTGCATCTCCGAGCGCGACGCCGGAGAGCTGGAGCATTACCTTACCGACTGGCCGGGCAAGATGCCCCGGCGGCGCAAGGCATGAGCGCTGCGGATCTGCCGCCCGAGATGGTGCCGGTCAACGGTGCTCTCACCCCAGTCGCCTTCCGCCGCTCCGCCCGCGCCAAGCGTATCTCCTTACGTATCGACGCCAGCTC
Organism: Acidocella sp.; assembly: GCA_027451225.1. Lineage (GTDB taxonomy): Bacteria > Pseudomonadota > Alphaproteobacteria > Acetobacterales > Acetobacteraceae > Acidocella. The sequence goes on along the minus strand of DAIDJU010000108.1, from coordinate 2,425 downwards.
GGGCGGCATTCTCATCACCTTGCCCATGCGCACCTCGCGCCGCGCCGGGCTAGCCCTGCTGCAAGCCCATGAAGGCTGGGCCGCAGAGAAACTTTCCGCCCTGCCGCGGGCGCTGCGCTTCATCCCCGGCGCCGCGGTGCCGGTGCATGGGGCGCCGCATGTCATCACCCCCGCCCCCGGCGCGCGGGGCGGCGCGTGGATCGAGCCGGGGCGGATTCTGGTAACCGGCGAGCCGGACTTCCTGGCCCGGCGCGTGAGCGACTGCCTCAAGCGCCTCGCCCGCCAGCACCTCACCGCCATGACGGCGCAAAAAGCCCAGGCGGCGGCGCTGAAACCCAAAATCGTGCGGATCAAGGACACGCGCACACGCTGGGGCTCCTGCGCGCCGGATGGCACGCTGGCCTTCTGCTGGCGGCTGATCTGCGCGCCGGATTTCGTGCAGGATTACGTGGTGGCGCATGAACTGGCGCATCTGCGCCACATGAATCACGGCCCTCAGTTCTGGGCGTTGACCGAGAGCCTTACCCCATACCGGGAAACAGCCTCGCAATGGCTCACACGCAATGGGGTGGAACTGCTGCGCCTAGGCTAGCGACACGCAGCAGCATAATAACCGTGATGCAGGATGGTTTGGGCTGTTCCCGGAAAACAGCCGTTCAGGCCACAAAAATAAATTACGATAGAATTTGTGGTGTTTATACGCCGTGCGGTGTTGCAGGAAAATGACACCAGGTGCTACACGCTATTTCCCTACTAAACTTGCAGGAAAAACAGGTAGACTTGGGAGATAGATGAGTGCGCAAACTGCTTTTAACCGCCCTGGCTTCCATGGATGCATTGCTTGCTTTCTCTGGCAATGCCCGCGCGCAGCCGGTCAAACCCGTTCCCGCGGGTACGATTTCCGTGCATCTGAACGGTTTCTTCCAGTTTGGCCTCGATGATGTCGGCTCCACCTTCAACAATTATGGCGGCAGTAAGCTGAATCCGGTCACCACCAACGGCACGCTGCGCATTTATCCCGGGTTTGACGCGACGACCCTCGGCGGCATCAGCTACGGTGTGTACGTCGATCTGCGTAACGCCTTCACCGCGGCGGGCAAGGGGGTGAACAGCAATACCGGCAGCCTCTATGTTCGCCGCGCCTATGGCTATATCGGCACGCCAGCCTATGGCTATGTTCGCCTGGGGCAGACGGATGGCGCCTTCACCCTGCTGCAAACCGGCGTGATCCAGGATTTCGGCGACGGTTTCCAATATTCCAGCATGGATAGCGCCGCCGCCTATGTCGTTCCGGGCAATGCGCTGCCGGCTCAGTTCATCTACGCCAACCAGGGCGCCCTCTATACCACCGACAAGGTAGTGCTGATTTCGCCGGCATTGGGGGAGCCTTATCTCGGCGGCAAATTATCGGGGGTTTTCTCCTACGAGCCGAACAGCAGCGGCCTTAAGGAAGGCTATGGCAGTTACTGCTCTTACGCCAATACCGGCTGCTCCGGGGTGGCATCGTCCACCACCTTCACCTCCACCCTCGCGGCCGAGCGCAACAACACGTTCGACTTCATGGGCCAGTACGCGCTTACCCTGGGGAGTTTCGAGAGCAAGATTGCGGCGGGCATGATCGACGGCACCCCCGTCCGCTACACCGGCGCTTTGGTGACGGGCTCGGCCAGCAGCGGCTATGTCGGCAATTATGGCTACCGGCTCGATGAACTCCAGGTTTATCAGGTCGGCGCGCAGACCACCTATCACGGCCTGTTCACCAAAACTGACGCCATCACCCTGGGGGCAAACATCAAATGGGGCCAGACGCTTGATGCCTACAGCCCCAAGCCGGTTGGTGCGCGCGATGCCCTGGCTTACATCATTAGCGGCAATTACGCGATCGGGCCTTACGTGCTCGGCGCAAGCTTCTTCGACAGCCAAACCGCCGGTAATTACGTGCCCTACGTGGGCGACGCCAAGACCGGCGCCGTCACGCATAGCACCGAGGCGCGCACCCTGTCCGAATACGGCCTGGCCGTTGGCGGTAACTACGTCATCGGCACGGATCTTAGCCTGTACCTGCAATATCTGTACGCCCACCGCCACCAGCCGGGGAATAACGACCTGCAAAATGGCAACGCGCAGATGCAGATGGTCAGCCTCGGCGGCACTTTTAAATGGTGAGAGCCCGACAAACCGCTTGCGGTGAAAGGGGGCGGGAAACCGTCCCCTTTTTGCTGCTCAGGCTTTCAGCCTATCGCGGAAGGCCTTGCGCAGCTTGGCGATCTTGGGTGCGATCACCGCCTGGCAATAGCCGGACCACGGATTGCGGACGAAGTAATCCTCATGCTCCTTCTCCGCCGGGTAGAACACGCCCAGCGGCGCGATCTCGGTGACGATCTTCCCCCAGACAGGCGAGAATCTCTCCACCGCCGCCTCAGCC
>DAIDJU010000107.1 GCA_027451225.1 Acidocella sp. | reverse complement strand
CGCTGGCCGACGCCGCCGGGGCTGCCTGCGTGGCCGAGAAGATCGCCGAGGCGGTCCGCGCCCTGGCCCTGCCGGACGATGCGCGTGAGGGCGGGCTGCTGACGATCAGCTGCGGCGCGGCGGCTTTTGCCGGGCCGGAGGATCTTTATAACCCGCAGGAACTCACCCGCCGCGCCGCCCTGGCCCTGGCCGATGCCCGGCTCTTTGGCGGTGATCAGGTTCGCCGCTACCGCGAGGTGCAATTCGCCGAAAAGGCTTGAGACCGGCGCATGCCGCTCCACATAGGAAGGATGGAGCAGGACCATTTCTACGAACCGGCCAACGGGCATGGGCTGAAGCACGATCCGTTCAACGCGATCATCGGCCCGCGCCTGATCGGCTGGATCTCCTCGCGCGGCGCGGATGGCTCGGTGAATCTCGCCCCGTACAGCTTCTTCAACGCCTTCTGCTACCACCCGCCGATCATCGGCTTCTCCAGCATTGGCGCCAAGGACACGCTGCGCAATGTGCGCGAGACCGGGGAGTTCGTGTGGAACCTCGCCACCCGGGAACTGGCCGAGGCGATGAACGCCAGTTCGGCCACAGCGCCTTATGGGGTGGATGAGTTCACCCTGGCCGGGTTGGAGAAAGCCCCCTCGAACCTCGTGCAGCCGCCCCGCGTGGCGGCGAGCCCGGTGAATTTCGAGTGCAAGGTGGCGGAGATTGTGCAGCTCAAGGGCTGGCAGGGGCAGGCCGCCGAGGCATGGCTGGTGCTGGGGGAGGTAGTGGGCGTGCATATCGCCCCGCATCTGATCGTGGACGGGGTGTTTGACACGTTCAGTGCGCACATCCTGCTGCGCGCCGGTGGTGCGACAGCCTATGCCGAAGTGTTGCCGGAAACCCGCCTGGACATGAAACGCCCCGGCTAAATTGTAAAAATTTTTGCGGGTGTGGGGGATTTTTTAAAAAGCCCCCACGACTCTCTTCAGCCTTCCGCGTCGTCGCGGAAATAAGCCTCGACCTTGCCCTTGAGCTTCAGCATCAGCGGCCGGCCACGGCGGTCGGTGGTTTTGCCGGCGGAAACGCGCACCCAGCCTTCGGAGACGCAATATTCCTCGACATTGTTTTTCTCGACGCCGTTGAAACGGATGCCGATGCCCCGCTCCAGCAGCTTCTCGTTAAAGAAGGCGCTGTCCGGGTCGATGGAGAGGCGGTCGGGGAGGGTGTCGCTCATAGATACTTGCTCAGCTTACGTTTGATTTTGGTGAAGAAGCTCGCCGGGGGCGAATCCGCCAGGGCGATCACCGGCACGGTGGCCAGGGTCTTGCCGTTGGCGGTGTAGGTCACGCTGCCCAGCGTCTCGCCCTTGGTAACACCTGGGGTGAGGTCGGCGGTGTAGGTGAGGCTATGGGTCACGCTGTTCGCGGCGTCGGTCGGCAGGGTGAGGAACACGTCCTGCGCCGGGCCGACGGGCACGCTGCCGCTATCCAGCGCGTCGCTGTTCAGCAGCTCGATCTGCTGGTTGGCGGTGGCGATCTTGGTATCGGTGAAGAATTTCTGGCCGTAGGCGAGCAGCGTCTCGATGGCGGCGGTGCTTTCGCCCCAGGTCGGCCCGCCGGTGACCACGGCGATCAGCCGGATGCTGCCGCGCTGGGCGGTGGCGTCGATGCAATGGCCGGATTCGTTGGTCAGGCCGGTTTTCAGCCCATCCACGGTGGGGTCGGCGAACAGCACCGGGTTCCAGCTGCGCTGGGTGATGTTGTTATAGGTGTAGCTCTGCTGCTTGGAGATATCGAGGATCTCCGGCTCGTTCTGCAGAATGGCGCGCGAGAGCAGGGCTACGTCCATGGCCGAGGTGTGCAGCGCCGGGTCGGGCAGGCCGGTGGGGTTCACATAGTTGGTGTCGGTGAGGCCGATAGTCGCGGCCTCCTTGTTCATCATCTGTACGAAGGAGTCGGTGGAGCCGGCCACCTGCTCGGCCAGGGCGGTGGCGGCGTCGTTGCCGGAGTCGATGATAAGCCCGTGCAGGAGCTGGTCCACGGTCACCACCGAGTTCGGGTCGATGAACATGGTGGAGCCCTGCTGGTGCCAGGCATCGACCGAGACCGGCACGGTCTGGTCCAGCTTCAGCCCGCCGCTGTGCAGCGCTTTGTAAACGATATGCGCCGTCATCAGCTTGGTCAGGCTGGCGGGGGGCAGCTGCATATGCGGCGCGGCTTCGGCCAGGATGGCGCCGGTGGCGGCGTCCATCAGCACATAGGCCGTCATGTCCGGCAAAGTGGGCGGCACGGGGGTGGATTTGTCGCCCGCCGGGGAATCGGGCACCGGAGCCGGGCCGGTGGGGGCGGCGGTGGCGCCGATCTTATCGGCCTGGGCGGCGGCGGTATGCGGGCCGTTATCCACGGCGTGGTGCGTCTTGGCCGCGGCGGCGTTGGCAAACACCAGCGCTGCGGCAAGGGCTGCGCGGGACAAACCGTTGGTCTTGAGCATGGGCGAATCGGTCTCCGTGCTGGGCTGCAAATGCGGGCTTCTCTGTACTCATTTGTTGACACGCCGCAAGCGCCGGGATTGATGGCGAGGGATTACAGATGGTTATTTAATGTAATGCGGAGCATGAGCCTGGGGGAAGTGCTGAGGACATTGGCCGTAGCCCTGGCGGTGGCGGTGGGCGTGCACCGCTTTCTCATCGCGCCGTACTGGATTCCCTCGGGCAGCATGGTGCCGGCGTTACTGCCGGGCGACTGCATCGCCGTCAGCAAGCTGCCCCATGGCCCGTTCCGGCGTGGCGAGGTGCTGGTGTTCACATCCCCCACCGGCTCGGGCGAGGTGCTGGTCAAGCGCCTCATCGGCCTGCCGGGGGATAGCGTGCAGCTCAAATCCGGGCGGCTCTTCCTCAATGGCCAGGAGGTGCCGTGCCTGGATGAGGGGCATTACGAGGATGAGAGCGGGGCAGGGCCGGTGGTGGCGCGAGTCTGCGCCGAGACGCTGCCGGGCGGGGCGCATTACCCCATCCTCAAGGTTACGGATGATGGCTTCGCCAACAACACCCCGCTCTACACCGTGCCGCCGGGCAGCCTCTTCCTGCTGGGCGACAACCGCGACAATTCCGAGGATTCGCGCTTCCCCGACGGCCCGGTGGGGTATGTGCCGGAGGGCGACGTGATCGGCCGCGCGATACTGGTGCTGGGCTCGGTGGACCCGCGCGCCCAGGGGCTGGGATTGCGGCTGGGGCGGTTCTTTACGAGGGTGAACTGAGCCGTTTTCTTGACAAGCCGCCAGTGCCGGGTTTGATGCGCCAAGTTTCGAGGATTGGCATATAGATGGCACGCAACGCGCAGCATTCCGGCGGTTTTATCGAGTTCGTCAAAACCATAGTCTATGCCGGGCTGATCGCCGTTGGCATTCACACCTTCCTGTTCGAGCCGTTTTATATCCCTTCCGGCTCCATGGTGCCGACCCTGCTGGTGGGCGATTACCTGGTGGTGAACAAATTCGCCTATGGCTACTCGCATTTCTCCTTCCCCTTCTCGCCGGACTTTTTCTCGGGCCGGTGGCCCCCTGGCAGCCCGAAGCGTGGGGATGTGGTGGTGTTCCGCCCGCCTGGCCAGCCGGATGAGGATTTCATCAAGCGCGTCATCGGCCTGCCGGGCGACACGATTCAGATGGTCAACGGCCAGCTGATCATCAACGGTCAGCAGGTGCCGCGCACCGATGCCGGAACCTATGTCGACGACAGCGATTCCTACGGCCCCCCGGTACAGGCGCGCGACTATATCGAGACGCTGCCGGGCGGGAAGGTGCACCAGATCCTCAAGCGCACCGACGAAGGCTTCGCCAATAACACCCCGGTCTACACCGTCCCGGCGGGCGATATCTTCCTGATGGGCGACAACCGCGACGATTCCGAGGATTCCCGCTTCCTCGACGGCCCGGTGGGCTATGTGCCCATCGAGAACGTGATCGGCCCGGCTTCGCTGATCTTCTTCTCCATCGATATGAAACATCCGTTCTGGCAGGTCTGGTACTGGCCCTTCGAGATCCGCTGGGGCCGTATGCTGCACTCCATTACGTGAGCGGGCTAAGCACCGCCCAGGCGCTGCTTGGGCATGAGTTCTCCCGCCCCGAACTGCTGACCGAGGCGCTCACCCACCGCTCCGCCGCCGGAGCCAAGGGCGTGGGCTCCAACGAGCGGCTGGAGTTCATCGGCGACCGCGTGCTGGGCCTTGTGGTGGCGGAATGGCTGATCAAGCGCTTCCCCAACGAGCAGGAGGGGAAGCTCGGCCCGCGTTTGGCCGCGTTGGTTTCCAAGCCGTCCCTCGCCGCCATTGCCGAGGCGAATAATGTGGGCGCGATGCTCAGTGTTGCCCCTGGTGAGGCCAAGCGCGGCGTGAGCGCCCAGGCCACCGTGCTGGCCGATGCGCTGGAGGCGATGATCGGGGCGCTGTACCTGGATGCCGGGCTGGATGCGGCGCGGGCCTTCATCCGCCGGGTGATGAAGGATGTGGTGGTGGCCCAGGCGGCCCCGCCCAAGGACCCCAAGACCGCCTTGCAGGAATGGGCGCTCAAGCGCTCCCAGCAATTGCCGGATTATCAAGTGGTGTCGCAAAGTGGCCCCTCGCACGCGCCGCTGTTCGTGGTACGGGTGAGCGTGGGCAAGGAGAGCGCTGAGGCCCAAGCCGGGGCCAAGCGCGCGGCGGAACAGGAAGCAGCACGAATGCTGCTGGAGAAATTACCAGAATGACGACCAAATGCGGATTTGTCGCCCTGATCGGCGCACCCAATGCGGGGAAATCCACGCTGCTCAACCGCCTCACCGGGGCGAAGCTCTCCATCGTTACGCCCAAGGCGCAGACGACCCGTGCCCGCGTGCTGGGGATTCTGGTGCGCAACGAGGCGCAGATGCTGTTCGTGGACACGCCGGGCATCTTCTCGCCCAAGCGCCGGCTGGACCGCGCGATGGTCGCCGCTGCCTGGGACGGCGCGGCCGAGGCCGATTACGTGCTGCTGCTGGTGGACGCCAAGGCGGGTCTGACGGACGCGGTGCGCGAGATCGTGTCCCAGGCCGCGGCCTCGGGGCGCAAGATGTCGCTGGTGCTGAACAAGATCGACCTGATCGACCGCCAGAAGCTGCTGCCGCTGACACAGGACCTCGCGGCGCTGGCCGAGTTCGAGCATGTGTTCATGATCTCCGCCAATACCGGCGACGGGATCGACGCGCTGCTGGATTTCTGCACCGATAAGCTGCCCGAGAGCCCGTTCCTCTACCCCGAGGACGAGATGACCGACCTGCCGGACCGCCTGCTCGCCGCCGAGATCGTGCGCGAACAGATCTTCCTGCAAACCCGCGACGAAGTGCCTTACGGCGCGACCGTGGAGACCGAGAGCTTCAAGGAGCAGAAAAAGGGCATCCGCATCGACGCGGTTATCTACGTCTCCCGTCCCGGGCATAAGGCGATCCTGATCGGCGCTGGCGGTTCGCGGATCCGCGAGATCGGCGCGCGCGCGCGTGCGGAGTTGATGCGCCTGTTCGAGACCAAGGTGGATTTGTTCCTGCGCGTGGCCGAGCGCGCGGGCTGGGACGAGGAAGCCGCGCG
>DAIDJU010000106.1 GCA_027451225.1 Acidocella sp. | reverse complement strand
ATGGTGATGTTCATCTACCGCGACGAATACTACCTCGCGCAGCGTGAGCCGAAGATCACCTCCTTCGACCGGGACGACAAATACCAGGAGGCGATGGAGAAGTGGAAAACGGACATGCAGAACGTTTACCAGAAGGCCGAGCTGATCATCGCCAAGCAGCGTCACGGCCCCACCGGCAAGATCGACCTCTTCTTCGAGGGCGAGTTCACCCGCTTCGCCGATCTCGACACGCTGCACGAGTGATTTTTTGACCGCGCTCCTGGAAATCGACCTCGGCGCCATCGCCGCCAATTGGCGTCAGCTCGCCGCCACGCATCCGGGCGAAACCGCCGCCGTGCTGAAGGCCGACGCCTATGGGCTGGGCGCGGCCCGGGTCGCGCCGGTGCTGGCCAAGGCCGGGTGCAAAACCTTCTTCACCGCACATCTGGAGGAAGCCGTGGCCTTGCGCCAGCTTCTGCCCGAGGCGCGGATCGCGGCACTCAACGGGCTGTTCCCCCACGCGGCGGCGGATTTTTACGCGTCCAACATCACCCCCGTCCTCGGCTCGCTGAAGGACATCGCCCTCTGGCACGCCGAGGCCGCGGGGCTGGGCCGCGCTCTGCCCTGCATGCTGCATCTGGAAATGGGCATGAACCGCCTCGGCCTGACGGCGCGGGAACTGGAAACGCTGCGCGCCAACCCGGCACTGCTCGGCGGTGTGCAGGTGGAGGTGGTGCTGACGCATCTGGTGGCCGCCGACGCGCCGGACGATCCGGTGAACCGCAGCCAGGCCATGGCCTTCTACGAGGCCGCGCGGCAATTCCCTGGTGCCAAGAAGAGCCTCGCCAACTCCTCAGGCATGTTCCTGGGGCCGTTCTTCCATACCAGCCTCGCAAGGCCGGGGGCCGCGCTGTACGGGGTGAACCCCACCCCCGCCCATCCCAACCCGATGCGCGCCGTGGTGCGCTTAACCGCGCCGATCCTTCAGATTCACGATGTCGCCCCCGGCGAGACGGTCGGCTATAGCGGCGTGTGGCGGGCGCAGCGCCCCAGCCGCATCGCCACGCTCGGCGTCGGCTATGCCGATGGCTACCACCGCGCGCTGACCAATTCCGCGCATGCGTATTTTGACGATACCCCCATCCCCCTGGTAGGCCGGGTGTCGATGGACCTCACGACCTTCGACGTGACCGATGTGCCGGCCACCCCCGGCGACACGCTGACCCTTCTCGGCCCCAGGCACGGGGTGGACGCGCTCGCCGCCGAGGCCGGAACCAATGGCTACGAGATCCTGACCTCGCTGGGGCGGCGCTTCAAGCGCCAGTATATCGGCGCATGAACAAACTGCTGGATCTGGTCGCGCTCATCGGCGCCGTGGCGCTGGGCACGGTGGAGTTCATCGGCGAGCTGGGGCTGTTCGCGCTCTCGGGGCTCAGCCACATCTTCCGCCCACCTTATTATCCGCGCCTCATCGGCAAGGCGTTCATGGAGATCGGCTATTTCTCCCTGCCCGTGGTGGCGCTCACGGCGCTGTTCACCGGCATGGTGCTGGCCTTGCAATCCTATACCGGCTTCTCCCGCTTCGGCGCCGAGAGCGCCATCGCCTCGGTGGTGGTGCTCTCGGTCACGCGTGAGCTGGGGCCGGTGCTGGCGGGGCTTATGGTCTCGGGCCGCGCGGGTGCCGCCATGGCCGCCGAGCTGGGCACCATGCGCGTTACCGACCAGATCGACGCGCTCTCCACCCTCTCCACGGAGCCGATGAAATATCTGGTGGCCCCGCGCTTGCTGGCCGCCACCATCGCCCTGCCGCTGCTGGTGCTGCTGGCGGATATTCTGGGCGTGCTGGGCGGCTATCTCGTCGCCACGCAAAAGCTGGGCTTCGCCTCGGGCGCGTATCTGCTGGCCACCTTCACCAATCTCAAAACCGAGGACGTGGTCTCCGGCCTCATCAAGGCCGCCGTGTTCGGCTTCATCATCGCGCTCATGGGCTGCTTCAACGGCTACCGCTCCAAGGGCGGGGCGCAAGGTGTTGGCACCGCCACCACCGCCGCCGTGGTCTCGGCCTCCATCCTCATCCTGGCGCTGGACTACATCCTCACCCAGGTGCTGTTCGTGAGGGTCCGATGAGCCAGCCGAAAATCCGCATCCGCGGCCTGAAAAAGGCTTTCGGCTCCAAAGTGGTGCTGGACGGCGTCGATCTCGACGTCACGCAGGGCACGGCGATGATCGTCATCGGCGGCTCGGGCACCGGTAAATCCGTGCTGATCAAATCCATCCTCGGGCTGGTGACGCCGGATTCCGGCGTTATCGAGATCGACGGCGAGGACGTGCTGAAAGCGCCGCCGAAACGCGCGCGGGAGCTGCGCGCGCAAATCGGCATGCTGTTCCAGAACGGCGCGCTGTTCGACTCCCTGCCCGTCTGGGAGAACGTGGCCTTCGGCCTGCTGGCGCAGAGGCGCATTCGCCGCGCCGCCGCCCGCGCCAAGGCCGTGGACGTGCTGGCGCAGGTGGGGCTGGACGCCACGGTGGCCGATCTCTCCCCCGCCGAGCTTTCGGGCGGCATGCAAAAGCGCGTCGGCCTCGCCCGCGCCATCGCCTCGGAACCGGCGATCATGTTCTTCGACGAACCAACCACCGGGCTGGACCCGATCATGGGCGCGGTGATCGACGGGCTGATCGTGGATTGCGTCAAGCGCCTGGGCAGCACCTCCATCGCCATCACGCATGACATGGCCAGCGCCCAGCGCATCGGCGACAATGCCGCGATGCTCTATCAGGGCCGCGTGAGCTGGACCGGCCCGGCCGCCGAGCTGATGACCTCCCCCGACCCGGTGGTGGACCAGTTCACCCATGGCCGCGCCGAAGGGCCGATCAAGATGGCGCTGCGGAAGTAACCCCGCTTAACGCTCTTTCACCTGATACGGCACCACGCCGCGCTCGGCTGTGCCCATATCCAGCCCGGCGCTGATCGGCGGCACCGAGCGGTGGCGGCAATTCGTGCGCTCGCAAGCGCGGCAGCCGGGGCCGATCGGGTCCACCGCCTGCGGCGCGGCCATGTTCAGCCCCTCGGCGTAAACCGTCTGCTCCGCATAGGAGACCTCGCACCCCAGCACCACCGCCACGGAGCGCGGCCGGGCCAGATACGACCCGCCGCTGCGCCCCACCGTGCGGGCGATGTTCAGGTAGGTCACGTCATCCGGCGTGCTGGCGAGTTGCACCAGAATCTCCCCCGGCCGCGCGAAGGCCCGGTACACGTTCCATAACGGGCACGGTCCGCCGAACTGCGCGAACTGAAACCGCGTGGCGCTGGAACGCTTGAGGATATTCCCGGCGATGTCAGTCTTGGCGAAGTAGAAGGGAATCCCCGGCAGCCCCGGCCTCTGCATGGTGCTCAGCCGGTGGCACACCTGCTCGAAGCTCGCCCCAAACCCGCGCTGCAAACGCTGGATGTCATACCGCGCCAGCTTCGCCGCCTCGTGGAAGCGCCGATAGGGCAGCATCAGCGCGCCCGCGAAATAATTCGCCAGCGCGATGCGCGCCAGCCCCCGCGCCTCGTCGGAGGTAAACGCAACCCGGCGCAGCTCCTTCTCGATCAGTTCCTTCATCTCCAACTGGCCGATGACATGCGCCAGCCAGAAGGTCTCGCTCTCGGGCGCCGCGTCCTCGGCCAGATACAGCCGCTTGCCGCTGCGGCTCAGGCGCCAGAACATGCCGGAGGTCAGCAACCCGCCCGAGGCGCTGGTGGTAATGCCGTGCGTGTCGCGCAGATAGCGGCGCAGATCGTCGCGCAACGTCACCGTGGAGAAATGATTATCCTCGAACACCAGCTCCGCCGCGCGGTCCAGCGCCTCGAAGTGATTGGTACGGGACTGCACCCAGTCTCTTACCTCATCGTAAGGAAAACGCGGCAGCACCGGAGCCGGGGTTACGCTCTGCTCGCCCTGCGTGGTGTAGGCGCGATAAAGCGTCATGAACGCCTCGGCCATGGCGGGCGCCGCGCGCACCAGCGCCCCCACCTCGCCCTGCACATTACGAATGGAACGGAACAACGGATCGGCCAGATCCTCGCGCAGCTGTGCCTCGCGCCGCGCATCCTCGCTATCCGCGAAATATGTTTTCGGCACCTTGAGGATGGTGCATAAACGTTCCAGAAGCGGTGCGGTCAACGGCCGCTGATCGGCCTCTATCTGGTTGAGATAGCTGGGGGAAATCGTCAGGCGTTGCGCCAGCGCGGCCTGTTTCAGCCCCGCCTTTTCGCGCGCCCGGCGCAGCCGCTCACCAGCAAACATTTTCTTGCGAGTCACCCCCTGACATTTGCAAAATTAACAAAATACGGCAAGACCTTTACTCTTATCCGCAAGGCAAACGCTGGACTGAGCAGGCAATAAACGCAAAGAGAAAGCCAACCCAAGGAGCTAGTCAGGTCGTGAAACTTCACGAGGTCCGCGTTTACCCCTCGAAAGAGTCGCTGAAGCGCGAAGACCAGCTGGCGTGGCAGATCGCGGGTGTTGCCGCCGACAAGGTGGGCGTGACCAAAGAGGTCACGAACATGATCATCAACCGGATCATCGACAACGCCGCCGTGGCCGTGGCCGCCCTCAACCGCCGCCCGGCCGTCTCGGCGCGCGGCGCGGCGCTGGGCCACATCAAGAAGGTCGGCGGCGCGCAGGTCTTCGGCGCCCCCACCCGCATGACCGTGAGCCCCGAATGGGCCGCCTGGGCCAACGGCACCGCCGTGCGCGAGCTGGATTATCACGACACCTTCCTCGCCGCCGAATACGCCCACCCGGCCGACAATATCCCGCCCATCCTGACCGTGGCGCAGGCAATGGAGAAATCCGGCAAGGACCTGATCCGCGCCATCGCCACCGGCTATGAGATCCACGTGAATCTGGCGAAGGCGATCTGCCTGCACGACCACAAGATCGACCATATCGCCCATCTCTGCCCGGCCCAGGCGGCGGGCATCGGCACCCTGCTCAAGCTGAAGCAGGAGGTCATCTATCAAGCGGTGCAGCAGGCGGTGCACGTCTCCTTCACCACCCGCCAGTCCCGCAAGGGCGAAATCTCCTCCTGGAAAGCCTTCGCCCCCGCCCATGCCGGCAAGCTGGCCATCGAGGCCGTGGACCGCGCCATGCGTGGCGAGGGCTCACCCTCCCCGATCTACGAGGGCGAGGACTCCGTCATCGCCTGGATGCTGGACGGCCCCGAGGCCGTGTACCACGTGCCCCTGCCCGAGCCCGGCGAAGCCAAGCGCGCCATTCTGGACAGCTACACCAAGGAATATTCCGCGGAGTATCAGGCCCAGGCGCTCATCGACCTCGCCTTCCGCATGCGCAATTCCATCGAGGATCTGGACGCGATCGAGAAGATCGTCATCCACACCTCGAACCACACGCATACCGTGATCGGCTCCGGCGCGAACGACCCGCAGAAGATGGACCCGAAAGCGAGCCGCGAAACGCTCGACCACTCGGCCATGTACATCTTCGCCGTGGCGTTGCAGGATGGGGTCTGGCACCACAAATCGTCCTACGCCCCCAAGCGCGCCGCCCGGGCGGACACCGTGCGCCTGTGGCACAGGATCGAGACGTTGGAAGACCCGGAATGGACCCGCCGCTACCACACGCTGGACCTTGCGGAGAAAGCCTTCGGCGGCCGCGCCGAGATTATCTTCAAGGACGGCACCCGGCTGGTGGATGAGCTGGCCGTCGCCAACGCGCATCCGCTGGGGGCCAAGCCCTTTGGGCGCAAGGACTATATCAACAAGTTCAAGATGCTGACGGATGGCATCATCACCACCCGCGAGAGCAACCGCTTCCTTCAGGCGGTGCAGGATTTGCCCCGCCTCGGCCCCGGCGAACTCTCGGCCTTGAACATCGTCCTCCCGGCTGGCGCTCTCGACGAGTCGAGGCCCGGCATTTTCTAGCCCCTCCGCGCGCAAGCAAAGAGGACCGTCTTTGAACTTCTTTAAAAAAGGGAAAGCCATGAACGAAACATCCACGCTGCCGAAGCCGAAGAAATCCGTCGCGCTCTCCGGCGTTGCCGCTGGCAACACCGCGCTCTGCACCGTCGGCCGCAGCGGCAACGACCTGCATTACCGCGGCTATGACATCCTGGACTTCGCGGACAGCTCCGAGTTCGAGGAAATCGCCCATCTGCTCGTGCACGGCACCCTGCCGAACATCGCCGAGCTGGCGGCCTACAAGACCAAGCTGAAATCCCTGCGCGGCCTGCCCGCCGCCGCCAAGGCCGTGCTGGAGCAGATCCCCGCCGCCGCCCACCCGATGGACGTGATGCGCACCTATGTGTCCGTGCTCGGCACCATCCTGCCCGAGGCGCATGACCACAACCAGCCCGGCGCCAAGGACATCGCCGACAAGCTGATGGCCTCGCTCGGCTCCGCCCTGCTGTACTGGTACCACTTCTCCACCAACGGCAAGCGCATCGAGGTCGAGACCGACGACGACTCCATCGGCGGCCACTTCCTGCATTTGCTGCACGGCAAGGCCCCGCAGGAGAGCTGGGTGCGCGCCATGCACACCTCGCTCATCCTCTACGCCGAGCATGAGTTCAACGCCTCCACTTTCACCTGCCGCGTCGTCGCCGGCACGGGGTCGGATTTCTACTCCGCCATCGCGGGTGGCATCGGCGCGCTGCGCGGGCCAAAGCATGGCGGCGCCAACGAGGTCGCCTTCGAGATCCAGAAGCGTTACAACGACCCCGAAGAGGCGGAAATCGACATCCGCCAGCGCGTGGCGAACAAGGAAGTGGTGATCGGCTTCGGCCACCCGGTGTACACCATCTCCGACCCGCGCAACGTCGTCATCAAGCGCGTCGCCAAGCACCTCTCCGATGAAGCCCGCTCGACCAAGATGTACGACATCGCCGAGCGCCTGGAGAGCGTGATGAAGGAAGTGAAGAACATGTTCCCGAACCTCGACTGGTTCTCGGCCGTGTCCTACCACATGATGGGCGTGCCCACCGCCATGTTCACCCCGCTCTTCGTGATCTCGCGCACCTCCGGCTGGAGCGCGCACATCATCGAGCAGCGCGTCGACGGCAAGATCATCCGCCCCTCCGCGAACTATGTCGGGCCGGAAAACCTGACCTACGTCCCCCTGGCGGACCGCTAATTTCTGCGCCCCGCCAAGGCAGCTTGGCGGGGTTTTTAGTTTATGGAGACCACCATGACTTATCTGAGCGCTTCTTCTTATTCCCACGTCCCGGCGGGCGACCGCTTCCGCGCCCTGCTGGCCAAGCCGGGCATTCTGGGCATCCCCGGCACCCATAACGGCCTCGCCTCGCAGCAGGCGCGCAATGCGGGCTTCGAGGCCTGCTACCTCTCCGGCGCCGCGATGACCGCCTCGATGGGCCTGCCCGATCTCGGCATCATCACCGTCGATGAAGTCGCCTTCTTCATCCGTCAGGTCACCCGCGCCTCCGGCCTGCCGGTGCTGGTGGATGGCGACACCGGCTACGGTGAAGCCCTGAACGTGATGCACATGGTCCGCACCTTCGAGGATGCCGGCGCCGCCGCCGTGCATCTGGAAGACCAGATCCTGCCGAAGAAGTGCGGGCATCTGAACGACAAGAAGCTGGCCTCGCCCGAGGACATGGCCGCCAAGGTGGCCGCCGCCGCCCATGCCCGCCGCCACCTCTACATCATCGCCCGCACCGATGCCGCCGCCTCCGAAGGCATGGACGGCGCCGTGGCCCGCGCCAAGCTGTACATGGAAGCCGGCGCCGACGCGATCTTCCCCGAGGCGCTGAACACCGAGGAAGCCTTCCGCGAGTTCGCCCGCCGCATGCCGGGCGTGCCGCTGCTGGCCAACATGACCGAGTTCGGCCGCACGCCGTTCTACACCAAGGAGCAGTTCGAGGATTTCGGCTATAAGATGATGATCTGGCCGGTGACCTCTCTGCGCGTGGCCGCCCTGGCGCAGGAGAAGCTTTTCAAGGCCATCGCCAAGGATGGCGGCGCGCAGAACTGTGTGGACCAGATGCTGACCCGCAAGGATCTCTACGCCACCATCGACTATGCCGGCTTCGAGGCGCTGGACAACACCATCGTCAAGACGATCGTGCCCGAGCCGATCAAGTAAGAAAACTCACAAAAGTTTTTGCGGGTGTGGGGGCTTTTTCCAAAAAACCCCCACATTCTTTTTGGTCCTTTTGAAAAAAAGACCAAACCCCAACAACTTTTATCCGCCCGCCAGCAGCGCCTTTACAAAGGCATAGACCACCAGCGGCACGGCGATGAGCACATAGGCTCGCAGCAGCCAGAGCAATGCCACCACCGAGCGGCTCAACTTGCGGCGCGGATAGGGGATGTATTTCTGCGCGGAACGCTGTGCGGGTTCCAGCACGTCCAGAAGATCGTCCTGGTTCATGAGCCGAACACCGTGATCACGCCATACACCGCCCCGGCCAGCGAAATGGCGACGATGATCACCCCACCCGCGATATTCCCCAACCGCTGATTGGCCAGATCGCCCATGATCTCGCGGTCGTTCACCAGGATCAGCAGGAACAGCAACGCCGGAGCCATCAGCAGCGTGGCGATCACGTTCACGCTCAGCGTCAGCGCCAACAGCGGCGCGTGGGGGATCAGCGTGATGCCCGCCGCGAAGATCGTGGAGAGGATGGCCGCGCCGTAGAACCAGCGCCCGGTATGGAAGTCGAGATTAAGGCTATGCCGGGCGGAGACGGTTTCCGCCAGGGCGTAGGAGGAGCTGGTGGAGATGGTCATCGCCGCGACCAGCCCGGCCTCCGTCATGCCCAAGGCGAAGAGCGTGGCTCCGGTATGGCCGATGAGCGGTTGCAAGGCCGTGGCGAAATCCGCGCCCGAGGCGAATTGCCCGATATCGGCATGGGCGGCGAAGAGCGGCGCGGCAGCGACCACGGTGGCGATGGCCGCCACGGCGGCGATGAGCGCGCCGAGCGCGGTGTCGATGCGGCCCTGTACCAAATCGGCGCGGGTGAGGCCTTTATCGACCACCGCGCTCTGCTGGAAGAAGATCATCCAGGGCGTCACCGTCGCGCCGATATTGGCCAGCATCAGCACCACGAAATCGGTACGGAACCCGCCGGGCAGCGGCCCCCATGTGGCCAGGGCATGGGCCAGGGCCGCACCATCCGGGTGGGCCATGAATGCGGCGGGGATGAACAGCAGATTCCCCGCCGCCAGCGCCAGCAGCGTGCGCTCCCACGTGGCGTAGCGGCGTAGCGCCAGCGAGGCGAGCACCAGCGCCACCCCCGCCCCCACCGAGACCACGGGTTTAAGCCCGAAATACAGCCCGCCCGCCTGGATGGCGATGAACTCGGTGACAAGCGTCAATATATTGCCAAACACCAGATCGGCCATGGCGAAATAGCCCCAGAACGGGCCGAAACGCTGGAAGATCAGCTCCGCGTGCCCCCGGTGCGTGGCCACGCCGAGGCGCACCGTCATCTCCTGCACCACATAGGCCATGACGAAAGTGAGCAGGATGAAGGGCACGAAGAAGCCAACGCCGTAAGTGGCCCCGGTGGTGGCGTAGGAGACCATCGAGGGGCCGTCGTTTTCCCCCAGCATCACCAGCACGCCCGGCCCGGCCAGCAGCCAGAGCAGCCGCAGCCAGCGCTTCTGCGCCCTGGTCTTCAGCACTTCCAGGCGGTCGCGCGCGCGCAGCATATCCTCGCGCGGCACCTCACCGGCGGGGCCGTCTTGCCCATTCATCGGCATCAGCCTCGCATGATCAGCCATGATGAAAACCTAGCCGTACCCAGGGTTTCGTCAAGGGATTCCGGCCCCCTCCCCCGCGGCGGCGCAATGGCCTATCATGGCCCCCATGCCCCACGACCACGCCGCCTCCGGCCCGCGCGACATTCCGGCCCTGCTGGCCTCGGCGGAACAGCTCTGCGCCAAGCACGGCACCCAGCTCACCGCCCTGCGGCGCGAGGTGCTGGAGCTGATCCTGCGCGCGGAAGCGCCCGTCACCGCGTATCAGCTGCTCGACCAGCTGCGGGAGATCCGCAAATCCGCCGTGCCGCCCACGGTGTACCGGGCGCTGGACTTCCTGCTCGCCAACCGGCTGATCCACCGCATCGAACGGTTGAACGCCTTCATCCCCTGCGCCGAAACCGACCACGAGCATAACGACGTGCAATTCCTCATCTGCCGCAAATGCGGGGCGGTGACGGAGATCGAGGATCACGGCATCTCCTCCGCCCTGGCCAAGGCGGCGGCGGCGCACGGGTTCCACCCAGCCCAGGCGATTGTGGAACTGGACGGCGTCTGCGCCGCCTGTGCTAACGCTTCAGCCTAGCCGCCAGATACGCCGCGGCCGAAAGCGTGCCGACGAAAAACCCCGAGGGCAGCCCGGTGAGATACGCCAAAGCCAAAGCCGCCCAGGCGATGACCAGCGCCAGCGCCATGCTCAACCCCAAGGCGGGCAGCGGGGCACGGGTCAGGTGGCGCGCCGCCGCCGCCGGGCCGACCATGAGGGTGAACACCAGCAGCGCCCCGGCGATGGGCAGCGCCACGGCGGATGTCACCGCCAGCAAGCCGAGGAACAGCAAATCCAGCCCCGCCCCTGAAAGCCCCCGCGCGGCGGCGAGGTCCGGCGCGATGGCGCTATAGGTGAGCGGGCGGAAGCAGGCCAGCAGCGCCAGCGGCACGCCAAGCCCGATGGCGAAGGCGGGCGGCAGATCCGCGGGGCCGACGCCGAGGATCTGCCCGAACAGCAGGGCATAGACCGCGTTGCTGTACTGGCCCGAAAGGCTGAGGAACAACGCCCCCAGCCCGAGCAGCGCCACCAGCACCAGGGCGGTGGCGGCATCCGGCCGCTGGGCGCGCTTGAGCCAGGCCAGCCCCGCCACGCCACCCAGGGCGAACACCGCCAGCCCGTAAAACCGGGCGATGCCCAGCAGCCCGGCCAGGGCGGCGCCCGGAAACGCCGCCATCGGCAACGCATGGGCCGCGAACCCGGCACCGCGCAGCACCACGAAATAGCCAGCGCAGCCCGCAGCCAGGGCCACCAGCGTGGCGACGATCCAGGCATCCAGCATGTAGGGCGCGAACATGCTTAAGCCCTCCGGGCCAGCGACGCCGCCGCGTACACAACCAGCACCAGCGCCGTGATGAAGAAGCTCACCGGCCAGACATGCCCCGGCGTCCAGCCATAGCTCTGATAGGCCAGCCACACCCCGCCCCAGGCGCAGCCCAGCCCGAGCAGCGCCGCCAGCCCCATGGCCGCCACGGGGCTGCGCGCCAGCCGCAGCGCCGCGGCCGCCGGGCCGATGAGCAGGGCCGTGGAGAGGATCGCCCCCACCGCCATGGCGGAGAGCGTGACCGCCAGCGCCAACAGCAGCAGATACACCGCCCCCAGCAGCCGCGTGTTCACGCCGTCGGCCTTGGCCAGTTCACCGTCCAGCGAGGCCAGTAGCAGCGGGCGGTAGATGAACCCCAGCCCCAAGAGCCCGGCCAGCGCCCCCAGCGCCACCGCCCTGCCCAGGCCCGGCGGGGTGGCGAAGAGCGAGCCGAACATCACCGTTACCGCCGCCCCGGCGCTGCCTTTCACGGTCACGTCCAGGTACAGCAGCAGCGCCGTGATCCCCATGCCCGCCCCGAGTACGATTCCAGCCGCGAGATCGCGCCCCGCGGCACGGCGGGTGCCCAAAGCCTCCAGCGCCAGCGCGCCGAGCACCGAGAGGCTGAAGAAGCCGAGAAGCGGGCTGATGCCCAGCAGATAAGCCATCGCCCCGCCCGCAGCGCTGACATCGGCCAGCGCATGCCCCGCGAAGGACTGGCCACGCAGTACGGTGAACACGCCCGCAGCCCCCGAAAGCAGCGCCGCCCCCGCGCCGATGAGCAGCGCGTTCTGCACCGGCAGGCTGGAGAAAAACCCCGGCTGGAGCAGCGTCATGGAATCGTCGCCACGTGCTCATGCCCGTGCGCGCCGTGCTCTCCGGCAACCACCAGAATGCGCTCATGCACGCGGATCACGTCGATATGGTAGCCGTACAGGGCCGAGAGCACCTCGGTGCGCACCACATCCTGCGTCGTGCCGCTCGCGGCGCGGCCATTGGCGAGATACACGATACGGTCCATGGCGCTGAGCAGCGGGTTCATGTCGTGGGCTGAAATCAGCACCGTCACCCCCTGCTTCGCCACGCGCCTGAGCAGGGCGATGATCTCAGCCGCGGCACGAAGGTCGAGATTCGCCAACGGCTCGTCCAGCAGCAGCAGCTTCGGCTGGCGGATCAGCGCATGGGCGATGAGCACGCGCTGCTGCTGCCCGCCCGACAGCTCGCCGATGCGCTGGCCGGCGAAGCCTGCCGCATCCACGGCGGCGAGCATCTCCTCCACCTTCGCCCGGCGCGCGCGCGAGGGGAGCGGAAAGCCGAAACGGTGCCCATTCAGCCCCAACTCGACGAAATCCCGCGCCCGCACCGGCATGTCCGGGTCCAGTTGCAGCTTTTGCGGCACGTAGCCCGCAGCGCCGCCCAGCGCCACCCGCCCGGCGCTGGGGGAGGTGAAGCCGAGGATGGTGCGCAGCAGCGTCGTCTTGCCCGAGCCGTTGGCGCCGATCAGCCCGCAAAACGCCCCGGGCTCCAGGGAGAAGCCGACATCGTGCAGCACCTCCCGCCCGCCAAGCGTAACACGAAGGCCCTCGACGTTGAGCGCTGCCGTCACTGCCCGCCCGCCGCGAGATATTCGCCCAGGGTCTTGGTCTCGTTCAGCATCCAGTTCTGGTAGCTCTTGGCCCCCTTGGGCATGGTCTCGAACACGCCGAGCACGCGCAGATTGCTCTGCTGCGCCAAGGCGCGGAAGGAGTCGGAGAGTGTGTCCCGCACCTGCTGATTAAAGACATAGACCACGATCTTGCGGTTCACGATCAGGTCCTGCTGGAAGGACACATCCTGCGGCGCGGGGTCTGTGCCGTTCATCGCCGCTGCTTCCAGGGTGAAGGGGGTGAGGATCTTCATCCCCGCCGCTTGCAGCATGTAATCCGCCACCGGCTCGCTCACCGCCACGGGGGTGCCGGCGTAATGCGCCTTCACCTGGGCCAGCTCGTCGAGCCAGGGCTTCAGCGAGGCGTCGAACACCCCCACCTGCGCCTGGTAATAGGCCGCATGGGCTGGGTCCTTGGCGGCGAAGGCGCCGGCCACCGCCTTGGCCACGGCAGGCATGGTGGCGGGGTCGTACCAGAGATGCGGGTTGGGCGTGCTGTCCGGCAGGTTGCGCACCTGCTGGGCGCTGATGACCGTGGCGCGGGTGCCGCTCAGCAGCTTGTCGGCCCAGCTATCATAGCCGAGCCCGTTTTCCACCACCACATCCGCGCCCGCGAGTTCGCCCGCCACTTTCGGGCTGACCTCGAATTCATGCGGATCTGTGTTGGGGTCGGCCATGATGGCGGAGACCTGCACGTAAGGCCCACCGATTTGGGACATCACATCGGCATATTCATTCTCGATGCCCACGGCATGCAGCACGGGCTGCGCCTGCGCTACACCGCCCCCCAAAACCAGCGCGGCAACGCCTGCGACTATCTCCCAACGCATCAGTTCGGCTCCCCAGCTTACACCGGAGAGGATGCTATATTATAACATTAACCCCGTCCAGCCGGGGGCAGCTTGGTTTAGCCGCAGAGCGCCCGCAGCACCACGCGGTCGGTCAGTTCGATGCGCCGCGCCGCCGCAATTCGGATCGCGCCTTCGCGCTCCAGGTTCGACAAGGTGCGCGAGACGGTCTCGATCGTCAGGCCCAGATAATCGGCGATATCCTGGCGGGTCATCGCCAGTTCCACCTCATCGTCGTGCTTGTCCACCAAGCCCAGCAGGAACACGGCCAGCTTCTGCGGCGCGCTGCCCCGGCCCAGCAGCTGGGCGTGCTGGCGAGTGCGTTCCAGCGACTGCATGGCATAGGTGTAGAGCTGCATGGCCATGACCTCGTCTTGTCCGGCCTGGCTCTCCAGCGTGCGGCGGCGGCAGGGCACCACCATGCAATCGGTCACCGCCTCGGCCGAGAGCGCATGCTCCGCGCCAAGTTCGAAGCCGAAAATATCGTCCGGCTTATGGAAGGCGTCGATATGCCGGCGGCCGTCATTCTGAAACTTGCAGGTCCGCACCATGCCGCTGACGACCTTGTACATATAGGCGGCTTCGTCGCCCTCGGCGTAGATCTCGGCGTCCTGAGCGAAGTGCAGGGGCGCGGGGCTGAACGGAACTTCGGCCGGACGCGCAACCGCGCCAGCCTTCCAGACTTTAACCGCTTGCGGGATGGCAAAGCGGTTATCTCCCCGCAGGGCAATGCTGGCAGACATCCCAAAGCTCCTCAAATTTACTTGTGAGGGCGGTGTAGCCGGACAAGGTTTATGCGCGGTATCCGGTTTTTCCCTACGGGATTCTACGTAGGCTTGTGGGCGTGCCGCCCCGCCAGCACGGTTGTTACCGCCTCTACCAGCCTGTTATCGAGGATCGGCTTCTCCAGCACCCGCCAGACCCCCGCCGCCTGCGCCCTGCTCTGCAACGCCGGCGTGGCCGCGCTGGTCAGCAGAATAACCGGCGGCGGCGCCTCCCGCGCCTGCAATCGTTGCAGCAGCTCAAAGGCATCGAGCCCGGGGAGCCGGTCTTTCAGGATCAGGCATTTCGTGCGCGGCAAATCGTTGCTGGCCAGGAACGCCTCGCCATCGGCATAAACCTGCACGTCCAGCCCTTCGAGCCGCAGGACAAACCGCAGCGCGTCCCGCATGGCCGCATCGTCGTTCACGACTACAACGAGCGGCCGCACTTCGGCCATTTCCCAAACCCCCGCCTCGAACACCGGCACCGCATATCTTCATGCAAAAAATGAAACTAACGCCGGATAACAGAGATCAGCAGCGCATCATTTGATTCAACGCAAACTGACGGCGGAAACCGGGAGCCCCGCGCTAAACGCCAGGGGTGCGGGAGAGCAGCACCATCCGCACCAGATCCGGCAGGTTGGCGGCTCCCATCTTGGTCATCAGGTTGGCGCGGTGCACCTCCACGGTGCGGGCGCTGATGTTGAGGTCGTAGGCAATGGTTTTGTTCGGGCGTCCGGCGATCAGCCCGTCTAACACCTCGCGCTCGCGCATGGTGAGGGTGTTCAACCGGGTCTCGACGGCATTGGCTTCGTCGCTATGGCGGGCGTCGCGGGCGTAACGGGCGAAGGCGGCGCGGATGGCGTCGATCAGCACCTCGTCCTGAAACGGCTTCTCGATGAAATCCACCGCCCCGGCTTTCATCACCTCCACCGCCAGCTTCACATCGCCATGGCCGGTCATCACGATCACCGGCAGGCCGATGCGGCGGCTGATCAGCTCGCGCTGCAAATCCAGCCCCGAGAGGCCGGGCATCCGCACATCGGTGATGACACAGCCGGGCTGCACGGCGACCAGCGCATCCAGAAACGCGGTGGCGGAGGCATAGGTGCGGATGGCGAACCCCGCGCTGGTGAGCAGGAAAGCCAGAGCTTGGCGCACGGCCTCGTCATCGTCGATGAGATGAACGACGGGGTCAGGCTGCATCGTCATCTTCGCCGGGCTGCCCGCCGCCGGGCAGGGTGAAGGAGAACACCACCCCGCCGCCCGGATTAGGCTCAGCCCAAAGCCGCCCGCCATGGGCTTCGATAATGGTGCGCGAGACCGAAAGCCCCACCCCCATGCCGTAGCTCTTGGTGGTGACGAAAGGCTGAAACAGCTGCGCCATCACCTCGGGCGCGATACCGGGCCCGGTATCGGCCACAGAGATGCGGATCATGCCCTCGGCGCCTGGGGCGGTGCTCACCAGCATGTCGCGCTGTTTGGTGTCCTGCATCGCCTCCATGGCGTTGCGGATGAGGTTGAGCAGCACCTGCTGCACCTGCACCTTGTCGGCGATCACGGCGCCGCAATCGGGGTCGAACGCGAAGCTGACCCGCACCCCGCTCTCGCGCGCGCCGACCAGCGCCAGGGCGCTCGCCTCCTCCACCAGCTTGGGCAAATTCTCCAGGCGGCGCTCGGTCTCGCCACGGGCGACGAATTCGCGCAAGCGGCGGATGATCTGCCCGGCCCGCAACGCCTGCTCGGCGGCGCGTTCTATGCCGTCGCCCAGCATGTCGAAATCCGCGGCCTCGCCGCGCGCCAGCAGGCGGCGGCAGCCGTTGAGGTAGGTCGCCACGGCGGTCAGCGGCTGGTTCAACTCGTGGGCCAGGGTGGAGGCCATCTCGCCCATGGCGGTAAAGCGCGACATATGCGCCAGCTCCGCCTGCAATTCGTGCAGCCGGGCCTGGGTTTCCTGGCGCTCGGTCAAATCGCGCACAAAGCCGGTGAAGGCGCGGCCGTCCCGCGTCTCGGTCTCGCCGATATACAGCTCCATGGGGAAGGTCGAGCCGTCCCTGCGCAGCCCCATCACCACGCGGCTCGCGCCGATGATGCGCTTTTGCCCGGTGGTGAGATAGCGCTCGAGATAGGCATCGTGCTGCTCGGCATAGGGCGAGGGCATGAGCAGGCTGACATTGCGCCCCGCCACATCCTCGGCCTTGTAGCCAAAAAGCCGTTCCGCCGCGCTGCTGAACGAGGAAATGATGCCAGCCGCGTCGATCACGATCATCGCATCAGGGACGGTGGCGAGAATGGAGCGCAGATGCGCCTCACGCTCGCGCAGGGCGGCCAGCGCCAAGCTGGCCAGATCCCCAGGCCCGTCCTTATCCACGGACTGTCCTGCGTTGCTCACTTTTTTCACCCATGCGGCGTGTTGTTACCCCAGCAACGCCACCTTAGCGCGTCCCCGCGAAAACACAACAAATTGATGGCTTTAAGCCAAACCGCACGGTTCGCCGGGTTAGGCGGCGGCGTGGAAGCCGCTCCGCCCCTCTACCGGCAAGGCGATCGCCGCGCCCCGCCAGGATTTGAGGCGTAAATCAGGGATGCAGATAAGCGAGAAAATGCCGCTCCGCCCGGCGAAACACAAAGATCAGCCCAAAGGAGACGCAGAGATAGATCAGCGCCGCCAAGCCGAAACAATCGAATGGATCATAGGTGGCGGAATAGGCGTCGTTGGTCACCTTCAGGATGTCCGGCACCGTGGCGGTGAAGGCCAGCGTGGTGGCGTGCAGCATCAGGATCACCTCGTTGCTGTAAACCGGCAGGGCGCGGCGCAGGGCGGAGGGGATGATGATGCGCCGGTACAGCGTAACGCGCGACATGCCCATGGCGAGCCCGGCATCCACCTCGCCATGCGCGGTTTCCTTGATCGCGCCGGCGAAGATCTCGGTGGTGTAGGCCCCGGTATTCAGCGCGAAGGAGAGGATGGTGCAGTTGAGCCCCTGGCGGAAGAACTCGCTGAAGGGCGGCGTGTTATGGATGAAGCTCAGCCCGTAAATGCCGGTATAGATGAGCAGCAACTGCACATAGAGCGGCGTGCCCCGGAACAGGAAGGTGTAGAGCCAAACCGGAAACCACAGCAGCGGGCTGCGCGCGTTGCGCAACACGGCCAGCGGCAGCGCGAGGCAGAAGCCAATGCCGCAGGAGAGCACGAGCAGCCACAGCGTCATGGCAAGGCCGGTCATCCGGTAGCCATCGGAATACAGCAGCGGCTGCCAATAGCCTTGCAGAATATCGATCATAGCGCCGCCTTGCGCACGCCGACCGCGTATTTGCGCTCCAGAAGCATCAGCACGCCATTGGAAATGATGGTGAGCACCAGATAAACCGCCCCGGCCACGGAGATGAAGAAGAAGGTGCGGAACGTCGCCTCACCCGCCGCCTGCGCGGCTTTCACCACGTCCGACAGGCCGATCAGCGAGACCAGCGCGGTCGCCTTCAGGATCACCTGCCAGTTATTGCCGATGCCGGGCAGGGCGTAGCGCATCATCTGCGGGAACAGGATGCGGCGGAACACCAGCATCGGGCTCATCCCGTAAGCACGCGCGGCCTCAAGCTGCCCTTTGGGCACGGCGAGGAAGGCGCCGCGGAAGGTCTCGGTGAAATAAGCGCCGTAGATGAAGCCCAGGGTGATGACGCCGCTGGTGAAGGGATCGAGCGGGAATTCGAAGTCGATGCTGTTTTGCAGCGAATCCAGCCAGTCAGACAACTCGTTCAGCCAGATCTGCAACGAGTAGAAGATCAGCAGCATCAGCACGAGGTCCGGCACGCCACGGATGATGGTGGTGTACACGGTGCCGATGCCGCGCAGCGCCCGGTGCCGCGCCAGCTTGGCCGAAGCGCCCAGCAGCCCGATGACGAAGGACACAACCAAGGACAGCACCGACAACTCAATGGTCGTGACCGTACCGTTGAAAATCTGCTGTCCGTACCCGGCCAGATCGAACATTCTGTTTCCCAAAGCGAAAAAGGCTCCGGCGTTTGCCGCCGGAGCCCGGCAGAGTGGTTACTTCGCGGCCGGCGTGGCGCCGTAAACGTCGAAGTTGAAGTACTGCGCTTCGATCTTCTTGTAGGTGCCGTTCTTGATGATCTCGGCGATCGCGCCGTCGATCTTCTTCAGCAGCTCCGGCTCGTCCTTGCGTACGCCGATGGCGATGTAGGAGCCGAGCACGTCCTTCGGATCGTAGGTGACATTGCCGCCGAACTCGTAATCAGCGCCCTTCGGGGTCTTGAGGAAGCCGTAAGACGCCTCAACCGAATCCTGCAGCGAGGCATCCAGACGGCCGGAGAGCAGATCGGCATAAACCTGATCCTGGCCCGGATAGGAAACGACGTTCACGCCCTGCGGCTGCCAGTAGGTCTTGGCGTAAGTCTCCTGGATGGTCCCGGCTTCCACGCCGACGGTCTTGCCCTTCAGGCTTTCGGCGGTCGGCTGCAGCCCAGCGCCCTTCTTCTCGATCAGGCTGGTCGGCTCGTTATACATCTCGGAGGAGAAGTCGATCTGCTTGGCGCGCTCGGGCGTCACCGTCATCGAGGACAGGATGGCGTCGAACTTGCGGGCCTGGAGGGCGGGGATGATGCCGTCGAAGCCCTGGCTGACGAACACGCATTTCACCTTCAGCTCGGCGCAGATGGCCTTGCCGAGGTCGATGTCGAAGCCCTGGAAGTCGCCAGAGGGGGAGAGGCTCTCAAACGGCGGGTAGGTGGCGTCCACGCCAAACTTGATCTCGGTGAAGGCCTTGGCCTGCGCGGCAACAGGCGCGGCAACCACACCCAGCGCGCAAAGTGCTGCAATCGCCGGCGCGAAAATCTGCTTCATCGCATTCTCCCGTGTTGAAAGATTCACCAATACGTCAGTCGCAGTGATGTAACAATATTTAGCATTACCGGATTCATGCGCCCGGGCAAAGACGGCTCATGCAAGGCCCGGGCAACAAAAAAGCCAGGGACCGAGGCCCCTGGCTTGATGACTTTGGCTGTTGCGACGCTTAAGCCCGCAGCGCCCCCGGCACGCCGGCAATGGCGTGGTCGATGAGCGTGGCATCGGCCTGCGCACCCAGTCCATCGCGCAGCAGCGCGGCGGAGGCCGTGGTGGCAATGTCGATGGCCGCGGCGCGAACCTCGTTCACCGCAGCGGCTTCCGCCGCCTCGATCCGCTCAACCGCCATGCGCTCGCGGCGCTTGGCGGTGGCTTCGGCCTCGGCAGCCAGGGCGGCGGCCAAGCTGGCAGCCTCCTGATGCGCGGTTTCCAGGATCTTCTTGGCGTCTTCCATCGCCTGGGCCTGACGCGCCTTGGCGTCGGCGAGGATAACCTCGGCCTCGGCCTTCAGCTGCGCGGCCTCGGCCAGCGCGTCGCTCACGCTTTTGGCGCGGGCATCGAGCAGACCGGCAACGCCGCGGAGGATCTTGCGCCCGGCGATGAGCGCGAAGATGGCAACCGCCACGAAGACCCAGAACGCACCATGGGTGTAAAAGGCGGCACCGGAGAGAGCTTGGTATTCCATGGCTTATGCCGCCTTGCGTGCCGCCAACGCTTCATCGAGGCGCTGAGCGAGCTTGTCTTCAGCGGGCTGGCTGCCCGTGAGTTTCAACAGGATGGAGCTGGCTGCCTCCGCGGCCACGGGCTTGATGGCGGCCAGGGCCGCGGCCCGGGCGGCGTCGATCCGCGCCTCGGACTCGGCGAGCTTCGCCTCCAGCTGGCTGGCCAGCACAGCGGCTTTCGCCGCCGCATCGGCCTTGGCCTCGGCCACGGCTTTCGCCACCTCGGCCTGAGCCGAACTGCGGGCCTGGGCGATGGTCGCATTAAGCTGCGACACCGCCTGGTCCGCCTCGAGCTTGGCCGCGCGCGCAGCGGCGAGATCTTTGGCGATCACGCCCGCGCGGTGTTCCAGCACCTTGCCGATTTCCGGCAGGCCCCAGCGCGAAAGCAGCAGATACAGCACCACGAGGATGACCGCCATCCAGCCCACCTGATCCAGCGTGAGCGGGTTGGCGAAATCCATCTGCGGCATGGTGCCCTCGGCCAGTGCGGCCGAAGGCGCCAGCGCCAGCAGGAGAGCGGTGCTAATGCGGCGCATTAGGTGAACAGGATGACCAGCGCGATGACCAGGGCGTACAGCGCGACGGCTTCCGTCAGCGCGAAGCCCAGGAGCACGTCCTTGAACAGGCTGTCGCGCGCCGCCGGGTTACGGCCGGAAGCGGACACGAACGCGCCGAACAGGTTACCGATACCAACGCCGGCACCGGCGACACCGATGGTGGCGAGACCCGCGCCAACGTCCTTGGCGAGCAGAGCGGCAGACTGAGGATCCATGTAACTATTCCTTTCCGAGAAACTTTATTGGGCGAAGTCTTAGTGCATGTGCACGGCATCATGCCTAGTGCATGTGAACAGCGTCGTGCAGATACAGGCAGGTGAGGATGGCGAACACGTAGGCCTGAAGACCGGCCACCAGCAGCTCAAGGGCGGCCAGGGCAACGTTCAGGCTCAACGGCACCACGGAGGCGAAGGCGCCGACCACGCCAAGGCTGGCGGTGAGCAGCAGCATGAAGCCGGCGAACACTTCCCACATCACGTGCCCGGCGGTCATGTTGGCGAACAAACGAACCGAGAGGGAGACGGGACGGGAGAGGTAGGAGATGATCTCGATGGGCACGAGCAGCGGCAGCAGCCAGGTCGGCACGCCGGAGGGCACGAAGAACTTCAGGAACTTGAAGCCGTGCGTATAGAAGCCCACGCCGGTGGAGAACACGAACACGAACAGCGCCAGCGCCAGCGTGACCGCGATATGGCTGGTGAACGCGAAGAAGTAGGGGAACAACCCCAGCAGGTTGCCCAGCAGGATGAAGCTGAAGATGGTGAACACCAGCGGGAAGAAGCGCAGGCCTTCCTCGCCGATCGTATCCACGCACATATTGTGGACGAACTCATAGAGCATCTCGACCAGCGACTGCGCGCGGCCGGGCACCAGGGCCTTGCTCTTCAGGCCGAGGGCGAACACGGCCACGATGACCGCGGCGGCGCCCAGCATGGCCTCGTTGGAATTGGTGAAATTGACGGCACGGCCCAGATTGCCAAGGCCCGTGGTGAGGCTGAATTGTCCCAGCGCGTCGATCGTCGGTCCTGCCATGTCTATCCCGTTCAGCCGCCTGTTTTTCCACCGGACGCGCGTAAGAGATTACGCAGCCCGGCAACCATACCTACTGGCACCATGAGGATCATCAGCCAGGGTGACGTGTGGAAGAGCTTATCCAGCCCCCAGCCGATCACCACGGCGATGACCATCGCGGCCACCATTTCAACGCCCAGACGCATCGCCAGCTCGATCGCGCGACGCGCGGAGCTTGCATCGCTTTCAGCCGCTTCGCGCTTGGGACCCTCCGCAGCTTCTTCCGCCGCCTTGAGCCGCTCTTCAAACGCAGATTTGTTCCGACCTTCGCTCATGCACCTGTTTTCAGCGGTTTTGTCCGCCTAGACGTTGGCGGGTTGCTACCCATCCCCCCCTGCCCTGTCAAGAATACATAACGGTTTAAATGTTGTTTCATGGCTATGCCTTAAAATATGTTTTGCGGCTGTTGACGCGGTTACGGGCCAAAAGCCAGTTTACCGTGGAGTTTCCGTAATTTTGAGGATCCGCCTTGCCCGTGGAGATGCTGCGCGAATTGCCGCTGGACCAGATATTGCTCGGCGATGCCGGGACAATGCTGCGCATGCTGCCTGACGCGTCGGTCAACTGCATTTTTGCAGACCCGCCTTATAACCTGCAGCTGCGGGGCGAGCTTCGCCGCCCGGATGACAGCGTGGTGGACGGGGTGGACGAGGATTGGGACCGGTTTACCGATTTCGCCGCCTACGACGCCTTTACCCGCGACTGGCTGGCCGAGTGTCACCGCATTCTGCTCAAGGATGGGACAATCTGGGTCATCGGCTCCTATCACAACATCTTCCGCATCGGCGCGATGATGCAGGATATGGGGTTCTGGATCCTCAACGACGTGATCTGGCGCAAGACCAACCCCATGCCCAACTTCCGGGGCCGGCGCTTCACCAACGCGCATGAGACGATGATCTGGGCGGCCAAGAGCCAGCAGAGCCGCTACAAGTTCAACTATCAGGCCATGAAGTCGCTGAACGACGATTTGCAGATGCGCTCTGACTGGACGCTGCCGCTTTGCACCGGCGGCGAGCGGCTGAAGAACACGCATGGGCTGAAACTGCATCCCACCCAGAAGCCGGAAGCGTTGCTGCACCGCGTCATCATGGCCTCGACCAGCCCGGGGGACATCATCGTGGACCCCTTCCTGGGCACCGGCACCACGGCGGCGGTGGCCAAGCGGCTGCACCGGCATTTCATCGGCATTGAGCGCCACCCGGCCTATGTGGAAGCCGCCTGGGGCCGGTTGAAGGCCGAGCGGCAGGCGCCCAAGAGCGCCGTGATCGCCCCGCCCAGCGGGCGCGAGGCGCCGCGCATCGCCTTCGGCAGCTTCGTGGAACGCGGGATCATCCGCCCCGGCACGCAGGTGATGGACAAGCAGCGCCGCTTCGGCGCGGAAGTCACGGCTGAGGGGCAGCTCGTCTCCGGCACGCATCGCGGCTCCATCCATCAGGTGGGCGCGGCTGTGCAGAACGCCCCCTCCTGCAATGGCTGGACCTTCTGGCACTTCGAGCGCGAAGGCGTGCTGGTGCCGCTGGACGTGCTGCGGAAAGAGACTTCGGAGGCTTAGGCCTCCGCCGCCACGCCCAGCCGCTTGCGCAGGGCCCGGCTGTCCGGCCCGGCGACATCCGAGAGCTTGTACTTGTCCAGCACGCCTAGCATCGCGTCCTGCGCCTCGTCGACAATGGATTGCAGCCGGCAGACGCCGCCAATGGCGCAATATTCTCCAGCCTGACATTCGACCAGCGCCAGTTCCGGCTCCAGCGCGCGCACGACGTCGCCCAGCCCAATCTCGGTGGCCGGGCGGGCAAGGCGCATACCGCCATTGCGGCCACGAATCGTTTCGATCAGCCCGGCTTTGCCGAGCTTGTGCACGACCTTGGTCATATGGCTCTCGGAAATCTGGTAAGCCTGGGAGATCTCGGCGATCATGCCCAGCTTCTCAGGCCGCAGAGCCAGATAAACGAGAGTTCTGAGACCGTAATCGGTAAAGCGCGTGAGGTGCATGGCGTACCCTAGCGCCGCCCGGCGCGCGCCTCAACTCTGCACGCGCTCGGCGTAGATCTGCGCCTCCGGCACGGCTCGCGCCTGCGCCACGGCAATAACGGCATCCAGCATCTTCGGCGGGCCGCAGACATAAACGTCCGGGCTCTCGGCGGCATCCGCCAGATGCGCCTCCAGCGCTTGCGCCGCTGTGCCGGTAAAGCCGCCCCAGCCAGGGTTTGGGTGCCATACGCTCAGCGTAACTCCCAGCTGCGGCAGGCTGGCGCGCAACTCGTCGAGCTCCACCGTCAGCAACTCGTCCTCGCGGTTGGCGCCGTAGATGAGATGCACCGGCGTGGCATCCTGGAACTCGGCCATGTGGCGCAGCATGGAGAGAATCGGGGCCATGCCGCAGCCGCCGCCGACCAGGCAGCGCGGGCGGGGGCTGGATTCGTCCAGCACGAAATGGCCGAGCGGGCCGCGCACGGTCAGCGTATCGCCCACCGCCGCGCGCTCGCCCAGCCAGGTGGAAAACGCCCCGCCCGGCAGCAGGCGAATGATGAAGTCGAGCCGCCCGTCCCAGTTCGGCAGATTGGCGAGCGAATAGGCGCGGCGGATGTCGGTGCCGGGGATCGCCAGCTCCATATACTGGCCGGGAACGAAATCCGCCCCTGCCCCCGCTTCCGCATCCGGCTTCAGCTGCAGCGTCAGCGCCACCGCGCCCGCGCCCGCTGGCCCCATGGCCTCGATGACCGCCTCGCGCACCGGAATTTGGTGACGGCCCACCTGAGCGTCGGTGCAAGGAAGCTGCACGGTCAGATCACCCTGGGGCAGGCAGCGGCAGAGCAGCACGCCCCCCGGCCCGGCAGGCAGGGCCGAGGCGGTGTGCGGGCCCATCTCATACGCGCCTTCCAGCACATGGGCCTGGCACAGCCCGCAACTGCCCTCGTGGCACATGGCGGGCGGGTACAGCCCCGCAGCCTCGGCCGCCGCCAGCACGTTCTGGCCCTCGGCGCAGGAAAACGCCAACCGCGCCTCGTCGCGCGTCACCAATGTCACGGTCATCGAACTTATCCTCAGCAGAAATGGGGCGGCCCAGGAGTTCCGGGCCGCCCCAATGGCTTACGCCGCCTGACGGTTCAGGGAGGCGGCGATGTCCGCCTCAGCGGTGGTAACCGGCAGCACGCCGAACTTCTCCACCAGCACGTTCAGCAGCGCGGGCGTGAGGAAGGCGGGCAGGCTCGGCCCAAGGCGCACATTGCGCACGCCCAGCGCCAGCAGGGTCAGCAGCACGGCGGCGGCCTTCTGCTCGAACCAGGAGACGACCAGCGAGAGCGGCAGGTCGTTCACCCCGCATTCAAAGGCATTGGCCAGGGCCAAGGCGATCTGGATGGCGGAGTAGGTGTCGTTGCACTGGCCGATATCGAGCAGGCGCGGCAGGCCGCCGATGGTGCCGAAATCATGCTTGTTGAAGCGGTATTTGCCGCAACCCAGCGTGAGCACCACCGAGTCCTTCGGCGCGTGGTCGGCGAAGTCGGTATAGTAGTTGCGGCCCGGGGCCGCGCCGTCGCACCCGCCGATGAGGAAGAAGTGCTTGATCGCGCCGCTCTTCACGGCATCCACCACCGTGCCCGCCACGCCCAGCACGGTATCACGCGCAAAGCCGACGAGGATGGTCTGCTCCGGGGCGGTCTCGGCGAAGCCCGGCGAAGCCAGCGCCGCCTGCACCACCTGGGTGTAGTCGTCGTTCTTGATGTGGCGGATGCCCGGCCAACCCACCGGCCCGGCGGTGAAAATGCGGTTGCGGTAGCTGGGCTGCGGCTCGATCAGGCAGTTCGAGGTCATCACGATCGGGCCGGGGAAGGCGGCGAACTCGGCCTGCTGGTTCTGCCAGGCGCCGCCGTAATTGCCCACGAGGTGCGGATAGGCGTGCAGCTTGGGGTAACCATGGGCGGGCAGCACCTCGCCATGGGTATAGACGTTGATGCCCTTGTCCTTGGTGGCTTCCAGGATGTTGTGCAGGTCGCGCAGGTCATGCCCCGAAACCAGGATGGCCTTGCCCGCCACCGGGGTGGTGCGCACGGCGGTGGGCACGGGCGCGCCGAACGTGCCGGTATTGGCGGCGTCCAGCGCCTCCATCACGGTGAAGTTCAGGCGGCCGAGGGCCAGGGACTCTTCCAGCAGGGCGTTGATGTCCACCGGCTCGGCGGCCAGGAAGTCCAGCGCATGGGCGATGCCGGCGTAGATCTCTTCCCGCGCCTGGCCCAGAACCTCGGCGTGGTGGGCATAGGCGGCGACGCCCTTCAGCCCGTACAGGATCAGCGAGCGCAGGCCGACCACGTCCTCACCCACAATTTCCACACCCGCGCGCACCGAGGCGAGCGTGGCCTGAGCCAGCAGGCCGGGCAGGGAGTCGGCGGGCTCGAAGCGGGCCGGGCCGGAGAGCTGGCCGGGTACCTTGCCCGCCTTCACCGCGGCGGCCTCATAGGCGTCGCGGAGACGGTCGCGGATGCGCGCCGCCTCGGCGATCAGCTCCTGGAACACCGCGCGGTTGAAGTTCACGTTGGTGAGGGTGGTGAACAGGCCGTACATGATGAAGCTGTCCGCCGCCCGGTCCGGCTGGCCGAGCTTGTGCAGCCGCGCGCTGTACTGGCCAAGGCCCTTGAGCTGGTAGATCAGCACGTCCTGCAGATCGGCGGTGGTTTCGTCCTTGCCGCACACGCCCTTGGTGCTGTGGCAGCCTGCAATGCCGTCGGTCCGGGCGGTCTGTTCACACTGGAAGCAAAACATTATGGTTCATTCCTGAAAATGGTGGCCCTGACGCGGCGAGGCCTCCGACCGCATAAGGTGAATTGCAGTTGAACCTTTGTTTGCATCCCGTCCTTGACATGGATCAAAGGTTAGGAAAACCCTGGCCATGAATCCTTGACCTGAATCGCCACGCCTGCTTATCGGACACGTTAAATGCCCCTTTATTTTCCAAAAACGCTTGCCAGCAGGCTGAAGTTTTTGAACCGCCCGTGGGCGCGGCCCGAGGGGCTGCCGCTTTGCCGGTGACCGCCGCCGCCCCGGCGCTGCCGCAGCTGCGCATTCGTGGGCGCAGCTTCATGTGCCTGATCCTGGCCCCCGAGCCGCCGCTGGACGCCTGGTTCCAGGCGCTCGACGAACAACTCCGCCGCGCCGCCAGCTATTTCGTGAACAAGCCCATCGTGGTGAATCTGGCCGTGGCGCAGGAGGCCGGGGGCAAGCTGGACGAAATCGTCGCCGCCCTTGAGGCGCGCGGGCTTTATATTATCGCGGTCGAGGGGCTGACGCCCGACGAGCTGGCCGGCACGCGCTGGGCCGGGCTGCCGGATTTGCGCCAGAAGCCGCAGGACCGCGAGGACCCGGTCGGCGGCAAGGTGATCGACATCCCCGACGATCCGCTCCCCGCCCCCAATGTGCCCGCCGTCACCTCTTTGCTCATCGACCGTCCGGTCCGCTCCGGCCAGTCGATCATCTTCGAGGACGGGGACGTGACCATCATCGGCCCGGTCTCCTCGGGCGCCGAGGTCATCGCGGGCGGGTCCATCCATATCTATGGCGCGCTGCGGGGCCGGGCCATCGCCGGGCTGCGGGCCGGGGCCAATGCGCGCATCTTCTGCCATAAATTCGGCGCGGAACTCGTGGCCATCGACGGCGTTTACGACACACCCGAAAGCTGGAGTGCTGCCTTTAATAATCGCGCGGCGCAGGTCCGACTCGAGGACGGCGTGCTTAACATTGCACCCCTGGCATGAACGCGCCGGACAACAGGTAAGGAGCTGTAAATCGCATGTCGAAAGTTGTTGTGGTCACTTCGGGCAAGGGCGGCGTCGGCAAGACCACGACCAGCGCCTCTCTGGGCGCTGCTTTGGCTCAGGCCGGGCAGAATGTCGTGGTCGTCGATTTCGATGTCGGCCTGCGTAACCTGGACCTCGTGCTCGGCGCCGAACGCCGCGTGGTGTTCGACCTTGTGAACGTCGTGCAGGGCGATGCCAAGCTGGCCCAGGCGCTGATCAAGGACAAGCGGGTGGATACGCTCTCGCTCCTCGCCGCCTCGCAGACCCGCGACAAGGACGCGCTGACCGAGGAAGGCGTGAAAGCCGTCATCGACGAGCTGCGCACGAAGTTCGACTGGATCATCTGCGACAGCCCGGCGGGCATCGAGAAAGGCGCGATGCTCGCCATGCGCTTCGCCGATGTCGCCGTGGTGGTGACCAACCCGGAAGTCTCCTCTGTGCGCGATTCCGACCGGATCATCGGCATGCTGGACTCCAAGACCGTGCGCGCCGAGAACGGCGAGACCTTCGAGAAGCACCTGATCCTGACCCGCTTCAACCCCGTCCGCGCCGCCAAGGGCGAGATGCTGGGCGTGGACGACGTGCTGGAGATTCTGGCGATTCCGCTGCTCAGCATCGTGCCCGAGAGCCCGGATGTGCTGAACGCCTCCAATGTCGGCTGCCCGGTCACGCTCAACAGCCCCGGCTCCGCCGCCGCCAAGGCCTACACCGATGCCGCCAAGCGCCTGCTCGGCGAAAAGGTGGAAATCACCACCCCGACGGAAGAGAAGCAGGGCCTGTTCAGCCGCCTGTTCGGCCGGAAGGCGGTGGCATGAGCATTTTCGACATCTTCACCCGCAAGCGCTCCGCCCCCGTGGCGCGCGAGCGCCTGCAATTGCTGCTGGCGCATGAGCGCGCCCTGACCGGGCGGGCCGATCTCGCGGCCATCCTGCAGGAGGAGATTCTCGCGGTCATCGCCAAGCATATCGCCATCGACCGCGAGAAGGTGAACGTGAAGCTCGACCGCAGCGATCAGGTCTCCACGCTGGAGATCGACATCGAGATGCCGCAGGGCACGCTGAAGGCCACGGCGAGCTGACGGCTTAACATAGGGGGGCTGCGTTGGCTCCCCTTCCCCCCCCGCCCAAAATTTGCCACATTCGGCGCATCATGCGCCTGCACGCCTCCTGTGCCGCCCGACAAACGCCGGATGGCGACGATGCCGTATTGCTGCTCGGCCCTGCCGGGGCGGGCAAGTCGGACCTGTTGCTGCGCCTGATCGACCGCGGCTTCGCCCTGGTGGCCGATGACCAGGTTCTGGTGGAAAACGGCATCGCCCGCGCGCCGGAGGCCCTGGCCGGGCTGCTGGAAGTGCGCGGCCTCGGCATCTTCCGCCTGCCTTATCTAAGCAAGGCCCGGCTGCGCCTCGTCATCCAGCTTGGCGTGTTGCCCGAGCGCCTGCCCCTGCCCCGCCGCCATGCGGCGCTGGATTTGCCCGAGATCACGCTCGACCCGGCTTTGGCCTCGGCGCCCGAGCGCGCGGCCCTGGCGCTGGAAGCCGCCTGCAGGCGCATCCCCCAGCTTGTGGGCGCGTTCAGCGCATGAACCCTCCGATATCCAAGCTGCATATCGTGCTGGTGACCGGCCTTTCCGGCGCGGGCAAGCAATCCATTCTTCGCGCGCTGGAGGATCTCGGCTTCGAGACCGTGGACAACCCGCCGCTGGATACGCTGGTGACGCTGGCGACACGGGCGGAGAAGAACCTCGCCATCGGCGTGGATGCCCGCTCGCGCGGCTTCGCGGCCGAAGCGGTGCTGGATGCGCTGTATCAGCTGCGCCAGTACCAGCATCTCAGCCCTTCGCTCATCTTCGCCACCGCCAACGAGGAAGTGCTGCTGCGCCGCTACTCAGAGACGCGCCGCCGCCACCCGCTGGCGCAGTCGGGCGCGATTGCCGAGGGCATCACGCTGGAACGCCAGCTCACCGCCCCGCTCGTCCGCGCCGCCGATTGGCTGGTGGACACCTCCCGCCTGCCCTTGCCCCGGCTGCGCGCGCTCATCGAGCAGTATTTCGGCGCGGCCTCGCCGGGCATGGTGATCTCGCTGATGTCCTTCGCCTATCCGGGCGGGCTGCCGCCGGAGGCCGATCTGGTCTTCGATGCCCGATTCCTGCGCAACCCGCATTACGACCCCACCCTGCGCCCCCTCTGCGGCCGCGACCCAGAGGTGGGGAGCTTCATCGAGCAAGACCCTGATTTTTCGACATACTTCCAAAAAGTCGCGGATATCGTTGAATTTTTACTTCCGAGATTCGTGCAAGAGGGAAAAAAATATGCAACGATATGTATCGGATGTACCGGCGGACAACATAGATCTGTTTATATGATCGAAAAACTTAGCACCCATTTAGCCAATCACGGCTGGCGCGTCGGCGTTACCCATCGCGAGGCCGCCCGCTTCGCGACCGCTATCGCGGCTCCAGTAATATCCGCGAAAGAATGAGCCTCCCCACATGATCGGTATGGTCCTTGTAACCCATGGCACGCTTGCCACCGCGCTGCGCGAAGCCATGGAGCATGTTGTCGGCAAGCAAAAGAATCTTGCCACCGTCTGTATCGAGTCAGACGCGGAATTCGAGGGCCAGCGGGCAGAGATCGCCCGGCGGATGGCGGAGGTGAATTCCGGGGACGGCGTGATCCTGCTCACCGACATGTTCGGCGGCACGCCGAGCAACCTCGCCATGTCCATGGCCGCGCAGCCGGGGGTGGAGATCATCGGCGGCGTGAACCTGCCGATGCTGGTGAAGCTGGCCAAGATCCGCGGCCAGGAAACCCTGACCGAGGCCGTGGCCCATGCCGAGGCCGCGGGCAAGAAGTATATCTGCAACGGGCACGAGCTGCAGGCCCCCGCCTGCCGCGCCGCGGAGTAACAGCCATGAGCGGTGCGATGATTTCCGTCGATGTCGGCATCGTCAACAAGCGCGGCCTGCACGCGCGCGCGGCCGCCAAGCTGGTGAACCTGGCCGAACAGTTTTCCGCGAATGTGGAGGTCGCCAAGGACGGGCAATCCGTCTCCGCGCGGTCGATCATGGGTT
Source organism: Acidocella sp. (assembly GCA_027451225.1). GTDB lineage: Bacteria > Pseudomonadota > Alphaproteobacteria > Acetobacterales > Acetobacteraceae > Acidocella. The sequence goes on along the minus strand of DAIDJU010000106.1, from coordinate 18,932 downwards.
TGATGATGCTGGGGGCTGGCATCGGCAGCACGGTGCGCCTCTCCGCCGAGGGGTTCGACGCGAAGGAAGCGCTTGATGCCATCGCCGCGCTGATCGAGGCCGGCTTCCATGAAACAGACTAGGCGCGGCAAGGAACAACTCTTTACCGGCCATCCGGTTTCTCCTGGCATCGGCATCGGCCCGGTGCATGAGGCGTTGGAGCCGGACCTCGTCGTTTCCACGCGGAAACTCACCGCCGCCGAAGTAGCCCCCGAGCTGACGCGGCTGGATGAAGCCGTGGCCCGCTCGCGCCACCAGCTGCAAAAACTGAAGAACCGGCTGGCCGCCCTGCCTGAGGATTCGCAGGCGGAAATCGCGCCGCTGATGGATGTGTACCTGCACATGCTCGGCCCCTCGCGGCTGATGCGCGGGATCAAGGCGCGCATGCAGGATGATCTGCTCTGCCCCGAGGCCGCGGTGCATGCCGAGGCCGAAGCCCAGGCCGAGGCGATTCTGGCCCAGCCGGGGGCGGACAAGGCCGGGCGCAACCGCCGTGCGGAGGAAGTGCGCGAGCTGGGCCGCCGAATCCTGCGCAACCTCACCCGCCAACCGTTCCGCAGCTTCACGGCCCTGCCCCAAGGCAGCGTGCTGGCGGCCGAGGATCTGCGCCCCGCCGATGCCGCGCTGATTCAGCCCACGCGCTTCGCGGGCATCGTGACCACCGAAGGCGGGGTGGAGGGCCACACGGCGGTGATGCTGCGCGCGCTGGGCCTGCCCGCCGTGCTGGGGGCCGAAGGCGTGCTGGATGCCGCCACCCCCGGCAGTCTCGTCATCGTGGATGGCGATACGGGCGACATTACCCTCAATCCGACCAAATCCAGCCTGGAGGCGGCGCGCAAGAAGCTTTCCGCCCAGGCCCGCGCGCGGCGCGCGCTTGCCCGGCTGCAACGCCTGCCCGCCACCACCAAGGATGGCACGCCGGTGGAATTGCAGGCCAATCTGGAACTGCCCTTCGAGCTGGCGATGATCGCCGAGTCGGGCGCGCATGGCATCGGGCTGCTACGCTCGGAGTTCATGTTCATGAACCGCGAGGTCGCCCCCGACGAAGACACCCAGGCGCGCATCTATCAGGACATCGTGGAAGCCATGGATGGCGACCCAGTGACCATCCGCGTGCTGGACTGGGGCTCGGACAAGGAGGTGGAAGCCCTCTCGCGCTATCTGCCGGAAACGCCCGAGGCCAACCCGGCGCTGGGGCTGCGGGGCATCCGCCTGCTGCTGCGCTATCCGGCGTTGCTGGAAACCCAACTCGCCGCCATTCTGCGCGCCGCGGCACATGGGCCGGTGCGAATCATGCTGCCCATGGTCAGCGTGGCCGCCGAGGTTCAGGCGGCGCGGGAGATTCTGCTGCGCGTCTGGCGGCGCCTGAAGCGGCGCAAGAACATCGTCCTGCCGGAAACGCTGCCGCCGCTCGGCATCATGGTGGAAACCCCGGCCGCCGCTTTGGCCTCGCCGGTGCTGGCCCAGCATGCGGATTTCTTCTCCATCGGCACCAACGACCTGACCATGTACACGCTGGCGGCGGACCGCAGCCTGCCCGCCGGGATGAAGCTCTACGACCCGCTAGAACCGGCGGTGCTGCGGCTCATCCACCTCACCGCCAGCTTCGCGACGCAGGTGGGCATCCCGGTTTCCATCTGCGGCGAGTTGGCTGGGCGGCCTTACGCCGCGCCGCTGCTGCTGGGCCTGGGCATCCGCCAGCTTTCCATGCACGGCAACACCGTGCCGCTGGTGAAAAAGGCGATCCGCGCCAGCAACCTCACCACCTGCCAGCGCTTGGCGGCCGATGCCCTGGCCTCGCCCTCGGCCGATGCGGTGCGCGCTTTGCTGGCCGACGCCGACGCGTAAAGCCCCATGAGTACGATTTTCGCCCCCATCACCGGGCGCGGCGGCGCGGTTACCGTGCTGCGCCTCTCCGGCCCCGGCACCCTTGGCATCATGCAGGCGCTGGCGGGCAACCTGCCCGCGCCGCGCCGCGCCAGTTTGCGCCCGCTACGGCATGAAGGGCGGCGGCTGGACGAAGCGCTGCTCGTCACCTTCCCCGCCCCGCACAGCTTCACCGGCGAGGATGTTGCCGAGATTTCCCTGCATGGCGGCCGCGCTGTGCTGGCGGCGGTGAGCGAGGCTCTCGCCACGCTGGGTGCGCGCCCCGCCGAGCCGGGCGAATTCTCCCGCCGCGCGCACCAGAACGGCAAGATGGATCTGCTCCAGGCCGAGGCGATGGCGGATTTGATCGCCGCCGAGACCGAGGCGCAGCGCGCCATGGCGCTGGAGAGCATGACCGGCCTTTCCGCCGCCTGCCTGATCTGGCGCGAGGAGCTTCGGCAGATCATGGCGCGGCAGGAGGCATTGATCGACTTCCCCGACGAAGACCTCCCCCCCGAGGTGGAAGCAGCGCTGCTCGGCGGCATCATCGCCCTGCGCGACGAAATGCGCGCCGCGCTGAACGCCGCCCCGGCGGCGGAACGGCTGCGCGAGGGGCTGGAATTCGTCATCCTCGGCGCGCCGAACGCGGGCAAATCCACTTTGCTCAACGCGCTGGCGGGCGAGGAGATCGCCATCGTCTCGGACATCCCCGGCACCACGCGTGACGCGGTGGGCGTGCGGGTCGATCTCGGCGGCGTGCCGGTGCATCTCACCGACACAGCCGGGCTGCGCGAGACGGAAGATGTGATCGAGGCCGAGGGCGTGAAGCGCGCCAAGGCGCGGGCGGCGAAGGCGGATTTCCTACTCCTGGTGGCCGCCCCCGGCGAGGCCTTCCCCGAAGCGCCCAAGGGCATCCCATGCCTGCAACTGCGGACCAAGGCCGATCTGGCCCCGGCTGAGGGCTTCGGCGTCTCGGCCCGGACCGGGCTGGGCATGGCGGAGTTGCGGATAAAACTGGCCGAGGCGGCGGCGGCGCTGACCGACACCAAGGGGGCGGCGGCACTGGCGCGGCCACGGCAGATCGCCTGCGTGCGCGATACCGAGGCGGCGCTGGATGCGGCGCTTCACGTGGAGGATCCCGAACTGCGCGGCGAGGAGTTGCGCAGCGCCTCTCAGGCGCTGGCGCGGTTGGTGGGCGTTATCGGCGTCGAGGAGATTCTCGACGCCGTGTTCTCCGGCTTCTGTATCGGGAAGTAGCCCGCCTCAGCTTGCGGCGAGCGGGTTCACCCCCAGCGCCGCCAGCCCGGCCCAGCACGTCGCGCTCAAGGACGGGCGGCGGTAATACGCGAAGATTTGCGCCGGCACGCCCTGATGCAAAGACGGCCCGACCGTAAGCCCCGTCGCCAGGCTGGGGGAGATGGTGGCGTACACATAGCCTTCCGGCGAAGTGTTCTGCGCCACCGTGGCCAGGAAGGTCTGAGCGTAGGCGTTATGGCCCATCTGCTGGAGCGCCAGCGCGGCGAAGGCCGTACCTTCCAGCCAAATGCCGTCGCTGGCGTCCGAAAACCCGATGCCGGGGCCGCGTTGCAGCGAGCCGATGGTGTTCAGCGCCGAGGTCTCGCTGCCCAGCCCGGCGAGATAGGGCCAGATGCCCGCATCCGCCGCGTCCAGATGATCCACCACGCCATCCGCACCCATCCCGGAATCGAAGCGCCCGGTGGCGAGGTTGAACATGCTCTGCACGAAGGCCGCCGCATGCGCCGAATCCTCCTTGCGCCCCAAGGCGCGGAAGGCGGCGGCGAGGTCGACATTCTGTTCCGTGCTCTGCCAGGTAAGCTGAGTCTGCGACGGATCGTACCCATACAGCCCGCCATAATAGCCCGAGGGCGCGCGGAGTTGCTGGTCGAGAAAATTCCCGGCCCGGTTGGCGGGCGTGGTCATGCCCAAAGCGGCCCAGAGGAGCATGGCCCAGGCCAGCGGCCCGCTATCGGTGCCGACCTGATACGGGTCCTCGTCCCAGCGCTGGGCCTTGGCCTCCCAAAATCCGGCCAGCTTGGCGGGCTCGGTCATCACCCCGGCCTGGTAGCAGTTGCGCAACCGACCATCGGTGAATTTGCGGTCATGCGCCTGGGCGATTTGCAGCGCCGTGGCGATGCGCTTGGCCGCATCCGCCTGCCCGGCGGCGAGCAGCATCAGCCCGGCCAGGGCGTTGTCGTACACATAGGCGGCGTTGGCCTGGGTGAGATCGAAATCCCCCGCCGCCGAACCGGCCTGCACCAGATAGGAATTGAGCAGCACCGGGCCATCGCCAAGTGCTGCCATCTGCCCCAGCACCGCCCGCACGCAGGCGGCGCCAAGGTCGTCGGCCCGCGCGAGGCGGGGCAGCGCCATGGCTGCCCCAACACCGGCGAGCAGTCCACGGCGGCGGAGCATCACTCCAGGATTTCCGCCAGCAGTTCCGTGGTGCGCCCATTGGCGATCACCGCCGCGCGGGCATCGTAATGCACGCCGTTCACACGCGCGAAGGCATGCTGCACGCCGGGATAGATGAAGGCGTCCACCCACTCGCTCTCCTCCAGCGCGTCGAGCAGGCGCTCCTGCGCGTCGGCGGGGAAGTATTCGTCCTTCTCGGCGATGTGCAGCATCAGCGGCGAGGCGATGTTGTCGAACTCCGGAACCAGGCTATCCAGCCCCACGCCGTAATAGGAGACGTTCACATCCGAATCGGAGCGCGTGGCCATCAGCAACGCCAGACGCCCGCCCAGGCAGAAGCCCATGGTGCCGGCATTGCCGTTGCTGCGGGGCAGCTTGCGCGCGGCCTCCAGCGTCACCTTCAGGTCTTCCACGCCCTTATCCTGGTCGAAGCCGTTGAGCAGGTCGAAAGCCTGCTTCCACTCGGCTTCGCTCTTGTCGGTGAGGTTCACCCCCGGCTTCTGGCGCCAGAACAGATCCGGCGCGATGGCGATGAAGCCCTGTGCCGCGAGTTCCTCGCCCGTGGCGCGCAAGGCGTCGTTCACCCCGAAGATTTCCTGGATCAAGACGACCGCGCCGGCTTTCTCGGTGCCCTTGGGCTCCCACACATAGGCGGCGAACTCGCCCGCGCCGTCCGCGGCCTTCAGCTTGATCTCGTGCATAGCGTTCTCCCTGTTGGAACTGGCGCTATACATAATACTCCTGCAGCGGCGCGAAACCATTAAAGTTCTGGCTCGCGTAGGTGGTCACGTATGCGCCGGTGTCGTGGATCAGCACGCGGTCGCCGGATTTCAGCTCCAGCGGCAGGTGATAGGGCGTCTTTTCATAGATCACGTCCACGCCATCGCAGGAGGGACCGGCCAGCACCACCGGGCCAGTCTGCCCGTTACCGGCGGTGATGCGGTAGCGAATCGCCTCGCCCTCGGTCTCGGCCAGCCCACCATAGCGGCCGATGTCCAGATACACCCAGCGGCGCGCATCGGCTTCCATGCGGCGGCACACCAGCACCACCTCGGCGGCCACCACACCGGCATTGCCAACCATCGAGCGGCCCGGCTCGATCAGGATCTCGGGCAGGTCGTTGCCGAAATGCTCGACCATCGCATCCATGATCGCGGTGCCGAAGGCGTCGGCCTCGGGCACGTCGGAGAGGTAACGGATCGGGAAGCCGCCGCCGAGATTGAGCATCTTCAGCTCAACGCCTTGAGCCTTCAGATCGGTGAACAGCATCGCCACCTCGGCGATCGCCGTTTCATACGCCGCCGTGCCGGTCTGCTGGCTGCCGACATGGAAGGACAGGCCGTGCGGCGCCACCCCCAGGCCCGGAGCGGCGAGCAGCAGCTCCTTGGCCTTGTCCAGCGTCGTGCCGAACTTCTTGGAGAGCGGCCATTCCGCGCCCTCGTTGTTCACGGCGATGCGGCAATACACTTTCGCGCCCGGCGCGTGCGCCGCGATCTTCTCCAGCTCCTCGATGGAATCGAACGCAAAGAGCGGCACGCCCAGCGCATGCGCGGCGGCGATGGCGGAGGGCTTCTTCACCGTGTTGCCGAAGGAGATGGCCGAGGCGAGCGCACCGGCGGCGAGGCACATCTCGATCTCGGGCAGAGAGGCGGCATCGAAGCAGGAGCCACGCGCGGCCAGCAGGTCGAGGATGGGGGCGGCCGGATTCGCCTTCACCGCGTAATAGATTTTCGCGGCGGGCAGAGCACGGTGCAGCGCGGCGTAGTTCTCCGCCACGCGGTCGAGGTCCAGAACCAGGCACGGGGTCGCCGGCTGGGTATCAAGAAACGAAGCGATCTTGGGAGTCATCGCCCTCATCCTTTCTCTGAAATGTCCGCCTATCCAGGCGGCGGACATGGTTACAAAACGGTCCAACGAACCAGCCGACTTCCAGGTTTCCCCAGTCGTGCTGCCAGAACGCTTGACGCCGTTGCGTAACCGGAGAACCGGCAGAGGCACGTACGTTGCTGCGTGGGGGGCGAAATAGGGCCATCGCCCCCGGGGTGCAAGACTTATTTGCACCCCGGCGCAAATTGTCACGGATTGCAACTTGGCCTGCCCAAGCGGGCGCGGCATCGCTATTGTAACAGACATGGAAACGCTGCCGCATATCCTCATCGTCGATGACGACCGTGAAATCCGCGACCTGCTGGCCAAGTTCCTGGAGCGCAACCGCCTGCGGGTCACCACCGCGCGCGATGGCAAGGAAGCGCGCCGGGCCTTCGTGAACGGGCATTACCAGCTCGTGGTGCTGGATCTGATGCTCCCCGGCGAGGGCGGGCTGGACCTTGCCCGCTGGTTCCGCTCGGAAACCAACGTGCCGATCATCATGCTCACCGCCATGGCGGAGGAGACTGACCGGATCATCGGGCTGGAGTTGGGCGCGGATGATTACGTGACCAAGCCCTTCAACCCGCGTGAGCTGCTGGCGCGCATCCGCGCCGTGCTGCGCCGCACGGGCGACACCGAAGACCGCACCCCCGACCAAGCCAAGACCTATAAATTCTCCGGCTGGTCACTGGAGACCACGCGCCGCCGCCTGCTCGACCCCGCGGGGGTGGAAGTCTCCATCACCGGCGGCGAGTACGATCTGCTGGTGGCGCTGCTCGACCGCCCGAACCGCGTGCTGACGCGCGACATGCTGCTGGACCTGCTGCGCGGCCGCCAAGCCGGGCCGTTCGACCGCGCCATCGACGTCGCCGTCTCGCGCCTGCGCCGCAAGCTGGAGGATGACGGGCGCAACGCCCAGCTCATCAAGACCGTGCGCGGCGGCGGCTACGTGCTGTCCACACCCGTCGAACGGCTTTGAAATTCCTCGCCCTGCCCCACAGCTTGGCCAGGAGGATGATCCTCATCCTGCTGACGGGCTTCGCGCTCATCCAGCTGTTCGGGCTGCTGATCCACACCGTGAACCAGGTGCATCTGCAACAGCTGGAGGAAGAGCAGGAATTCGCCACGCGCGCGATCATCATCTACCGCCACATCGCCATGGCGGCACCCGAGGACCGCGCCGCCATGCTGGCCCGGGAACCGCTGCCCACGCACGACAAGGCCACCCTCTCCCCCTTGCCGCCGCTGCTCAACACCTTCGAGATGCCGATCACCGCGCGCAACGCCATCCATGCCGCGATCGCCGATTACGGCGTGCCGCCGCCATTGCGCCCACACGGGCTGGTGCTGCGCCTGCAGGGGTTTCCGCCGCGCTTCATCATCAGCTTCGGCCTGCCCGACAATCCCGCCTTCCTCGCGCCCTTCGCACAACCCGGCCTGTTCTTTCCACCTGACGGCGGACCGCCTTTTCCCGTCCATGGCGGCCCGCCGCATGACGCCCCGCCGCGTGAAGGCCCGCCGCGTGACGGGCTGCCACTGATGCTGGATCTGGGCCCGCCCGGACTCGGAATTCCCGATTTGTCCGTGATGTTTCCGCCCACCTCGTGGCTCACCATCAGCTCCACCCTGCCGCCCCCCACCCCCTGGCGGTCGCCGAGTTTCGCCACGGCGTTCATCGTGATGACGCTGCTCGGCGGGGTGATGATCACCTGGGCGGTACGGCAATTACTGCTGCCGGTGAAAACCCTGGCCGCCGCGGCCGAGGCGCTGGGGCGGGACGTGACCAACGCCCCGCCATTGCCCGAGAAGGGGCCCGCCGAGATCGTCGTCGCCGCCAAGGCGTTCAACACCATGTCCGCGCGGGTTCGGCGCTTTGTCGAGGACCGCACCTTCCTGCTCACCGCCATCGGGCATGATCTGCGCACGCCGATCACCCGGCTGAAGCTGCGCGCCGAGTACATGGAGGACGACGAACAGCGGACCAAGATGCTGGCCGACCTCGACGAGATGGAAGCCATGGTCGCGGCCACGCTGGCCTTCAGCCGGGACGTGACCACCACCGAGAAGGTGACGCGCATCGACCTCGCCAGCCTGCTGCGCACGATCCTCGACGACGCCGCCGATGGCGACCCGGACCGCGCCACGGCGCTGAACTACACGGGGCCGGAACATCTGCCGGTGAACGCCCGCCCGCTGGCGCTCAAACGCGCTTTGGCCAATCTCATCGGCAATGCGCTGAAATATGGCGATGCCGCGCATGTCACCCTGCACCCGCCCGCCAAGGGCGTGCTGCGGATCGACATCGAGGACCAAGGCCCCGGCATTCCCGCCGATGAGATGGAGCGCGTGTTCGAGCCCTTCCGCCGGCTGGAGACCAGCCGCAACCGCGAGACCGGCGGCTCCGGGCTGGGGCTGTCGATCTGCCGCAACATCGTCCGCGCCCATGGCGGAGACGTGACCCTGACCAACCTGCCCGAGCACGGCCTGCGCGTGAGCGTGACCCTCCCGGTTTGATGATTTCCCTGGGGCGGGCTGTTGCGTTACAATGCGCTGGCCAGCATTCGAGGAGATAATAGGCGAAAACGCCATGGCAGAATTGGATTTACCCGCGAGCTTCCCGCAGCGCTTGACGCGGCCGCTCATCGCCATCGATGGCCTGCCCTGCGCGGGCAAGACCACGCTCGCCATGCGGCTGCAACAGGCCCATGGGTTCGAGTGCCTGCACGTGGACGAATTCCTCCGCCCCGAGGATGAGTGGCGCGGCTGCCAGCCCGCCTTCCCCTTCCCCTATATCCGCTACGAGGAATTCCTGCAGGCGGTGACCGACCTCGCCGAGCTGGGGGCGTGCAGCTATTACCCGTTCGACTGGAATACGCTGCAAGTCTCCACCACGCCGCGCCAGATCACCACCATGCATCCGGTAATCGTGGAGGGCGTCTCCGCCCTGGTGCCGCTGCTGGAGCCCTATTACGGGCTGAAGATCTTCGTCGATAGCGACCGCCGCAGCATCCTGGACATCGCGCCGAAGCGCAGCCTGGGCATATGGCTGCGCGAATGGCGGGAGATTTTTCTGCCCAGCGTGGACATGTACATGCTCACCCACCCGGAGACGCGGGCCGACATCATCATCCCCGGGCGCGGCAGCCATGGCAAAAACGCTGAAATGATCTACGCCCTCAAGGATTAACCGGAAACCGGTTGATTTTTATAACAATAGGTTGGCGTATTACCCTTCCGCCTCTTCCAGCGCGGTATGGGCTTCCAGCCAGTTATGCTCGGCGGTGTCGATCTCGCGCTTCACCACGGCCAGACGCTGCGTGACCTTGGTCAGCTCCGCCGTCTTGGCCTGGGTGTAGAGATCCTCGCTGGCCAGCCGGGCTTCCAGGCTTTCCTTCTCCGTCAGCAGCTTGGCCAGAACCTGCTCCGCCGCCTTGGCCGCCTGGCGCAGCGGGGCGAGCTTGGCGCGGGCCTCGGCACGGGCGGCCTTGTCGTTCTTCCTGGCTTCCACCTGCTGTTTTGCCGCCGGGGCGGTGCGCTCGCTCATGGTGGCGGCATAGGCGGCGAGGTCGCCATCGAACGGCGTGACCTTGCCGTTGGCCACCAGCAGCAGGCGGTCCGCCACGAGGTCCACCAGATACGGATCGTGCGAGATCAGCACCACCGCGCCCTCGAAGGCGGTGAGCGCCTTTACCAGCGCGTCGCGGGCGTCGATGTCCAGATGGTTGGTCGGCTCGTCCAGCAGCAGCAGATGCGGGGCGTCGCGGGTGGCGAGCGCCAGCAGCAGCCGTGCCTTCTCGCCGCCGGACATCGCGCCGACCTTGGTGTTCACGCGCTCGGCATCCAGCCCGAAACGCGCCGCCTGGGCGCGGATTTGCGGCGGCAAGGCCTTGGGCAAGGCGCGGGCCAGATGGTCGTAGGGCGTGTCCTCCAGCACCAGATCGTCCTCCTGGTGCTGGGCGAAATAGCCGATGCGCAGGCCCTTCACCCGGAATTCCCGCCCGCGCAGGGCGGCAAGCCTGCCCGCCAGCAGCTTGACCAGGGTGGATTTGCCGTTGCCGTTCTGGCCGAGCAGGGCGATGCGGTCTTCCATGTCGATCCGCAGCGAGACGCCGGTGAGGATCGGCTTGCCGTCATAACCGATATCCACGCCCTCGAGCTGGAGCATCGGGGGCGGCAGTTCCTCGGGCGAGGGGAAGGAGAATTCGGTGGCGTGATCTTCCACCACTGCCTCAATCTGCGGCAGGCGCTCCAGCGCCTTCAGGCGGCTCTGGGCTTGGCGGGCCTTTGTGGCCTTGGCGCGGAAACGGTCCACGAAGGACTGCATATGCGCGCGCTGGGCGGCCACGCGCTCGACCTCGCGGGCCTGTTGCAGGGCGCGCTCGGTTTTGATGCGCACGAACTCGGCGAAGCCGCCGGGGGTGAGGGTGAGCTTGCCCTTGTCCAGATGCACGATGGCCTCGACGGCATGGTCGAGAAGCTGGCGGTCATGGCTGACGAGCAGGATGGCGCCGGGGAATTTCTGCAAATAGCCTTCGAGCCAGAGCGTGGCTTCGAGGTCCAGATGGTTGGTCGGCTCGTCCAGCAGCAGCAGATCGGGTTCGCAGAACAGCACCGCCGCCAGCGCCACGCGCATGCGCCAGCCGCCGGAATAGCTGGACATCGGGCGCGCCTGCCATTCCTCGTTAAAGCCCAGCCCCGCCAGGATGGAGGCGGCGCGGGAGGGGGCGGAATCCGCCTGGATGGCGAAGAGGCGCTCGTGGATTTCCGCGAGGCGCTCGGCCGGGGTGGCGGGATCCTCGGCGGCGGCCAGAAGCTCGGCGCGCTCGGTATCGGCGGCCAGCACCACCTCCAGCGGCGTGATGTCCCCGCCCGGAGCCTCCTGCGCCACGTAGCCCAGCTTGACCCGGTTGCCGAGGCGGATGGCCCCGCCATCCGGGCGCAGCACGCCGGCGATGAGTTTCAGCAGCGTGGACTTGCCGGCCCCGTTGCGGCCGATCAGGCCGATGCGCCGCCCGGCATCCACCATCAGGCTGGCATGGTCCAGCAAGGGCCGTCCGGCGATGCTGTAGGAAAGGTCTTCCAGGCTCAAAACGCTCATGCGCCCTGCTGTAACCCGCAAGCCGGGGGTTGCCCAGCCTTGCCCGCCCCGCTATTGCCCGCGCAACATTCACACCAGGAATAGGTAAACACCACCATGGCCCTCGAACGCACTCTGTCCATCATCAAGCCGGACGCCACCCGCCGCAACCTGACCGGCAAGATCAACGCCAAGTTCGAAGAGAACGGCCTGATGATCGCCGCCACCAAGCGCCTGCAGCTGACCCGCGCCCAGGCCGAGGCGTTCTACGCCGTGCATTCCGCCCGCCCGTTCTTCAAGGACCTGGTCGATTTCATGATCTCCGGCCCGGTAGTCGCGCAGGTGCTGGTTGGCGAAGGCGCCATCCTGAAGAACCGCGACATCATGGGCGCCACCAACCCGGCGAACGCCGCTGCCGGCACCATCCGCGCCGAATTCGCCGAGTCCATCGAGGCGAACTCCGTGCACGGCTCCGACAGCGCTGAAGCCGCCGCGCAGGAAATCTCCTTCTTCTTCGCCGAGATCGAGATCGTCGCCTAAAGAGTTTGGCGCTTTTTGAAAAAAGCGCCGCAAAAACTTTTGTGAGTTTTAGTGCCGCTTCCCGATGGGAGGCGGCATTTTTATTGTCGGCCGGTCCACTTCGCTTCGTAAACCTTCGCCCCCGGCGGAGCGACAAAATGCTTGTCGGCTTCGGCCTCGGCCAAGCGCAGTGAGTTCAGGCCAATGACCAGCGCCGCGGTGTTCATCATCCCCGGCGGAATCCACTGGATCAGCCCGCCCAGCATCTGGTCGTTGGTGGCCGAGATCGCCGGAAACAGCCGCCCGCACAGCGTGTAGAACGGGTAGAGATCCACCGTGGCCAGTGCGATATAGGCGCTCACCGCGACCTGCGGGAACATCACCAGAAACCCGGTGGCGGCGCGGACCAGATAGCCGAACCGCGCCTCTGGCTTCGGGCGCGGGTCCAGCACCATCAGCCAGAACAGCAGCCCGCCAAGCAGGCAGGAGATGTTCATGACCGCGTAAAGCAGCGGGTTGAGCATGGCGGCGAAATGCACCCGGGGGATGAGCCAGAGATCGGTGCTGGCCAGAAAGAGCAGCGTGGCGGGCACCGGGTGGGCCAGCCAGCGCAGCCGCGCCCAGGCGAGGCGGGCCGTGCGCACCACCCAGCCGGGCGCGCCAAGGGCCAGGACCTCGCCCATCCAGCCGATGGCGATGCCGAACGGGGCCGCCATGCCCAGCGTGACGGCCTGCACGCGGTTGAGGAAGAACATGTGCTGGGCGGCGTATTCGAAATGCGTCTGCAGCACGAAATAGATGCCCGCGAGCCCCGCCAGGAAGAAGCCTTGCCGCACCCAGCCCGGGCGGTGCGATGGCGCGATGCGCCGCATGCCGCGCCAGTACCACAACGCCGTGAGCCAGCAGCCCAGGAAGATCAGGGGGTTGAAGACGAAGGGGAGGAGATAGGGCAGATACGCCGGAAAAGCCCGGCAGGCGCCTCCCACGGCCAGGGCCAGCAGGAGGAGCGCAAGTTCAGCCATTCAGCTTATCCATGGGAACGCCGGGCACGGCACGGCTGGTGCGGATGGTTTGCAGCGTCTGCACCTTGGCGACGCTGGCGGCATTGGTGAGGCGGGTGGTGAGCTGGTTCTCATGCGCCGCGTCCCGCGCCACGAGACGGAGCAGGAAGTCGCCGCCGCCACGGATCATGTGGCATTCGCGCACTTCGGGCCAGCTGGCCACCAGGGTCTCGAAGGCTTCCAGCACCGCGAGCTTCTGGCTCTCCAACCCGACGATGACGAAGAAGGAGATCTGCCAGCCGAGCTTCTGCGCGTCCGTCTGCGCGTGATAGCCCTGGATGTAGCCCGCGTCCTCCAGCCGGCGCACGCGGCGCAGGCAGGGCGGCGGGGAGATGCCCGCGCGGCGCGCCAGCTCCACATTGGTGATGCGGCCGTCTTCCTGGAGTTCGGCGAGGATTTTCCGGTCGATCTCGTCCAGGGTGAAGGCTTCGGTCTCGGTCTGCATATAATCCCAATACGCGGCTATGGTGGCGCGTAATATAATTGCGCGAGCGGTTTTGGCTATGGGGGTAAATGGTTGACAGCCCCCACAAGGCGGGATGAGGGTCGGGGCCATGTACGATGTTGTTGTGGTGGGGGGCGGCGTTGTCGGCTGCGCGGTGGCGCGGCGCTTTGTGCTGGAAGGCGCGAAGGTGCTGCTGCTGGAAAAGGGCGCGGATATTCTCTCGGGCGCCAGCAAGGGCAACAGCGCGATCCTGCATACGGGGTTCGATGCGCCTTCCGGCAGCCTGGAACTGGCCTGCATGCAGGCGGGCTACGCAGAATACATGGACATCCGCAACAAGCTGCGCCTGCCGGTGCTGGAAACCGGCGCTGTGGTGGCGGCCTGGAACGAGGAGGAGTTGGCGAAGCTCCCCGGCATTGTGCAGGCGGCCCATGCCAATGGCGTGACCGATGTGCGACAGATCGGCCCCGGGGAGGTGCTGGCGCGCGAGCCGCAACTCGGAGCGCATGTGCTGGGCGGGGTTCTGGTGCCGCATGAGCATGTCATCGACCCCTGGAGCGCGCCGCTGGCCTATGTGACGCAAGCCTTGGTGAATGGCGGTGAGGTTCGGCGCAATACGGTGGTGCTCTCGGGGCATTTCGCCAATGGCGCATGGCGGCTGGAAACGAACACCGGGCCGGTGGACTGCACCACCGTCATCAACTGCGCCGGGCTGTATGGCGATATTCTCGACTACCGCCTGACGGGCGAGGAGAATTTTACCATCAAGCCGCGCAAGGGGCAGTTCGTGGTGTTCGACAAGGCGGCATCCGCCCTGCTGCGGACCATTCTGCTGCCCGTTCCCACGGAGCGGACCAAGGGGATCGTGATCACCCCGACGTCCTTCGGCAATCTGCTGGTGGGACCGACTGCTGAGGAGCAGGACTCGCGCGACCGCGCCAATGTAGACGAAGACACATTGCGGATGCTGGTGGACAAGGCCGTGGAGCTGATCCCAGCACTTGAGGGCATGGGAGTGACGGCGGTGTATGCGGGCATCCGCCCCGCCACCGAGCGCAAGGAATACCGTGTGCGGCACGATACGGCGCGCAACTACATCGTGTTGGGCGGCATACGCTCGACCGGGCTGACCGCGGCGCTGGGCCTCGCCCGCCATGCCTGGAAGCTTTACGCCAGGATGCATGAGCGGCTGACCAACCCGATCTGGCCGCAAGCGCCGCGTCTGGCCGAGCATTGCCCGCGCGACTGGCAGTTCCCCGGCTATGGCGAGATCATCTGCCATTGCGAGATGGTGACGCGACGCGAGATCGAGGCGGCGCTGTCTGGCCCCCTGCCCGCGCAGGATTATGGCGGGCTGAAGCGGCGCACCCGCGTTGGAATGGGCCGCTGCCAGGGCTTCTACTGCAATGCCCGCGTGGCGGAGATGACGGCGGGGCGCTTCGCTAATCCGCTGGCCGTGGGGGGCGCGCATGGTTGATGTGGCGATTATCGGCGGCGGCCCGGCGGGGATTGCGGCGGCGCTGACGCTGAAGGCGCGCGGGGTGCCGCGCGTCGCCATTCTGGAGCGCGAGGGCGTGCTGGGCGGGGTGCCGCGCCATTGCGGGCATCCGCCCTTCGGCGTGCGGGAATTCGGGCGGCTGCTCACCGGGCCAGGCTATGCGCACCGCCTGGCCGCCGCCGCCGAGGCTGCCGGGGTGGAGATTCTGCTCCGCCATTCGGTGACGGCGCTGAAGCCGGGCGGCGGGCTGGAGGTGGCAACGCCAGAGGGGCGGACGACGCTGCAAGCCCTGCGCGTGCTGCTGGCCACCGGAGCGCGAGAGGCGCCGCGCTCGGCCCGGCTGGTGGGCGGGGATAGGCCGCTCGGCGTGCTGAACACCGGCGCGTTGCAGGCTTATGTGCATTTGCAGGGGCTCGCCCCGTTCACCCACCCGGTGGTGGTGGGCACGGAGCTGGTGGGGCTCTCGGCCCTGGCCACCTGCCGCAGCCATGGCATCCGCCCCGTGGCGGTGGTGGAGGCGGGAAGCCGCGCCGTGGCGCGATGGCCGCTGGGGCTGTTCCCCCGGCTGTTGGGGATTCCCGTGCATTACAATAGCGGGATCGAGGAGATTATCGGGCATGGGCGCGTGGAGGCCGTGCGGCTGCGCGATGGCCGGGAGATCGCCTGCGACGGCGTGTTGCTGACCGGGCGGTTTCTGCCCGAGGCCAGCCTGGCGCGGCTCAGCCATCTGGCGGTGGATGCGCGCAGCGGCGGCCCGGCGGTGGACCAGTATGGGCGCTGCTCGGACGATGCCTATTTCGCCGCCGGGAATTTGCTGCGGCCGATCGAGACGGCTGGGTGGAGCTTCCGCGAGGGGGCGGCCATCGCGGCGTATATCGCTGATGATTTGATGGGCGGGTTGCCCGCCGCCGGGGAGGAGATTGCGCTGGTTGCCGGGGACGGCGTGAAGTTCGTGGTGCCGCAGCTTCTCTCTCGCGTGGCGCCGCTGCGCGGGAAACTGCAATTGCGGGTGGAGCGGCCGATCTCGGGCCAGTTGCGGGTCAGCTCCGAAGAGGGCGTGCTGTATAAGCGGCGCATCTCCACGCGGCCGGAGCGGCGGATTCTGGTTGATCTGGGCGAGATGAAGCCGCCGGGCGAGGCCAAACGGCTGCTGGTGGAGATTGTCTCGTGAGTGTTGTGGCGATCGACCAGGGCACCACCAGCACACGGGCGTTGCGGTTGGAGGATGGGGCGGCGCGGATCGTGCATGCGGTGCGCCATGCCCAGCATCATCCGCAACCCGGCTGGGTGGAGCATGACCCGGAAGAGTTGCTTGGCAATATCAGGGCATGTTTGGATGCGGCGGGGGCTTCCGGGGCGATTGGCATCGCTAATCAGGGGGAAAGCTGCCTCGCCTGGGACAAGGTGACGGGCAAGGCGCTGAGCCCGGTGATCGTGTGGCAGGATAATCGCACGGCGGGGGAGATTGAGGCGCTACGTGCCGCAGGGGTGGAAGCGGAGACGCTGGCGCGGGCCGGGTTGCCGCTGGACGCGTATTTTTCGGCCAGCAAACTTTCCTGGATTTTACGGGAGACTCCCGAAGCCCGCGCGGCGCTGGCCGCAGGAAGGCTGCGGCTGGGCACCACGGATGCGTTTTTCCTCGACCGGCTGGCTGGCGTGTTCGCCACCGATGTCACCACCGCGTCGCGCACCTCGCTGATGAATCTGGCAACAGGGCAATGGGATGCGGAGCTGTGCCGGATTTTCGGCGTGCCGATGGAGGCGCTGCCGGAGATACGGGATACGGCTGGGGATTTCGGGGAGATTGGCGGGGTGCCGGTGCGGGCCTCGGTGGTGGACCAGCAGGCGGCGCTCTATGGCCATGGGTGCCGGGGGCCGGGGGATGCGAAGATCACCTTCGGCACCGGGGCGTTTACCCTCGCCGTGACGGGCGAGGAGATTGTGCGCGCGCCCGAGCAGGGGCTGCTGCCTACCGTGGCGTGGCGCAAGGCCGGGGTGAGCACCTATGCGGTGGATGGCGGCGTGTACGATGCCGGGGCCGCCGTGGAATGGGGGCAGAGGCTGGGGCTGTTCGAGTCCTTCGGCGAGTTGGATGAGTTCGAGGCCCCGCCTGCGATTTCACGCGGGCTGGCGTTTGTGCCCGCACTCTCGGGGCTGGCCTGCCCGCATTGGGACCGCTCGGCGGCGGCGCTGTGGATTGGCATGAGCGCGGGGACGACCAAGCGCGATCTGGCCCAGGCGCTGCTGGAGGGAATCGCGCTGCGCACGGCGGAGGTGGTGAGCGCGATGGATGCGCGCGTGGCCATCGGCGGACGGATTTCGGTGGATGGCGGGCTGACGCGCAGCCGGTATTTTATCCGGTTTCTGGCGAATGCGTTGCAGCGCGAGGTGGTGTGCCCGGAATTTGATGAGCTGACGGCGTTTGGGTGTGCGGCGCTGGCGGCTGGTGGTGAGGTGGCGCGGCCTGGGGCTGTACGGGTGGTGGCGCCGGATGTTGTGGATGTTGCTGGCTGGCACTCGGCTTTTGCCGAGGCGGTGGGGCGGGCGAAGGGGTGGCGGTGAGGCAGGAACTCAAGCCATTTTTTTTTGCAGCAATAAAATGATGTTTAAACAAAAATATAAAAAATCCCAGATTTTTAACCACGCTGCCAACCGACAACTGCCACACTCAATTTACTTAAAAATTTTCTTGAAATACTTAAAGTAATATTATATATTAAAAAGCCGATAAATTTTTAGGAGATTAATGTGAATATAGAGATAGATTTTGATGTATTTAAGGCCCTCACCAACCTCCGTACATCAGAATCCACCAGCTACAATGATGTACTTCGTGAGATATTAAGGTTACCGACGACAACAGCCACAGTTCAAAAAATCGATGAGGGCTGGACCTGGAAAGGTGTAACCCTGCCGAACGGCACAGAGTTACAGGCCGAGTATAAGGGACGAAAGTATCTGGCAAAAATTGAAGATGGAAAATGGCTTCAGGATGGTGAGCCTCGTTCTAGCCCCTCTGCGGCAGCTTACGCCATTACGAAGAGCGGGGTTAATGGCTGGCGATTCTGGGAGGTTAAACGGCCCGGGGACATGGCATGGGTACCGCTGGAGGAACTCCGCCCTGAATAAACTTGAAGCATATATTTTACATAGAGCATCCAAGTCAGATTGGGTTAGACGCTCCATTCCACCAATCTTGATTTTCGTCCCCCAGACACAGCAAGAGGCTTAGGATTAAGAGCCCGTTTTCGCAAACGACACTGTGAAAAATCTCGTGGATACTCCACCTGAGCGGGTTATGATTGTTTTGAGGGCGGCTTGCGCCGCCCTCGCAATGACTCAGCTTAATTCCCGTACCCAACAATCCCCTTGATCTCAAGGAAATCGTGCAGCGCGAAATCGGCGTATTCGCGGCCGTTGCCGGACTGCTTGTAGCCGCCGAAGGGAGCAAAAAAGTCGAGGTCCGGGTAGTTGATGTACACGGAGCCGGCGCGCATTTCGGCGGCGACTTCGCGGGCCTTGTTCAGGTCCGCGCTCTGCACGTAGGCGGCGAGGCCGTACACGGTGTCGTTGGCGATCTCGATCGCCTCTTCCAGCGTGTCGTAGGGGATGATCGAGAGCACGGGCCCGAAGATCTCCTCCTTCTCGATGGTCATGCCGGGCTTCACGTCGCCGAACACGGTCGGCTTGGCGTAATAGCCGGTCTCCAGCCCCTCGGGCTTGCCGAGGCCGCCGCACACCAGCGTCGCACCTTCGTCGATGCCCGCCTTGATCAGGCGCTGCACCTTGTCGAACTGGAGCTGGCTGACCAGCGGGCCGAGGACCGTGGTGGCTTCCCACGGATTGCCGGGGGTTTGCTTGGCGGCTTCGTCGGCGGCGATTTCCAGCGCCTTGGCGTGCAGAGCGCGGGGCACCAGCATGCGGGTCGCGGCGTCGCAGCTCTGGCCGGTGTTGATGAAGCACGCGCCGATGCCCTTGCGCACTGCGTCGTCCAGATCGACATCCGGCAGCAGGATGTTGGCGGACTTGCCGCCCAGCTCCTGGCAGACGCGCTTGACGGTGGCGGCGGCCTCGCGCGCCACGATGGTGCCCGCACGGGTGGAGCCGGTGAAGGACATCATGTCG
>DAIDJU010000105.1 GCA_027451225.1 Acidocella sp. | reverse complement strand
AGCAACTCGGCCAGCAACTCCTGCTGGCGCGCGGCGCTGAAACTCTCCAGCTCGGGGTGGTGGATGAACACTACGTCCTGAATGTCCCGCTCATGGATGAGGTGCAGCAGGGCCTGGAAATCCGGCAGCTCCGGCCAGCGGTGCCAGTTGCCCAGCTCGTGCAGCCGCGAGAGGTACAGCACTCCGGCGACGTTGCGGGAGATCCGCTTTTCGGCCAGGGCGCGGGGCAGGTCGCGCGGGCAATGGTCGTAGCAGATGATGAGCGTGCCACGCCCGGGCTGGGTTGTGTCATCCGCCTCCAGGTGAGTGACAAGCAGGGAGCGCCCGCCCGCCAGCAGCAGCGGGGTGATGGCGAGGTCGGCGGCGGTCCAGGCGCGGGTGAGGATATGCGGATGCCCTAGCAGCAGAGCCAGGACGAGCATGGCGAGGCTGGTGGCCAGGAAGCTGTTGGCGGCGATGCCGGCGGGCTGGCGTGTCCGCCCCCGGTATCCGCCATGCGAGGCCGTGAGCAGCACCGTGAACAACGCTAACAGGCCATAAAACCACAGGTTGCGATCGAGGTTTTCGCTGCTCTGCATGGCCAAGCTGCCTGCCAGCGGCAGGGCTAACATACATATAAGGTCGGATAGGACTAAAAACGGCTGGCGGGGGAAGAATACGACGTGTTCAGCGCGGTTTTGGCCGTTTAGGACGGCCGCCGGGGCGTGAAGCTCCGCCATGCAAGGCGCTCTCTAAGGTTGTCGTGTTGTTAACAAACAGTTACCCTTGGTTGTATTAACGAAACACGAAACGCTTGGAAAGAAAATAATTGAAGATTAGCCCGGCTAACGTGCCGGCGATAATCGCAATCACAGGCTGTTGGTTGGCGAGGGGGAAATGAGCCACCAGGGCGAAGAACACGCCGCGATTGAAAACAAACCCCACGGCATTGGCGGCGATGAAGCGCGCCCATTGGATGTGGGCGGCGTCGTGCTCGTGGTGGCGGAAGGTCCAGAGCCGGTTGGCGGCCCAGTTGGCCGTGGCGGCGACGAGAAAGCCGCACGTGCCCGCGATGTAGAGATTGGTATGCCCGCGCAGCAGATAGACCGTGCCGGTATCCCAGCAGAAGCCGAAACCGCCGACGATGCCGAAGCGGATGAAGCTTTCCGGCAGCCCCAGCCGTGCCAGCAGCACGACCAGGGTATCCAGCCAGTTCAGCAAAAGCGGCTGGTTAGCCGGCAAAGGGGTCCTGCATCAGGATGGTATCGTCGCGCTCCGGGCTGGTGGAGAGCAGGGTGACCGGGGCTTCGACCAGTTCCTCGATGCGCTTGACGTATTTGATCGCCGCCGCCGGGAGATCGGCCCAGCTCCGCGCGCCACGGGTGGAGGTGCTCCAGCCTTCCAGCGTCTCGAAGATCGGCTGGGCCGCCGCTTGGGCCGCCATGCCGGCGGGCAGGTGCTTATAGCTCTTGCCGTTGATGGTGTAGCCAACGCCGATCTTAAGTTCCTTGAAGCCGTCCAGCACGTCCAGCTTGGTCAGGGCCAGGCCCTGGATGCCGCCGACCTTCACGGCCTGACGGACCAGCGCGGCGTCGAACCAGCCGCAGCGGCGCTTGCGCCCGGTCACGGTGCCGAATTCATGCCCGCGCTCGCCAAGCTGCTGGCCGGTTTCGTCGTGCAGCTCGGTGGGGAATGGGCCGGAGCCGACGCGGGTGCAATACGCCTTGGCGATGCCGAGCACGCGGCCAGCCGCGTCCGGCCCCATGCCGCTGCCGGACCCGGCGGTGCTGGCCACGGTGTTGGAGGAGGTGACGAACGGGTAGGTGCCGTGATCGACATCCAGCATCACCGCCTGCGCGCCCTCGAACAGGATGCGCTGGCCGAGCTGCTTGGCCTCGGCGAGGCGCTCCCACACCGGCTCGGCGAAGGGCAGCAGCTTGGGCGCCAGATCCAGCAGGCTGGCCAGCACGTCTTCCTTCTTGAAGGTCGGTGCGCCCAGCCCGGCGAGCAGGGTGTTGTGGTGCAGCAGCAGTTCGTCGAGCTTGGCGGCCAGCGTCTCGGGCTCGGCGAGGTCGCAGACGCGGATGGCGCGGCGGGCGACCTTGTCCTCATAAGCCGGGCCGATGCCGCGCCCGGTGGTGCCGATCTTGCGCTCGCCACGGGCGGCTTCGCGCGCGGCGTCCAGCGCCGCGTGCAGGGGCAGGATCAGCGGGGCGTTGTCGGCGATGCGCAGGGTCTCGGGCGTGACGGTGAGGCCCTGGGCGGAGACGCGGTTGATTTCAGCCAGCAGGGCGAACGGGTCGATGACCACGCCATTGCCGATGACGCCCATCTTGCCGCGCACCAGCCCGGAGGGCAGCAAGGAGAGCTTGTAGGTCTGGTTGCCGACGACCAGGGTGTGCCCGGCGTTATGCCCGCCCTGGAAGCGGACCACGACATCCGCCCGGCTGGCCAGCCAGTCCACAACCTTGCCCTTGCCCTCGTCGCCCCATTGCGCGCCGATGATGGTTACGTTCGTCATAATCCTGGTTCCTTAAGCGAGCGGGACGATCTGGCCGTCCGAGAAGACATGGCTGCAGCCCAGGCGGCGCGCCTCGGCGCGCGGGTCCGGGTGCGGGGCCAGGCCGTTGATGGTGGCGAAATGTTTTGCGCGCGCGGCGGCGGCGTCTTCGGCTTTGGTGCCGAAGGGCACGTACAGGCGCGGGCGCAGCTTGGGCGGGGGGGCGAGGCGGGTGATGGTGTCCGGGTACAAGGTGATGCCGGTGGCGGGTTCGTTGTCGCAAAGGTAACGCCCGCCGCGCCCCAGCTCGGCCTGGGCGCCGGCGGCGAACACGGTCATGCAGATGCCGGTATGGTACTGGTAGCCGCGGAACTCCACGGGATCGACGGTAAGTTTCAGCTCGGGCCGGGCGGCGCGCAGCACCTCGACGGTCTCGGCGAGGCGGGCGATCTGCGCCTTGGCGGGGACGGGCAGGTCCATGGCCAGCAGCAGGGGGATGGCGCGCTCGGCGAGGCCGCTGGCCTCCAGCAGCGCCAGCAGCACCGGGGCGGCAGCCCCGCCATGCTCGGCGACACCGGCGCTGTCCTTGCGGTCCAGCGCGCGGGAGAGGGCGGCGGGCTGCACCGGGCCAAGCTTGGCGTCCACCAGATCCGGCACCAGACGGGGCACGGTGAGGTCCACGCTGAGCTGGGTCAGGCCCACGGCCTCCAGCGCCTCGATGGCGGTGAGGATGATCTCGGCATCCGCCGTGGCGGCGTCCAGCCCGATCAGTTCGATGCCCGCCTGGGCGATCTGCCGCTCGGGCTCAAGGTCGGTCCCGCGCACGCGCAGGCATTGCCCGGCATAGGCCAGGCGCAGCGGGCGGGGCGAGGCGGAAAGGCGGGTGGCGGCGAGGCGGGCAATCTGCGGCGTGGTATCCGCGCGCAGGCCCATCATGCGCTGGCTCTCCGGGTCCATCAGCCGGAAGGTCTGCTCCGCCGTGGCCGCACCTGAGCCCGCGAACAGGCTGTCCTCGAACTCCAGCAGCGGCGGCTTCACCCGCTCATAGCCATGGGCGGCGAAGCAATCCATGACCGCCTCGACGGAGCGGGCTTCCAGCTCCGCCTCGGGGGGCAGGATGTCGCGCAGGCCGACAGGCAGAAGGGCAGGGTGGGTAAGCGCAGTGTCGTTCATCGGGAACCGTTGTGGTGGCGTGGCGCTATAGCATCGCCATGCGGCAGGTCCAATTGTCTGGCGCGGATTAGTAAAGTAAACCGGCCTTTATACAACCACAGCGAGCAAAAATTGCGTGCTTTTCAATAGCAGGCTGTTCATTCTGGTGTTTCTGCCGGTGGCGTTGGGCGGGTTTCTAGCCGCAGCCCGGCTGGGGCGCCGGGCGGCGATGCTCTGGCTGCTGGCGGCGAGCCTGTTCTTCTATGCGTGGTGGAAGCCGCCCTTCCTGCTGTTGCTGCTGGCCTCCATCGGGGCGAATTACGGCTTCGGGCGGATGATCCCGCGTGGGCGGGGCTGGCTGGTGGCGGGGCTGGTGTTCAATCTCGGCCTGCTGGGGCTGTTCAAATATGCCGTGCTGTTCGGGGCCACGGGCATCTTCCTGCCGCTGGGCATCAGCTTCTTCACCTTCCAGCAGGTGATGTACTTGGTGGACGTGGCGCGTGGCGAGCTGGGGGCGGTGGGGTTCCTCGATTACGCCTGCTTCATCGCCTTCTTCCCGCATCTCATCTCGGGGCCGATCGTGCGGCCCGGCCATATCCTGCCGCAATTCGTGGCGCTGCGGCCCTGGGAGGACTTGTGGGAGCGGCTGGCGCTGGGGGCGGAAATCTTCCTGCTGGGGTTGGGCAAGAAGCTGGTGCTGGCGGATGGTCTGGCGCGCTTCGCCGAGCCGGGTTTCGCGGCGGCGGCGCGGCATGATCCGCTGAGCCTGATCGAGGCCTGGGTGGCGCTGCTGGCCTATGGGCTACAAATCTACTTCGACTTCTCGGGCTATTCGGACATGGCGATCGGCTTGGCGCGGATGTTCGGCATCGAGTTCCCGGTGAACTTCAACAGCCCGTACAAGGCGCGGAACATCAGCGAATTCTGGCGGCGCTGGAACATCACGCTGAGCGGGTTTCTGCGCGACTATCTCTACATCCCGCTCGGCGGCAACCGGCATGGCGAGGGTAGGCGCATCCGCAATCTGATGATCACGATGTTGCTCGGCGGGTTGTGGCACGGGGCGGCGTGGCGGTTCGTGCTGTGGGGCGGGCTGCATGGGGGGTATCTGGTGCTCCATGGCTGGGTGGAGCGGCTGGGCTGGCGGGTGCCGGCACGGCTGGGCTGGGGGCTGACGCTGCTCTGCGTGCTGCTGGCCTGGGTGCCGTTCCGCGCCGAGGGCTTTGGCGCGGCGATGGAGTTTTACAAGGCGCTGTTCGGCGGCAATGGCGTGGCGCTGCCGCAGATTTTCGTCCAGGCCGCGCCCTGGCTCGGGGCGTATGTGCATGCGGTGCCGGTGTTGCCGTATCTGGGCGATGCCCGCACGCTCAGCCTGCCGCAAGGCCTGCTGTTCCTGGCGCTGGGCTGGTGGATCGCGCTCGCGCTGCCCAACACGCAGGAGATGACGCGGAGCCGCCGCCATGTGGCGCTGCTGGGGAGTTTTGCCTTCAGCGTGCAGGCGCTGTTTTTCGCACCGGCCGCCGTGCCGTTTCTGTATTTCCAGTTCTGATGCGCCGGTTGCTGTTCACCTGTTTGGCCTCGGTGGCGCTGTATGTGGCGGTGTTCGCCGTGTTGGTGGACAGGCCTTTATCCTTGGGCGTGCTGAGATTGGAGTTGCTGGACAAGACCGCCGCGCTGGCCGCCATGCCTTCGCCGCGGCTGGTGATTCTTGCTGGTTCCAACGGGCCTTATTCACATTCCTGCGCGGTGCTGGGGGCGATGCTGGAGATGCCGTGCGAGAATGCGGGGATCGCGGTGGGCATTGGGCTGGACGATGTGTTCGCCCGCTATGGCAAGCTGCTGTGCCCGGGCGACGTTGTGTATATGCCGATGGAATTGGCGCAATACACGATGAGCGGGGCGGAATATCGCGCGGCGGTGGACGGCGCGTTTTTGCTCCGGCATGACCGTGACGTGCTGCGCCAGATGCCGCGGGGGCGTGTGCTGGGGGCGGTATTCTGCTGCCAGTTGACGGATTTTTTGGAATCCGCCGCCGAGATGCCGCTGTCGCATCTGCATGCGCTGGATGCCCAGGCGCTGCTGGCGCGCGAGTATAACCAACAGGGCGACAGGATCGACAACGATCTGGCGGGGCGGGATGCGGCGTTGATTGGTGCTGCGCCACGCCC
>DAIDJU010000104.1 GCA_027451225.1 Acidocella sp. | reverse complement strand
GTCAGCCGCTCCATCGCCTTCAGCTCCCGGCGCGAGGGTTGCTGGGGCTTGGGCACCAGCCGTATCAGGGCCGACTCCACCTTGGGCGGCGGGGCGAAGGCGCCGGCGGGGATGTGCATCTGCATCGTCACGTCGCACAGCCACTGGCTGAGCACGGAAATCCGGCCATAGGCGCTGGTATTCGGGGCGGCGCAGATGCGCTCGGCCACCTCAAGCTGGAACATCAGCGTCATGGACTGGTAGTCCGCCGCCTGCTCCAGCCAGCGCACCAGCAGCAGCGTACCTATATTATAAGGTAGGTTGGCGACGATGGCGCGCGGTGCGGGCACCAGCGCCGGGATGTCCGCCTTCATCGCATCGGTATGCAGGATGGTCAGCCGGTCGGTGAGTCCCGCCAGCGCGGTGATGGCCGCCACGGCGCGCGGGTCGTACTCGATGGCCGTGACATGCGCCGCCCCGGTGCCCAGCAGCGCGCGGGTCAGCCCGCCCGGTCCGGGGCCGACTTCCACCACGTTCACGCCGCTCAGGTCCCCGGCGGCGGCGGCGATGCGCGCCAGCAGGTCGGGTTCCAGCAGGAAGTGCTGGCCGAGGGATTTATCGGCCCGCAGGTCGAATTGCTTGATGATCTCGCGCAGCGGCGGCGGGGGGGCAGAAAAAACCGGCATGGGCGCTTGTTAGCCTATGCCGGAGCGTGGCAACAGTGAGGGCGTGAGCGACCGTTCCGCAACATTATCGCTTTTGCAGGCGCCGAAGCTGTTGCGCGCCCTGGTGCGGGCCGACGAGGTCTGGCTGGCGCTGCTGGCCACGATGGTTGGCGTGTGCGGCGGGGCAGGCGTTGTCCTCATCAACGCCGTTACCCTGGTTATGCATAATCTGCTGTTTCATCTGCCGCCGGGGCAGGGGCTGTCCTCGTCGCAGAATCTGGACCCGGCGCGCGTCGTGCTGGTGCCGCTGCTGGGCGGGTTGGTGCTGGGGCTGTCTTTGGCGGTGCTGGCGCGCGTGCGCACGCATCATCTGATCGACCCGATCGAGGCCAATGCCCTCTATGGCGGACGGATGTCGCTGCGGGATTCGATCATCGTCGCGGTGCAGACGGCCTGGTCCAACGGTGTTGGCGCGTCTGTCGGCATGGAGGCGGGGTATGCCCAGCTTGGGGCGGGCATTGCCTCCTGGGTCGGGCGCAATTTCCGGCTCAGGCGCAATGATCTGCGCGTGCTGGTGGGGTGCGGGGCGGCTGCGGCCATTGGTGGCGCGTTCAATGCCCCGCTCTGCGGCGCGTTTTACGGTATCGAGCTGATCATCGGCGTTTATTCCATTACCACCTTGCCCTTTGTGGTGTTGGCGGCGCTCGCGGGCACGCTCACCGTTCAGAGTTTCGGCTTTGCCTCGCCGCCCTTGAATGTGGCCCTGCCGGTGGACGTGCCGCATGACGAATATGGCATTGTGCTGCTTGAGGGGGTGGCCTGCGGCATTGCCGGCATCGTCATCATGCGGGGCGTCACGCTGGTGGAGGCCGCCTTCCGCCGCTCGCACATTCCGCTCTGGGCGCGGCCGGCGCTGGGGGGGCTGGTGGTGGGGCTGCTTGGCCTGATCACGCCC
>DAIDJU010000103.1 GCA_027451225.1 Acidocella sp. | reverse complement strand
GCGCACATGGCCCATGCCGCCGCAATGCGGGCAGGTGACCAGCGAGGCCTCGGTGAGCGAGGGGCGCAGGCGCTGGCGGGACATCTCCATCAGGCCGAAATGGCTGATGCTGCCAACCTGGATGCGCGCGCGGTCGTGCTTCAGCGCGTCCTTGAGCTTGCGCTCCACGGCGGCGTTGTTCTTGCGGGACTCCATGTCGATGAAGTCGATCACGATCAGCCCGGCGAGGTCGCGCATGCGCAGCTGCTTGGCGGCTTCCTCGGCGGCTTCGAGGTTGGTGCGCAGGGCCGTGTCCTCGATGCTGCGCTCGCGGGTGGAGCGGCCGGAGTTCACGTCGATGGCGACCAGGGCTTCCGTCTGGTTAATGACGATGTAGCCGCCCGAGCGGAGCTGCACCACCGGGTTCAGCATGGCGTCGAGCTGGGCTTCGACCTGATATTTGGAGAAGAGCGGCTGACCCTCGGACCAGAGCTGCACCTTGCGGGCATGGCTCGGCATGAGCATGCGCATGAAGTCGCGCGCGGCCTTGTAGCCCTCGTCGCCATCCACCAGGATGTCCTCGACATCGCGGGTGTAAACGTCGCGGATGGCGCGCTTGATGAGGTTGGCTTCCTCATAGATCAGCGCCGGGGCGGTGGATTCCATCGTCTTGTCGCGGATGTCGTCCCACAGGCGCAGCAGGTATTCGCAGTCGCGCTTGATCTCGGGTTTGGGCCGGTTGGCGCCGGCGGTGCGCACGATCAGCCCCATGCCGGTCGGCACGTCCAGCTCGGACATCGCCTCCTTCAGGCGGCGGCGGTCGGCCTGGGAGGTAATCTTGCGCGAGACGCCGCCCCCGGTGGGGGAGTTGGGCATCAGCACCGAGAAGCGCCCGGCGAGCGACAGATAGGTGGTGAGGGCAGCGCCCTTATTGCCGCGCTCCTCTTTCACCACCTGCACCAGCATGATCTGGCGGCGGTGGATCACGTCTTGGATCTTGTAATTGCGCAGGAAGCGCTGGCGCAGGCGGCGCTCGCGGGCTTCGGCCGCGTCGTCGCCATCGCCGCCGATCTGCTCGGGGGCGGAGGTTTCAGCGCCGGTTTCGGGCTCGATGATCTCGACGCTGGTGGGCGTCTCCACCGTCTCCACGATAGCTTCCGGCACGCCGCCCTCGGCGGCTTCCGCGTATTCGGCCTCGGTCTGCGCGGCCTCGGTGGGGGCGGCTTCCTCGGCCGCCTCGACGATGATCGGGGTGGTTTCCTCCGGCAGCGTCTCCACGATGGCGGGGGCTTCCGGGTCCGGGGAGATTTCGTCCGCCGTGACCGGCTCGCTCAGCGCCTCGGCGATGCCGGTGGGCTCCTCCAGCAGCTCGCCATGCGGTTCGGCATCTTCCGGCGGGGGGGCGGCGAGGATCTCGATCGGCTTGATTTCAAGCGCCTGGGCGGTCTCGGCGGGTTGGGCGGCCTCTTCCGCCGCTTCCTCGGCGGCGCGGGCGGCTTCCTCCTCGGCCTGCAGGGCGAGCAGCTTCTCGCGGTCGGCGACGGGGATTTGGTAATAATCCGGGTGGATCTCGCCAAAGGCGAGGAAGCCGTGGCGGTTGCCGCCATATTCAACGAATGCCGCCTGCAGGCTGGGTTCGACCCGGATCACCTTGGCGAGGTAGATATTGCCTTTTATCTGCTTGCGGCCGACGGTCTCGACGTCGAAATCTTCGAGGCGGTTACCGTCCAGAACCACCACGCGGGTTTCTTCCGCGTGGCTGGCGTCGATCAGCATTCTCTTTGTCATAGAAACTCCGGTGCGCGCGGCATGTGCCGGCCCGGGCATAAGGGCTCAGGGCTGGCAGCGCGCGATATGAGGGTAGAAATGGGGATGCAGACCAGAACCGCGCCTTTTCCGAGCAGAAAATAGAAACTTCGGTAGGCAGAGCGGTCATCGGTCCTTGAACTCGCCGGGGCGTTGCGCCACGGCCATGGGTATTTTTTGTCGGAGCTTCCGGAGCGCGGAACCGGCCGCTTAAGGCCGATCTCCACCCAGGCCCGGAAGCCTGCCATTGTAGATGACCCAAAACCCCGAGCCCCGCAAGGGGGTTGTTCAGCCGGAGGTTTATCAGCAACATAGCCGCGCTGAACTGGACTGGGGTGCCTGTGGGTAAGATCGGCTGCGTTGCCATTGTAAAGAATGAGGAACGCCACATTGCAGAGTGGCTCGCCTGGCAGTTCTTCATCGGGTTCGATACGGTTTTCCTATTTAATAATGAGTCCACGGACCGGACCAAGG
>DAIDJU010000102.1 GCA_027451225.1 Acidocella sp. | reverse complement strand
TCGGGGCTTTCGTACAAATCGCGCAGATCCCAATCCGGCAATGTCCCGCCCGTGCCACCCGCCAAGCCATCGGGGTGCCGCGTCATCTTCGTCTCGGTCATCATCCGGTCCGCTCCTTCGAATCTGGTTCCAGATTTAGGCCTGCTGGCGGTGGCGTCAAACCCGGGCGGGCTTGCAAAATCCGGGCGGCCCGGATTAAATGCGAATAATTCTTATTTTCAGTAAAGCCATGCCAGATCCCCGCCCCTATTCCCGCACCCGCATCATGCTGCACTGGCTCTCCGCCGGCGTGATTTTATGGGCCAGCATTACCGGGTTCATCGTGGTGCAATTGCCGCAGGGGAATCCGGTGCGGCAGGCGATCGACATGCTGAACCCGCAGATCACCACGCTGTTCATCCCGTTCTTCGCGTGGCGTCTGGCGCTGTATCTGCGCGCCGCCCCCTGGCGGCGGCCCGGCGCCACGTTGCAACAGCGTGCCGCCGGCGCGGTGCACATGGCGCTTTACGCCAGCATCACGGCGGTGCTGGTCTCGGGGCTGTTCATGATGCCCGCCCCCTGGCGCCTGGCCGGGCTGATCCCGATGCCCC
Organism: Acidocella sp.; assembly: GCA_027451225.1. Lineage (GTDB taxonomy): Bacteria > Pseudomonadota > Alphaproteobacteria > Acetobacterales > Acetobacteraceae > Acidocella. The sequence continues at coordinate 6,092 of DAIDJU010000102.1, read as the reverse complement.
AACTCACCCATGGTGACGCAGCACTCCAGGCGGCGCATGGCTACCACCACGCCGCCTGCATGGCGCTGGCGGGGCTGATCACAGTGCATCTGGCGGCTGTGGCCTTGCACCAGCTCGGCGGGCGGCCGATTCTGCGCCGGATGCGCTGGGCGTAGACAAGTCCGTCCTAAGCCTACAAACTCAGGTGGAAATGAGCACCTCAAGCCTCCGCCGCGACGCCGGGCCCCTGGGCCTGTTATTCTCCAGCATTGGCGGCATGGTCGGCTCCGGCTGGCTGTTCAGCGCCCTCAACGCCGCCAAGATCGCCGGGCCCGCCGCGCTGATCTCCTGGGTGATCGGCGGCTTGGCCGTGCTGCTGCTGGCCTTCGTCTACGCCGAGCTCTCCACCATGTTCCCGCGCCCCGGCGCCGTGATCCTGTTCCCGCAGCTCTGCTTTGGCGACTTGGCGGCGCGGATCATGAGCTGGGTGAACTTCCTCGCTTATATCGCCGTCGCGCCGGTGGAGGCCGTGGCCGCGGTCTCCTACGCCGCCAATTTCTGGCCGGGACTCGCACAGGGGGGCACGCTCTCCACCACCGGCATCGCCGCCGCCGTGGGGCTGATGGCGCTGTTCAGCATCGTCAATCTGTTCGCCATCCGGGCGGTGCTGGCGGTGAACAACGCCATCACGTGGTGGAAGCTCATCGTTCCCGCCGCCACGGTGGTCGCGCTGATGGCGGCGCAGTTCAAAGCGCAGAACTTCACCGCCCAGAGCTTCGCCCCCGCGGGCGCTGGGGGCGTGTTTGCCGCCGTCTCGGGCTCGGGCATCATCTTTACCTATCTCGGCTTCCGGCAGGCCATCGAGCTGGCGGGCGAATCCGCCAACCCGCAACGCAACCTGCCCTTCGCCATCATCGGCTCGGTGCTGTTCTGCATGCTGCTTTATACCGGGCTGCAGCTCGCCTTTGTCGGGGCGCTGCCCGCAGGCGCGCTGGCGCATGGCTGGGCGGGCTTAAGCTTCCCCGGCATCTCCGGCCCGTTCGCAGGGCTGGCCATGCTGCTGGGCCTGCCCTGGCTGGCCGCCGCCTTGTATGCCGACGCCGCAATCTCCCCAGGCGGGGCGGGCATCATCTACAGCACCACGGCGGCACGGGTGATTTACGCCAGCGCCGAGGGCGGGATGCTGCCGCGCAGGTTCACCAAGCTCTCCGCCGCCGGCGTGCCGCTGGCGAGCCTCGGCCTCGCCTTCGCCGCCGGGCTGTTGTTTCTGCTGCCCCTGCCCTCCTGGCGGGAGCTGGTCAGCTATATCTCCTCCATCGGCCTGCTGGCTTATGGCGTGGGGCCGGTCACGCTGGCCTGTTTCCGCACCACGCTGCCCGAGGCCGAATATCCCCGCCCCTTCCGCCTCGCCGCCGCGCGAGCGCTGGCTCCGGCGGCGTTCATCGTCAGCAATCTGGTAGTGTTCTGGGCGGGGGCGAAAGTCGCCGACCATTTGCTCGGGGCGCTGGGGCTGGCGTTCATCGCCTATTGCGGCTGGGAGCTCGCGAAACGGCGCACGCTCTCGCACCTGCCCTGGCGGGGGGCCGCCTGGATGTTCCCGCATTTCTTCGGGCTATGGCTGATCACCTATCTCGGCCCGCTGCACGGGCGCGGGGTGCTCGGCCAGGGCAGCGGGGCGGCGGCCATTGCGCTGCTCAGCCTTGCCATTCTGGCGCTTGCGCGGCGCTGCGCCCTGCCCGACCCGCAGGCGGCCAAGGCGCGCTACCACCACCCGTAAGTTACATGCCAATCGCGCGGCGGTAGATGTCCAGCAGCGTCTCCTGCTCCTCCACCTCGGCGGGCTCCTGCTTGCGGATGCGGATGAGCTGGCGGATCACCTTCACATCGAAGCCAGCGGATTTCGCCTCGGAGAAGATATCCTTGATGTCATTGGCGAGGGCCTTGCGCTCCTCCTCCAGCCGCTCGATGCGCTCGATGATGCTGCGCAGGCGCTCACCAGCGATATTGGACGGCTTTTCTTCGGTCGCGGCCTGGGACATCGGTTCAGCTCCTGCTCGATAAGGGAGTGCGGGGATAATGCCTGCCCTCTGGCTGCGTCAATGCCCCCGCTGTTGCGCCCGCCCGCCCGCTGGCCAATACTGCGCGGGCATGGAGGATAATAAACGCCTGATCCTGCGGCGCGTCTTTGGCGCGGCGGCTGCCGCCGCCAACCCGGCGCTGTGCGTGCCCGCATACCTGCCCCCGCCTGGGCCGGGGCGCAATATCGTGATCGGCGCGGGCAAGGCCGCCGCCGCCATGGCCGCCGCACTCGAATCCGCCTGGGGCGATGCGGATTACGAAGGCGTGGTCGTCACCCGCTACGGGCACGCCGTGCCCACAAGCCGGATTAAAGTTCTGCAAGCCGCGCATCCAGTGCCCGATGAAGCCAGCGAGGCGGCGGCGCGCGAGATTCTGGCGGCGGTGCAAAACCTCTCTCCGCAGGACCAGGTGGTGGCGCTGATCTCGGGCGGAGCCTCGGCGCTGCTGGCTTTGCCCGCTCCCGGCCTCACCCTGGCCGACAAGATTCTGGCGAACAAGGCGCTGCTCGCCTCCGGCGCGCCGATCTCCACCATGAACCGAATCCGCAAGGCGCTCTCCGGCATCAAGGGCGGCCAGCTTGCCGCCGCCTGCGCGCCCGCCAGGCTCGTCACCCTCGCCATCTCGGATGTTCCGGGCGACGACCCGGCCATCATCGGCTCCGGCCCAACTTGGATGGAGGGCGCGGATTACCGGCTGATCGCCACGCCGATGATGGCACTGCAAGCCGCCGCGCAAGCCGCTGGAATGCCGGTGGAAATCCTGGGCGACGCGCTGGAGGGCGAGGCCGCCGAGCTGGGCCGCGCCCATGCGGCGCTGGCGCTGCGGACCCAGGGGCCGAAACTGCTGCTCTCGGGCGGGGAAACCAGCGTGAGCATCGGCGCCGGCCCAGCCGGGCGCGGCGGGCGGAACATGGAATACGCGCTCAGCCTCGCCATCGCCCTGAACGGGGCCGCCAATATCTGGGCCCTGGCCGGGGATTCGGACGGCATAGACGGCACCGAGGACGCCGCCGGCGCGCTGATCGGGCCGGATACGCTCCCCCGCGCCGCCGCCCTGGGGCTGGACGCCGCCGCCCATCTCGCCGAGCATGACAGTTATAGCTTCTTCCAAGCGCTGGGCGACCTGCTCCTCACCGGCCCGACGCTGACCAACGTGAACGACATCCGCGCCATACTCATTACATGAGGTTGCCATGACCGAACGGTTGCGCCGCCATCGCCGGACCAAGATCATCGCCACGCTCGGCCCGGCCAGCTCCACCCCGGAGATGATCGCGCAACTTTTCCTGGCCGGGGCCGATGTGTTCCGCCTCAACTTCTCCCACGGCGCGCATGAGGACCATGCCAGACGCATCGAGATGATCCGCGATGTGGAGCGCAAGTTCCGCCGCCCCATCGGCATCCTCGCCGATGTGCAGGGGCCGAAGCTGCGGATCGGCAGCTTCCAGTCAGGGCGGGTGCAGCTCACCGCCGGGCAGCACTTCATCCTGGACATGAACATGGCCGCCGGAGACACGCGGCGCGTCTGCCTGCCGCACCCGGAAATTCACGAAGCCGCCGAGATCGGCGCAACGCTGCTGCTGGATGACGGCAAGCTGCGCCTGCGCGTGCTGCGCAAGCAGGGCGAGGCGCTGCTGACCGAGGTGCTGAACAGCGGCACGCTCTCCGACCGCAAGGGCGTGAACGTGCCGGACGTGGTGCTGCCCATCCCCGCCCTCACCGCCAAGGACCGCGAGGATCTGGCTTTCGCTTTGCCGCTGGGCATCGACTATATCGGCCTGTCCTTCGTGCAGCGACCCGAGGACGTGGCCGAGGCCAAAGCCCTGGCGGCGGGAAGGGCGGCGGTGATGGCCAAGCTGGAAAAGCCCCAGGCGCTGGATAATCTCGAGGCGATCCTCGACCTCTCGGACGCGGTGATGGTGGCGCGTGGCGATTTGGGCGTGGAGCTGCCGCCCGAGGAAGTGCCAATCGCGCAGAAGCGCATCATCCGCGCCGCCCAACTGCGCGGCAAGCCGGTGGTGGTGGCGACCCAAATGCTGGAGAGCATGATCTCCGCCCCCGCCCCCACCCGCGCCGAAGCCTCGGACGTGGCGACGGCGGTGTTCGACGGCGCGGACGCCGTGATGCTCTCCGCCGAATCCGCAGCCGGGCAATACCCGCGCGAGGCGGTGAACATGATGGACCGCATCGTCGCCCGCGTGGAGCGTGACGAGGATTGGCGCCAGGGGTTGGACGCCAAACGCCCCGCACCGGAGAAATCCTCGGCCGACGCCATCGCCGCCGCGGCGGTGCAGGTGGCGCAGACCATCGGGGCGCGGGCGATTGTGGCGCTGACCGAATCCGGCTCCACCGCCCTGCGCGTGGCGCGCGAGAGGCCCGACTGCCCGGTGCTGGGGCTGACCGCCAGCACCACCGTGGCGCGCCGCCTGGCCGCCGTGTGGGGGGTGCACGCCATCATTGCGCCTGGCGTGCACTCCATGACCCAAGCCGTTGAAAACGCGCTGAAAACCTCCCGCGCCGAAGGATTCCTGCAAAAAGGCGGGGAGATCGTGATCGTCGCGGGCGTGCCCTTTGGCCAGGCGGGCACCACCAATGCGCTGCGCGTCGCCCGGCTGTGATACAGATTACAAATTCTGCACCACGCCATGAAATCGTTTAGTTTCAAAATATTGCAAATGGACATTGGCTGAGATTGCGCTTGGCGGCACAAGGGTTTGGCTGTATTCACAGGGCAGTCATTTACGCTTCCGTTACTTCTTTCAAGGATCGACCATTGCAGACTACGTCTCTGGCCCCGCTGCGCGGTAAGGCCCTCTTGAGCCTCGGATTAACCGCCCTCGTTCTGGCTGGGTGCGCCAAGCACACGCAAAAGGCCGCGACTCTCGCTCCTGGCGCCGCGCCGGTCGGCCATGTGTACCCGGTGGCCGTGGACGTGCCCCCCCCGGTCTCGTCCAAGATCAAGTTCAGCTCCGCCCAGCACGAGCAGATCCAGCAGGCGTTCAACGTCATCGGCCTGAAGTCGGCCCTGATGGTCGCGGCTCTGACCTGCGGCGAGCAGGACCAGTACGATGCCTTCATGCACAGTTTCCAGCCGCATGTGCTGGCCGCCCAGCATCAGGTGGATGCCTATTTCCGCAAGGCCAGCGGCCGCATGAGCGGGCAGAAGCTGGAGGACGCCTATGTGACCCAGCTGGCGAATAACCAGACCATCGCGGGCATGGCCCAGGGTGCCACGTTCTGCCTGAACAACAGCGTCGAGTTCCAGGCCGTTCTGGCGTTCAAGAGCACCATCGAGCTGGACCGCTTCGTGACCGACCTGCCGCCCGCCGCCGCAGCTCAGGTGGCGAGCGCTACGCCGACCACGCCGGTTCCCTGAACCGACCGACACCGAAGATTTTAGATGCCGCCTTTCCCCGGAAAGGCGGCATTTTTTATTGAAACGCCGCCTCGGCGAAGATGCGGCGCACGTCCCCGCCCCATTCACCATGGTAGCGGGCGAGCCAATGCTCGGCCTGGGTGGGCGCGCCGGCGGCGATCTCTTCCAGGGGGCGCAGGTAAACCCGCTCATCCTCGCCGTCTGCGGTCTTGCGCGCGCGGGCCTTCAGGCCATCGGCGGCGATCGCCAGTACCTCACGCGCCAGATCGCGCAGCGTGCCAGAACCAAAAGCCGTATTGATGCCCGTGGCGGGCACGGCGGCGCGCAAAGCGAGAATGTCGGCATAGGATAGCGGCTGCACCAGGGCCGAAGCCGACTCCAGCGCCGCCTTGTCATAAAAGATGCCGGTCCACAGCGCGGATTGGGCGAGCATCATCTCAGGCCGGCCGGAATCAGCCCCCCGCGTCTCGATATATTTCTTCAGCCGCACATCGGGGAAGGCGGTGGTGGAATGGTCGGCGAAATCGCCCATGGTGGCGCGCTCGCCCGGGCGGGCGGCCAGCTTACCCGCCATGAAGTCGCGGAAGGAGGCGCCGGTGGCGTCGAAATACTCGCCGTCGCGGTAGACGAAATACATTGGCACATCGAGCAGCCAGTTG
>DAIDJU010000101.1 GCA_027451225.1 Acidocella sp. | reverse complement strand
AAGTCACGCCTTAACCGGCTCAACTATTCTCTCAAGGGAGCTGCCTGACATGGAGATCCGCCCAGCCGAAATCTCCGAGATCCTGAAGCGTCAGATCGCGGATTTCGACACCGAAGCCAACGTGGCCGAGACCGGCCAGGTCCTCTCCGTGGGTGACGGCATTGCCCGCGTCTTCGGCCTGAACAACGTCGAAGCTGGCGAGCTGGTCGAGTTCCCCGCCGCCGGCATCAAGGGCATGGCCCTGAACCTTGAGGCCGACAATGTCGGCATCGTGATCTTCGGCGACGACAAGGCCATCCGTGAGGGCGACACCGTCACCCGTACCGGCCAGATCGTCGACGTGCCGGTGGGCAAGGGCCTGCTGGGCCGCGTGGTGGACGCGCTGGGCAACCCGATCGACGGCAAGGGCCCGGTGGTTTACGCCGAGCGCCGCCTGGTCGAGACCAAGGCCCCGGGCATCATTCCCCGTAAGTCCGTGCATGAGCCGATGCAGACCGGCGTGAAGGCCATCGACGTGCTGGTGCCCGTCGGCCGCGGTCAGCGCGAGCTGATCATCGGCGACCGCCAGACCGGCAAGACCGCGCTGATCATCGACACCATCATCAACCAGAAGGCCGTCAACGCCACTGGCGATGAGAGCAAGAAGCTGTACTGCATCTACGTCGCCGTGGGCCAGAAGCGCTCCACCGTGGCGCAGCTGGTGCGCACCCTCGAGGAATACGGCGTTCTGGAATACTCCATCGTCGTCGCCGCCACCGCCTCCGACCCGGCCCCGATGCAGTATCTGGCCCCGTACACCGGCTGCGCCATGGGCGAATACTTCCGCGACAACGGCATGCACGCCCTGATCGGTTACGACGACCTCTCCAAGCAGGCCGTTGCTTACCGCCAGATGTCCCTGCTGCTGCGCCGCCCGCCGGGACGCGAAGCTTACCCCGGCGACGTGTTCTACCTGCACTCCCGCCTGCTGGAGCGCGCCGCCAAGATGTCCGACGACAAGGGCGCTGGCTCGCTCACCGCTCTGCCGGTCATCGAGACCCAGGCTGGCGACGTCTCCGCCTACATCCCGACCAACGTGATCTCCATCACCGACGGTCAGATCTTCCTGGAGACGGAACTGTTCTTCAAGGGCATCCGCCCGGCCATTAACGTTGGCCTCTCCGTGTCGCGCGTCGGCTCCGCCGCGCAGATCAAGGCGATGAAGCAGGTGGCCGGCAAGATCAAGCTGGACCTGGCGCAGTACCGCGAAATGGCGGCCTTCGCTCAGTTCGCCTCCGACCTCGACCCCGCCACGCAGAAGCTGCTGGCCCGCGGCGCGCGCCTGACCGAGCTGCTGAAGCAGCCGCAGTTCAAGCCGCTCTCCGTGACTGAGCAGGTCATCTCCGTGTTCGCCGGTACCCGCGGCTATCTCGACACCGTCGCGGTGGCGGATGTCGGCAAGTTCGAGACCGCGCTGCTGACCACGATCAAGGCCTCCGCGCCGGAAATCGTGAAGGCCATCGAGGATGATCAGCAGATCAAGCCCGAGACCGAGACCAAGCTGATCGCGTTCATCGAGAACCTGCTCCGCACCTTCGGATAAGCCAATGCCCTCCTTGAAATCCCTGCGCAACCGGATCAACTCCGTCAAATCGACGCGGAAGATCACGAGCGCCATGAAGATGGTGGCGGCCGCCAAGTTGCGCCGCGCGCAGGCGCAGGCCGAGGCGGCGCGCCCCTACGCTTGCCGTATGGGCGAGATGCTCGCGGCGCTGGCCGCCTCCGAGGCGGGCAACCCCAATGCCAGCCCGCTGCTGGTGGGTAACGGCAAGAGCCAGACGCATCTGCTCGTCGCCGTGACCGCCGACCGCGGCCTGGCCGGCGCCTTCAACGCCAATATCGTCAAGACCATCCGCGCCAAGGTGAAAGCCCTGGAAGCCGAGGGCAAGACGGTTAAGGTCTTCGCGCTGGGCCGCAAGGGCAACGACGCCCTGCGCCTGGAGATGAAGGACAAGATCGTCGGCACCAAGAACTTCGTCGGCAAGAAGGGCGCCGGTTTCGCCGACGCCGAAGCCGTCGCGCTGGAGCTGGTGCGCGGCTTCAAGGCCGGCGAGTACGATGTCGTCACCCTGGTGTACAACCACTTCCAGAACGTGATGGTCCAGAAGCCGACCGAGCAGCCGCTGATCCCCGCGGCCCAGCCCACGGCCAACGACAACGAGATGGAGCATAACTACGAGGTGGAGCCGGATGACGGTTCGCTCCTCGAGCGTTTGCTGCCGCGAAACCTCGCGGTTCAGATCTATGCCGCGCTGCTGGACAATAATGCCGGCTTCTACGCGGCGCAGATGACCGCCATGGACAGCGCCACGCGTAACGCGGGCGAGATGATCAAGAAGCTGACGCTCAGCTATAACCGGGCGCGGCAGGCGAACATCACGACCGAACTGATTGAAATCATTGCCGGCGCGCAAGCCGTTTGAGGATGAGAGAGATGACAAGCAACAACACCGGCCGAGTGACGCAGATTTTGGGTGCGGTCGTCGACGTGCAGTTCGACGGCGCGCTCCCCTTCATCCAGAACGCGCTGGAAACCAAGGTGGGTGACCGCCGCCTGGTGCTCGAAGTCGCCCAGGAAATCGGCGAGCGCACCGTGCGCTGCATCGCCATGGACAGCACCGACGGCATGGTCCGTGGTCAGCAGGTGACCGATACCGGCGCCGCCATCTCCGTGCCGGTCGGCCCGGGCGTGCTGGGCCGTATCCTGAACGTGATTGGCGAGCCGATCGACGAGCGCGGCGCCATCCCCGCTACCAGCCAGATGCCGATCCACCGCGCCGCCCCGTCCTTCGACGAGCAGGCCGGTTCGGCCGAGATCCTGGTCACCGGCATCAAGGTCGTGGACCTGCTGGCCCCGTACCTCAAGGGCGGTAAGGTCGGTCTGTTCGGCGGCGCCGGCGTGGGCAAGACCGTGCTCATCCAGGAGCTGATCAACAACATCGCCAAGGGCCATGGCGGCGTGTCCGTGTTCGCGGGCGTGGGCGAGCGTACCCGTGAGGGTAACGACCTGTACCACGAAATGATCGACGCGGGCGTCATCAAGCTGGGCGAGAATGGCAGCACCGAGGGCTCCAAGGTGGCCCTGGTGTATGGCCAGATGAACGAGCCGCCGGGTGCCCGCGCCCGCGTCGCCCTCTCCGGCGTGACGATGGCCGAATACTTCCGCGACGTGGAAGGCCAGGACGTGCTGTTCTTCGTGGACAACATCTTCCGCTTCACCCAGGCTGGCGCCGAGATGTCCGCGCTGCTGGGCCGCATCCCCTCCGCGGTGGGTTACCAGCCGACCCTGGCCACCGACATGGGCGCCCTGCAGGAGCGCGTGACCTCCACCAAGAAGGGGTCCATCACCTCCGTGCAGGCCGTGTACGTGCCGGCGGACGACCTGACCGACCCGGCTCCGGCCGCGACCTTCGCGCATTTGGACGCGACCACGGTGCTCAACCGCGCCATCGCCGAAAAGGGCATCTACCCGGCCGTGGACCCGTTGGACTCCACCTCCCGTTCGCTCGACCCGCGCATCGTGGGCGAGGAGCACTACAAGGTGGCCCGCGACGTGCAGCGCATCCTGCAGACCTACAAGTCCCTGCAGGACATCATCGCCATCCTGGGCATGGACGAGCTCTCGGAAGAGGACAAGCAGGTTGTGGCCCGCGCCCGTAAGATCGAGCGCTTCCTCTCCCAGCCGTTCCACGTGGCCGAAGTGTTCACCGGCTCTCCGGGCAAGTTCGTGAAGGTCGAGGACACGATCCGCGGCTTCAAGGGCATCGTCAACGGCGATTACGACCACCTGCCGGAAGCCGCCTTCTACATGGTTGGCACCATCGAGGAAGCGATCGCCAAGGCCGAAACCCTGGCCGCGAAGGCGTAAGCAATGCCGATTGCCCTGGAAATCATCAGTCCGGAAAAGCTGCTGCTGGCGCGTGACGTCGACATGGTCGTCATTCCCGGCACGGAGGGCGATATCGGTGTGCTCCCGGGGCACTCGAAGCTGATCACCGGCCTGCGCGGCGGGCTGGTGGACATCTACGAGAAGAACCAGGTCACCGACCGTTTCTTCGTCTCCGGCGGCTTCGCCGAGATCACCGAATCGCGCATCGCCGTGCTGGCCGATGAGATCGTCCCGCAGGCCGATCTCGACGCCGGCAAGGCGGCAGAAGCCCTGGCCCAGGCCAAGGCGGCGTATGAGGCGGTGAACCAGAACGATACCGACGCGTATCGCGAAGCCTCCGACAAGCTGATCTCCGCGCAGGCGATGGTGGATGCCATCGCCCCCGGCAAGGCGGAAAAGTAAGCAGCCGAAAGGCCGCACGAAAAAAGGCTCTCCCGCAGGGGTGAGCCTTTTTTGTTGTCTAAAGGGCCGGAAAGAATGCCGCCTTTTTGAAAAGAGGCGGCACCCAAAAACTTTTATGACTTGGTTAGCATCTTCAGCCCGACGAGGAAGAGGATGGTGCCCAGCAGCATCTTCAGCACCGCGTCGGGGGCGTAGCGTGCGCCGTAGCTGCCCACGATAATGCCGGGGATGGAGCCGACCAGCAGCGACTCCAGCAGCGCGAAATTGATGGTGCCGAGATACCAATGCCCCAGCCCGGCGAGCAAAGTGAGCGGCACGGCATGGGCGATGTCCGACCCCACGATGCGTACGAGGGGCAGGCGCGGATAGAGGATGATGAGGGCGATGGTGCCGAGCGCACCGGCACCTACCGAGGAGAGTGAGACCAGCACGCCGAGCACGGCCCCGACCGCGATGGTCAGCTTGGCGGAACTGCCATCGCCGAAATTCGGGTAATACCGCTCGATCAGGTGGACGATCTTTTCCTTGAACAGCAGAGAGACGGCGCTGAGCAGCAGCGCCACGCCCAGCGCCGTGGTGACGGCGGTGGTGACCGCCTTGCTGTTGATGCCGAAATAGCTGATCGCCAGCAGGCAGAGGATGGTGGCGGGAACGGAGCCGGTGGCCAGACGACGCACGATGCTCCAATCCACCGTCTTGCCCGCGCTGTGGATGGTGGTGCCGACCATCTTGGTGGCGGCGGCGAAGAGCAGGTCCGTGCCGACAGCCGTGGTGGGGTGCAAGCGGAAGAAGAGAACGAGAATCGGCGTCATCAACGAGCCGCCGCCGACGCCGGTCAGCCCGACGGCCAAGCCTACGAGCAGGCCGGAGAATGCGTAGCCAGGCTGAATAAGCATATGGTCTATTATACTCATAGGCTTAACTATCACATAGGCGGGCGGTGGAGCAATCTATACTCTTGTTCTGGGGTGAGCCCGGCGCCAGACATCGAGGAGCTGCGCGGTATCGACATCCGTGTAGCGCTGCGTGGTGGAGAGGCTGGCATGGCCGAGCAAGTCCTGGATGGCGCGCAGATCCGCCCCGCCAGCCAGCAGATGCGTGGCAAAGGAATGGCGCAGGGCATGCGGGGTGGCGTGTTCGGGCAGGCCGTTGAAGCGGCGGAAATCGCGCAGGGCCTTTTGGGCGATGCTCGCATTCAGCCGCCCCCCACGAGCGCCCAGGAATAAGGGTTCGTCCCGCCCCGGATTCGGGTGCAGCTTCAGCCAAGCGGCCAGAGCCTCGCGCACCGCCGGTAGCAGCGGCACGATGCGCTGTTTGTTGCCCTTGCCGGTGACGCGCAGCGGGGCGTCCTGGGCGGGCAGGTCGCCAATGTTGAGCGACAATGCCTCGTTGATGCGCAGGCCCGCGCCGTAGAGCAGCGTCATCAGCGCGGAGTCGCGGGCTTGCAGGGCGGGGGTGTCTTCCACCTCTCCAATGTCGGCGGCCACGCTCAAGGCTTGGCCGGCGCTCAGCGCCTTGGGCAGCGGGCGCTTGGGGCGGGGGCGGGAGATCAGCTCCAGCGCCGTGGTGGCCACGCCGTGGCGTTTTTTCAGGAAGCGGAAGAAGGTTTTGATGGCGGAGAGCTTGCGCGCGCGGGTGGCGTTTATATCGCCCGCCTTGGCGGCCAAAGCGAGCCAGGCGCGGATATCGGCGGCGCTGATGGCGCCAAGGCTTTCCAGGGTAACGGCCTCGCCGGTATGCCCGGCGAGAAACGCCAGAAACCCGCGCACATCGCGCGCATAGGTTTCCAGCGTTTTTGTAGCGGCCCGGCGCTCAGCGCCGAGCCATAGGCAAAAATCCTCGGTGAGGGTGTCAGACAATGCTCTGCCCGGTGGCAGCCCAATCCTTGGTGAAGGCGGCGATGCCCTTATCGGTGAGCGGGTGGTGGTAGAGCTGCTTGATCACGCCCGGCGGGATGGTGGCGACATCGGCGCCCATCTTGGCGGCCTCGATCAGGTGGATCGGGTTGCGGATGGAGGCGGCCAGAACCTCGGTCTTGATGCTCGGGTAGTTGGCGTAGATCTGCACGATGTCGGCGATCAGATCCATGCCGTTCTGGCCGATATCGTCCAGGCGGCCGATGAACGGGGAGATGAAGGTGGCGCCGGCCTTGGCCGCCAGCAGCGCCTGGGCGGCGGAGAAGCACAGGGTCACGTTCACCATCACGCCATCCTGCGAGAGGGTGTGGCAGGCGCGCAGGCCGTCCTGCGTCAGGGGCACCTTGATCACCACGTTCTTGGCGATCTTGCGCAGCACCTTGGCCTCTTTCAGCATCTGCTTGTACTCGGTGGCGGCCACTTCGGCGCTCACCGGGCCATCCACCACGTCGCAGATCTCGGCGATCACTTCGAGGATGTTGCGGCCGGACTTGGCGATGAGGGAGGGGTTGGTGGTCACGCCGTCCAGCAGGCCGGTTTCGGCCAGCTCGCGGATTTCGTTGATCTCGGCGGTGTCGACAAAGAATTTCATGGGTTACTTTCCGGTGATCTGGGTTCCTGCTTAAGCATACAGCATGGAGCCCCCCGCCCAAACAACCCGCGTGAGCGTATTGCTCCCTTATAAGTTCGACACCGCCTTCACCTACGCGGCGGACGAACCCTTGTCCCCCGGCACGCTGGTGCGGGTGCCGCTGGGCTCGCGCGTGGTGGTAGGCGCGGTGTGGGACGATCCGCCGGACATGAAGGTGAAGGTGAAGCCCATCGCCGGGGCGTATGCCTGCCCGCCTATGCCCGAGACGACTCGGAAGTTCATCGACTGGGTGGCGGGCTATACATTGGCCCGGCGCGGCGATGTGCTGGCGCTGGGGCTTAAGGAGCAACTGCTCGCAGCCCCCCCGAAGCGCGCCAAGACGTTCAGCTTCGGCGGCGCGGACCCCGATCTGCCCGGCCCGGTACTCTCCCCGGCGCAGCAACAGGCCGCCGATGCGCTGTGCGCCCCGGTGCGGGCGCAAAAATTCGAGGTGACGCTGCTCGACGGCGTGACCGGCTCGGGCAAGACCGAGGTGTATCTGGAAGCCGTGGCCGAGGCGCTGCGCCTCAAGCGCCAAGCGCTGCTGCTGCTGCCCGAAATCGCGCTGTCCATCCAGTTCCTGGAACGCTTCGCCGCACGGTTCGGCACGGCCCCGGCGGTGTGGCATTCCGAGCTGACGCCCGCGCAAAGGCGCGAGACCTTCCGCGCCGTGGCCGAGGGGCGGGCCGATGTGGTGGTGGGGGCGCGCTCGGCGCTGTTCCTGCCGTTTCCCCAGCTCGGGCTCATCGTGGTGGATGAGGAGCATGAGAGCGCCTTCAAGCAGGAGGACGGCGTGATGTACAATGCGCGGGACATGGCGGTGGTGCGCGCCAAATTCTGCGCCTGTCCGGTGGTGCTGGTGAGCGCCACGCCGAGCCTGGAGAGCGTGGAGAACGCGATCCAGGGGCGTTACCGCAAGGTGGATCTGCCTTCGCGCCATGGCGGGGCGTCACTGCCCGAGATCCATGCCATCGATCTGCGCCAGGATCCGCCGGAGCGGGGCAAGTTCCTCTCGCCCCGGCTGCTGGCGGCGATGCGCGAGACGCTGGAGCGCGGCGAGCAGGCGATGCTGTTCCTCAACCGCCGCGGCTATGCGCCGCTGACGCTGTGCCGCAAATGCGGCCACCGGATCGCCTGCCCGCATTGCAGCGCCTGGCTGGTGGAGCACCGCTCGCACGCCCGGCTGATCTGCCACCATTGCGGCCATACCATCCCCAAGCCCACGCAATGCCCCTCTTGCGAGGCGGAGAATTCCTTCGTGCCGATCGGCCCCGGTGTGGAGCGCATCGCCGAGGAGGTGGCCGAAGCCTTCCCCGAGACGGAGGCGCTGGTGATGGCGTCGGACATCATCGTCGGCCCGGCCCAGGCGGCGGAGGCGGCGCGGCGGATCAACGCGCGCGAGGTCGGCATCATTATCGGCACGCAGATGGTCGCCAAGGGCTGGCATTTCCCGCTGCTCACGCTGGTGGGGGTGGTGGATGCCGATCTGGGCCTCGCGGGAGGGGATCTGCGCGCGGGGGAGCATACGGTGCAGATGCTGCATCAGGTGGCGGGCCGCGCCGGGCGGGCGGGGGCGCCGGGCAAAGTGCTGCTGCAAAGCTTCGCGCCGGAGCATCCGGTGATTGCGGCGCTGCTCTCGGGCGATCTGCCGGCGTTTCTGGCGCAGGAGGCGGCGCAGCGCAGGCCCGGCCATTGGCCGCCTTTCGGGCGGCTGGCGGCGCTCATCATCAGCGCCACCGATGAGCGCATGGCCGATCAGGCGGCGCGGGACCTCGCGCGGGCGGCACCGCAGGGGCAGGGGATTCAGGTGCTGGGGCCAGCCCCCGCGCCCATCGCGCTGCTGCGCGGGAGGTTCCGGCGGCGGTTGCTGCTGAAGACGACGCGGGAGATTGCCGTGCAGCCGCTGTTGCGGGACTGGCTGGCGCGGGTGGAAGTGCCGCGCGTGGTGCGGGTCGATGTGGATATCGACCCGGTGTCATTCATGTAATCAGTCGTTCGTTGGGTAGGCGGCCATCAGCCGCTTCTGGTGCCACCACAGCGCGCCGAGCTTGAACAGGCCGATGGGCTTCAGCCCCAGCCGGCGGCGGATTTCCGCGCCGATCCTGAACGACTCGCCATAGTGGAAGAATTGCGTGGTGTAGGCGCGGTCCAGCGTCATCTCCGGGTCCCAGATATTGGTGGCCTCGGAGCCGGAGCCGTTGAACTCGATGATCTTGAAGTCCTGCCCTTCGCGCAGGGCGTCCAGCGTGTCGTAGCGCAGGTCGATGCGGGAGAAATACACATCCGGCATGTCGCGCATGATCTCGTCGATGCGCGCGGTCAGCGCGGGGGTGACGATGTCCAGTCCGTCCTTGAAGGTGGAGCCGCGGCAGTGATTGCCGACAAACACCAGCCTCGTGCGCTCGCCAGGGGCGGGGATGGTGTCGGCCTTGGCGCCGATCTTGCTCAGCAGCAGGGCGGAGACGGCGTTCAGCCGCTCATCGGCGGTGATCAGCTCGCGCACGCTGTGCTTGCCGTCGCCGGTGACGATGGGGGCGAATTTCAGCGTGACCGAGGTGATGCGCCCTTGAGCTTCGTTCGGGTGGCGGATGTAGAAAACGCCGGCCTCGCCCTCGTAGGTGATAAGCGCCTGGAGTTGCAGCGCCGTGGCGCGGGGGAAGGCGGCGAGGTAGTCGGCCAACTCGGCGTCGTTATGCACGATCCGTACGCCGACGCCGTTGCAGCTCATATCCGGCTTGGCCACCACGGGGTAGTCCAGCCCGGCTTCGGCCATGGCGGCGCAGGCCATGGCGAGGTCGTTGCCGCCACGATGGCCGGAGGTGGTGAGGGCGGCGTAAGGGGCGATCCATTGCCGGGCGGTGGGGCCGGCGAGATCGAGGATCTGGTTTTTCGACTCGCCGCAGATGCCGCCCGCATTGATGCGGGGATTGGCGAGCGAGGGCAGGGTGGCGCTGCCGTAGCGCAGGGATTTGAGCGCCCAGAAGGCGATGACCGGCGTATAGAACAGCCAGTTGGGCCAGAACTCGAAGAACGAAACCGGCGGCTTAGCCTTGCCGCGCTGCGGCTCACTCAGCCGCCCGGCAAAAGAAGCGTCGCTCATGGCGTGTCCTTCCTGTTTATATAGTAGAGCCGCGTGGCAAGCCGCCCGACCATGATGATGATTAACAAAAATACAGCAAGACCGGCCCAGCGCCAAATGCCCAGGTAGTGCATCATCAGCACGCCCAGATGCAGGCTGACGAAGAAGAGCCCGGAGGTCCAGACCAGCGTGGCGGCAATGGCGGCGAGGGCGAACTGCACCAGCGGCGCATGCAGGAAGCCGAGCGTGGTATAGGTGGGCAGGCGTAAGCCCGGCACGAAACGGCTGATCATGACCAGCGGGAAGACGCGCTGCTTGACCCAGCTATGGCCGAGATCGCGCCGGTGTTTCGGCACCATCCGCCGCGCCCATTCATGTTTGCCGGAAAGCCAGCCCAGCCCGTACAGCCCGAGATCGCCCAGCACGATGCCGGCGTAGAGCGAGCCGAGCGCCAGCGGCAAGGAAAGCGCGCCGCTGGCCACCTGCATGGCTGCGAGCAGGGTGGCCGCGTCCTCCAGAATGAAGGTGCCGGTGATAACCGCCGTGGCTTGCAACAGCTTGTTGCTACCCGCTGCCGAGAGCAGTCCGGCGAGGCTGATAAGTGTCATGCGGCGTCACATAGAGCCAGATCGGCTCCAGGCCAAATCCGGGCGGGGATTAGGTCCCGTCGGCGTTGGTCAGCATTGCCAGATGGTCGGCGCTGGGGGCGATGACCCGGCACGAATTGCCGCGCGCGGCCATGGCGTTGCAGGTGGCGCGGGCACCGGTGGAGCTCAAGCCGGCAAGCTGGGCGCTCCACATGGTGTGGCCCTTGGCCTCCACCTTGGCGATGCGCGGAATGCCTTCGCCCCGCAGGTGGTGCGCGGTGAGCGCCGCCGTGCGGGCCTTGGCCATGCGGCTATACACGCCAAGCTGCGCCACCCAGCCGCCGGTCGGCGTGGCGTGGGAGCGGTTGGCGGCTGGAATCGGGGCCGCGGTGCGGGGATGGGTGTTCGAGGCCATCTGCAGCGTGCCGCCTTGCGGCGTCACCGGCTTGGCCGCGGCCACGGTGGTGGTGGTGGGCGCGCGGCCGCCGAAGCCGCTGTCGAGCAGCGTGCGCATCTGGGTGTAGGTGGCGCCCCAGCTCGGCTCGTGCAGCACCACGCCGATCAGCACGCGGCCGTTGCGCTGGGCGCTGGTGATGAGGTTGTGGCGGGCGAGGTCGGTATAGCCGGTCTTCATCCCGGTGGCGCCGGGATAGGTCTTGAGCATCTGGTTATTGCTGAAGACGGTGCGGCCACGGAAATTGAAGCTTTGCACCTCGAAGAATTGCTGATCCTCGGGGAAGTTGTTCACGATGTCCCGCGCCAGCAGGGCGAGGTCGCGCGCGGTGGTGACCTGATTGGGGTTGGGCAGGCCGGAGGCGTTGGCGAAGTTCGTCTGCGCCATGCCGAGCTGCTTGGCGCGCTGGGTCATGAGCTGTGCGGCGCGGTACTCGGAGCCGCCGCCCAGATACTCGCCGAGCGTGGTTGCGGCGTCGTTGGCGGACATGGTGGTCATGGCCAGGATGGCATCGCGCGCGGCGATGGTGGAGCCGGGCACAAGGCCCAGCTTGACCGGCTGCACCGAGGAGGCGTGGGCGGAAACGGGGAGCTGCGTGTCCAGCGTCATCTGCCCGCTGCGCAGGGCCTGGAAGGCGAGGTCCAGCGTCATCAGCTTGGTCAGGCTGGCGGGGTAGCGCGGCGTGTCCGCCCCGCTGGCGCCGAGCACCTGGCCGGACTGCGCATCGATGAGGATGCTGCTCACGCCAGGGGCGGTGGGGCCGTAGCCGGTATTGTCATCGGCGGTGGGCTGCACCTGCGGCACCGGCTGTGCGGCGTGGTGCGCTGTGTGGTGATGCTGCTTTGCGGCGGCCGGGGCCGCGCTCAACGCGGCCGCGCACACCCAAGCTGCCATGACCCCGCTCTTTGCCCGCCAGCTTCGCATGATCGCCTTTAACCCCGTCATTGCAAAATCATACTGCATTTTAATCGCCGCAGTGTAGGACTGTCCAGCGTAAAACCACAGAATCTTTTCCAAGAACATAGGGTTAAATCGGGTTTTTGAGGCCGCTGAGACAATGGCCGGGACGAGGGGCGCATGCGGGAGAAAGTGACGGCTTCATGACGATTTTGTGCGACGCACAAAATCGTTGACGAAAGGAATTTATCTATCTACAAAACACATGCTGCATTGCGGCATGTGCCGTTTTGCTCGCCTGGTTGGGGCCGTGCAGTTTCCTTTTATTGCTTGCGGGAGAAAAACCTTAAAATGAGCGCCACGAAAGCCAAAGCCTCCACCGCCGCCGCCGACACCGCGGCCGCCACCATCGAATCCGCGACCGAAGCCTCCGTGAAGGGCTTCGAGAAGTCCCTGTCCGCCGTGCGCGAGGGCATCGAGAAAGCCACCAAGGGCCTGGAGACCTCTCAGGCCAAGCTGAAGGAAGGCGTTGAGAAAGCCGTGAAGACCTCCGAAGAACTGCTGGCGTTCAGCCAGGGCAACCTGGAAGCCTTCGTGAAGGCCACCCAGATCTACGCCACCGGCTTCCAGGACCTGTCCAAGCACCTGGCCGCCACCTCCAAGGAGTCCATCGAGGAGTCCGTCGCGTTCGGCAAGTCGCTGATCGGCGTGAAGTCCGTGAAGGAAGCCGTGGACCTGCAGACCAGCTACACCAAGGCCAGCATCGAGAAGGCCGTCTCCGAGACCAACAAGCTCGCCGACGCCGCCGTGAAGCTGACCGAGCAGGCGATCGCCCCGATCACCGCCCGCGTGACCCTCGCCGTCGAGACCTTCGGCAAGACCCGCTAATCCGCTTTGCTCCCGCCAACCTCGGTGCGCGTTATGCGTGCCGGGAGTGGGAGCCAAGCTTCCGATGTGGCGCAGCGCGTGTGGTACATGCGTTAAATTGGGCCGGACACCTAGGGTGGCCGGCTTTTTTGCGTTCGGGCGCGTCGTGCTTCCTTACGCTTGGTTACTGGATATT
The DNA here is from genome assembly GCA_027451225.1 of Acidocella sp. GTDB lineage: Bacteria > Pseudomonadota > Alphaproteobacteria > Acetobacterales > Acetobacteraceae > Acidocella. The sequence goes on along the minus strand of DAIDJU010000101.1, from coordinate 13,706 downwards.
TGCCGGCGTTATGCCCATGTTTTTTGCAATCAAGAGAAATTCTCTCTTTCATAGGCAGCCGTGCTTTCGATATGCTCCCCCTATGGCGGTGTGAAACCCGCCGGACTGATGAGGAGGCGGGGCTGTAGCGCCGCCCAGGATGTGAGGAATGAGCGAGGACGACAAGCGTAAGGGTGGCGAAGGGACGAATACCGGCGTGGCCGTGAAGCCGCGGCCCAAGACCCGTAAGCCAACCATGTACAAGGTTCTCATGCTGAACGACGACTACACGCCGATGGAGTTCGTCGTGCATGTGCTCGAGCGTTTCTTCCAGAAATCCCGCGAACAGGCGACGCAGATCATGCTGCATGTGCATCGGCGCGGGGTGGGGGTTTGCGGCGTGTACACCTACGAGGTGGCGGAAACCAAGGTGACGCAGGTGATGGATCTGGCGCGCCAGAACCAACACCCGCTGCAGTGCACGATTGAGAAAGAATGAGGCTGTATTCAGCAACGGCGTCACTATCTATGAATATGCGCGGCTCCAGTGGCGGCGCAGCAGAGATGCCAGCCGGGCAGGCAGGTAGAGTGTCCGGAATCAAGCCCGCCGGTTTCCGGGGGAAAGGAAGTTAGTCCATGCTGTCTCGCAACCTAGAACAGACCCTGCATCGTGCGCTTTCCCTGGCGGCTGAGCGCAAGCACGAATATGCGACGCTGGAGCATCTGCTGCTCGGGCTTGTGGACGATGCCGACGCGGTAACAGTGCTGCGCGCCTGCGGTGTGGATATCGAGAAGATCAAAAAAGACCTGACCGAGTTTCTGGACAAGGACCTCGCGGGCCTCGCCACCGACCGTGCGGGCGACCCCAAGCCCACCGCCGGTTTCCAGCGCGTGGTGCAGCGCGCGGCTATTCATGTGCAGTCCTCGGGGCGCGAGGAGGTGACCGGCGCCAACGTGCTCGTCGCCTTGTTCTCGGAGCGCGAGAGCCATGCCGTGTACTTCCTGCAACTGCAGGACATGACGCGCCTCGACGCGGTGAACTTCATTTCGCACGGCATCGCCAAGAGCCCCGGCAAATCCGCGCCGCGCCCCCCCAACGGGTCCGACCAGAACAGCGAGCCGGAGCGCGAGGAGAAGGCCAACGCCAAACGCGGGCAGGATGCGCTTTCCACCTACTGCATCAACCTGAACAAGAAGGCGCGGGACGGGAAGATCGACCCGCTGATCGGGCGCGAGCATGAGATTGAGCGCACGATCCAGATCCTCTGCCGCCGCACCAAGAACAACCCGCTTTATGTGGGCGACCCCGGCGTGGGCAAGACCGCCATCGCGGAAGGACTGGCCAAGCGCATCATCGATGGCGACGTGCCCGAGGTGCTGCTCAACGCCACCATCTACGCGTTGGACATGGGCGCGCTGCTCGCCGGCACCCGCTATCGCGGCGATTTCGAGGAGCGGCTGAAGGCGGTCGTGACCGAGATGGAGAACTCGCCCGGCGCGGTGCTGTTCATCGACGAGATCCACACCGTGATCGGCGCGGGCGCGACCTCCGGCGGGGCGATGGACGCCTCCAACCTGCTCAAGCCCGCTCTGGCCCAGGGCAGCCTGCGTTGCATCGGCTCCACCACCTATAAGGAGTTCCGCAACTACTTCGAGAAGGACCGCGCGCTGGTGCGGCGCTTCCAGAAGATCGACGTCAACGAGCCGTCGGTCGAGGATACGGTGCGGATTCTGAAGGGGCTGAAGGGCGCTTACGAGAAGCACCACAAGGTCCGCTACACGGACGAGGCGATCCGCGCCGCGGTGGAGTTGGCGGCGAAGTACATCAACGACCGCAAGCTGCCGGACAAGGCGATCGACGTGATCGACGAGGCCGGCGCGGCCCGCATGCTGCTGCCCGAGAGCAAGCGCCGCAAGACGGTGACGCTGAAGGACATCGAGGACATGGTGTCCAAGATCGCGCGCATCCCGCCCAAGTCGGTCTCCTCCGACGACAAGGAAGTGCTGCGCAACCTGGAGCGTGACCTGAAGGCGATGGTGTTCGGCCAGAATGCGGCCATCGAGGCGCTGTCTGCCGCGATGAAGCTCTCCCGCGCCGGCCTGCGCGACCCGGAGAAGCCGATTGGCAACTACCTGTTCTCCGGCCCCACCGGTGTCGGCAAGACCGAGGTGGCCCGCCAACTCGCCACCACGCTGGGCATCGAGCTGACGCGGTTCGACATGTCCGAGTACATGGAGCGGCACTCGGTCTCCCGCCTCATCGGCGCGCCGCCGGGCTATGTCGGCTTCGACCAGGGCGGCCTGCTGACCGACGCCATCGACCAGCACCCGCATTGCGTGCTGCTGCTCGATGAGATCGAGAAGGCCCACCCGGATCTGTTCAACATCCTGTTGCAGATCATGGATCATGGGAAGCTGACCGACCATAACGGCAAGAAGATCGACTTCCGCAATGTCATCCTGATCATGACCACCAATGCCGGCGCGTCCGACATGCAGAAGCCCGCCATCGGCTTCGGCCGCGAGGTGCGGGTGGGCGAGGATGAGGAAGCGGTGAAGCGCCTGTTCACGCCGGAGTTCCGCAACCGCCTGGATGCGATCATCCCCTTCGCGCCGCTAACGCCGGAAATCGTCGGCCGCGTGGTGGAGAAGTTCGTGATGCAGCTGGAGGCGCAGCTCGCCGACCGCAACGTGACCATCGAGCTGTCCTCCGCGGCCAAGGAGTTCCTGGCCGAGCGCGGGTACGAGCCGCTTTATGGCGCGCGTCCGCTGGGCCGGGTGATCCAGGAGCTGATCAAGAAGCCGCTGGCCGAGGAGTTGCTCTTCGGTAAGCTGGTGAAGGGCGGCGCGGTGAAGGTGACCGTGAAGGACGGCAAGCTGGCCTTCGACGTGGCCGAAGCCACCCCGCCCGCCTTGCCGAAACCCGAGGCCGATGGCGACGACGAAAAGGCCGCGGAAGAGGTCCACTGAAACTGAAAACGGCGCCGAAAGGCGCCGTTTTTGCGTTCAGGCTTTGCGCAGGAATTCCTGCTTCAGCATGTAGCCGCCATGCTCCACGGCATGGTCGCCAGTGCCGCTGATGCGGATGCCCTTGAGTTTGGTGCCCACCTTCAACGTGGTGGAGGAGCCCTTTACCTTGAGGTCCTTGATCAGCACCACCGTGTCGCCATCGGCCAGCACGTTGCCGTTGGAGTCGCGCACGACTTCAGCTTCCTCGGCAAGCTCGGCGGGCCATTCATAGCCGCAGGTGTCGCAGACATAATTGGCGCCCTGCAGATGCACCTCTTCCAGGGTGCATTGCGGGCAGGCGGGATGGGTTTTGCTCATGCGCAAGGCCATAGCGCGCCGCCCCCGCTTGGCACAACCGGCCTCTGGAAAAGTGGCGGAAACTTATTATCTCAAGAGTACGTCCAACCTTTGTCGGAACAAAAGGGGATGAGGAAATGACCATGGAAAAACTGGAGAGAGCGCTATGGCGGCCGTATCTGGATGAGCTTTCCAAAAAGCTCTCGGGAGAGGAGGCCGAGGTGCGGGTTTCTGGGCTGAAGCTTGGCAGCCAGGTCGAGGCCGAGTGGTTGCCGCTCAGGGGCGTCACCTACGATCACAAGGATGACATCCTGATGATTTCGCTCGAAGGGCTGGAGCATATCATTCACAACCCGAAATCGGTGTATGTCGAGGGAGCGAACGGCATGCTGACCAGTCTGGAGGCGGTGGACCCCGATGGGGTGAAATGCGTGCTCCTGCTCCGCCGCCCGCTGGCCTTGCCCGCCCCGGCGGAGTTCGACGTGGTGGACGAAGCTGGGGACGAGACTTTCCCCGCGAGCGACCCGCCGCCCTGGACGGGCACTTAACCCCGCCTAGCCGTCCGGCTCCGGGCTGATTACAGTCCGGAGCATGGTGGACCTTACCTCTTGTCCCTGCGGCTCCGGTTTGCGGCGTGTGCGTTGTTGCGCGCTGGACTTCGCCGCACTCTCGCCGCCCGAGGCGACCACCGCGCTGGGGCCGATGCTGGCCCAGGCCGAGGCCGCTCTGGCGGCGGGCGATGCAATGGCGGCGGAGGGGTACGCCCGACATTTGCTGGAGCTGGCCCCGGGGCATGAGGGCGGGTTGCTGTTTCTCCAGCGCCTGTGCCTGCAACAGGGCAGGGTGGGCGCGGCCGAGGCGTTGATCCGCCGTGTGGTGGCGCTGAACCCGAATAATTTCTGGGCCACAAATGAGCTGACGCTGCTGCTCATCAATAAGGGCGCGCTGGCCGAGGCTGAGGTGCATGCCCGCAACGCCATCCGCATCGCGCCCCAGAACGCCCAGGCGCATAACCTCATGGGCCTTGTGCTCACCGAGGCGAACAGGCCGCTGATCGGCGAGTACCATTACCGCAAGGTGCTGGAGCTGGCCGAGGGCGAGGAGCCGATCACCCTGGCCAATCTGGCCTGGAACCTGAAGGCGCAGGGGCGCATCGAGGAATCCCGCACCCTGTACCAGCGCGCCATGGCGCTGCGGCCCGACGTGCCGCAGACCGTGCTCGGCTACGCCAAAATGGAAGAGGCCGACCGCAAATTCGACCGCGCGCTGGAGCTGCTGGACGAGGCGGAGCGGCTGCATCCCCATAATCCCTCCGTGCGGCTTACCCGCGCCACGGTGCTGGCCCGGCTCAAGCGCACCGAGGACGCGCTGGCCATCTTGCAGGAGCCGGAAGAGGACGGGATGCGGCTGGGGCCCGGCGAGATCTCGGAGAAGGGGCGGCTGCTCGACCAGCTTGGGCGGTATGACGAGGCTTTCGCCTGTTTCGGGGCGGGCAAGCGGCGCGCGTTGGAACTAGGCGCACGCGGCTACATGGCCGAGGCGGCGGCCGATCAGGCGGCGCGGCTGAAGGGCTTCTTCACCGAACGGCGGCTGAAGACGCTCCCCATGGCGGAGACGCGGGCGGACATGCCGCAGCCGGTGTTCATCGTCGGGTTTCCGCGCTCGGGCACCACGCTCATCGAGCAGACGCTCACCGTGCATCCGCGCATCTCGGCGGGCGATGAGCTGCCTTATGTCAACGACATCACCCAGATCATGCCGCGCTTGCTGGCGAGCCCGCTCACCTACCCCGAGGCTCTGGCCGAGCTATGGATGGGCGACCAGCGCGACGGGTTGAACGAGCTGCGCGACTATTACCTCAACCGTGCGGCCAAGAGCGGCATCTTCAAGCCCGGTGCTGATTTCTTCACCGACAAGATGCCGCTGAACGAGACGCATCTCGGGCTGATTTCGCTGCTGTTCCCGCAATCGCCGATCATCCACGTCCTCCGCCATCCGCTGGACGTGCTGCTCTCGGTCTATTCCAACCATCTCACCCACGGCTTCTTCTGCGCGGCGCAGGTGGAGAGCATCGCCCGGCATTATAACCTGGTCGCGGATCTCATCGCGCATTACCGGCGGAATGTGACCATGCGCTATTTGCCGCTGCGCTATGAGGACATGGTGGTGGACCAGGAGGCCAATGTGCGGAAGATCCTCGATTTCATCGGGGTGGCGTTCGACCCGCGCTGCCTGAGCTTCGAGCGGAACACGCGCTATGCCCGCACAGCCTCCTACGCGCAGGTGACGGAGAAACTCTACGACCGCTCGCGCTACCGCTACCGGGCGTATCTGAAGCATCTGGCCCCGGTGCTGGAGATTTTGCGCCCGGCGGCCGAACGGCTGGGTTATGTGTTCGAGGATTGAGGAGGAGCGACCATGTTCAAGCAACCTTTCACCATCGCCGTGCTGCTTAGCTTCGCGGGGGCCATACCGTTTCTGGGGCTGGGCGCCATCGTGCTGCTCGACCCCGTGGCCTCGAAAGCCGCCATCGAGGTGCTGATCTCGTATGGCGCGGTCATTCTTTCCTTCCTGGGGGCGGTGCATTGGGGCTTTGCCCTGCGGGATACGGCGCATCCGGTGAACGGCGCGCCCTTGCCGCCCGCCGTGCTGGGGGCGGAGCGGCAATTGCTGATCTTCGGCACCGTTCCAGCGCTCATCGGCTGGGTGGCGCTGTCGCTGATGCTGCATTTCAACGCGCCGGCTTTGGCGTTGTTCCTGCTATTGGCCGGGTTTCTCATCACCATCGTGGTGGAGACGATCGGGCGCGGGCGCGGCGTCGTCGCGGCCAATTATCTCGCGCTGCGCTGGGGCGTGTCGGTGGTGGTGCTGGCGACGCTGTTCATCGTGCTGCTGGCGATCCTCACCGGCATGCGTGTGGGTTAGGCGGGCGTCGCGGTAAACCCGGCATCCTCGATGGCGGCGGCGAAGGCTGCGGCGCTGCCGGTGCCGGTCACCGTCACGCGCTTGGCGGGCAGGTCGGCGCTGATCTCGGCCTTGGCATCCACCTGATGCACCGCGGCGGTGATCGAGCGGACGCAGGATTGGCAGTCCATGTCGGGTACGGTGAAGGTCTGAGTGGTCTGGCTCATTTCGGGTCTCCTATAGGTGTTAGATAAAGGGTGGCGGCATGGCAGGGTCAAGCGCATTGACCTTCCGCCGGGGGGCTGCCCATATCCTTGGGCATGGATCAGACAGTAACACCGCACCGGATTGAACTTGCCATTGGTGGAATGACCTGCGCGAGCTGCGTCACCCGCGTGGAGAAAGTATTGCGCCGCGTGCCGGGGGTATCCGAGGCTTCGGTAAACCTGGCCACCGAGACGGCGCAGGTGCAGGCCGGGCCGGAGGTGGCGGTGCCGGAGCTCATCGCGGCGGTGCAGCGCGCGGGGTACACCGCGACACCGCTGGAAACCGCCAAACCCTATGACGACCGGCGGGAAAAGGCCGAGCTCATCGCGGCGTTCATCCTCTCCGCCCCGGTGGTGCTGGGCATGGTGCTGCATGTGCCGATGGTGCTGTCGCTGGTGTTGGCCAGTATCGTGCAGTTCTGGCTGGGCGCGCGCTTCTACCGCGCCGGGTTCGCCGCCCTGCGCGAGGGCTCGGGCAATATGGATTTGCTGGTGGCACTCGGCACCTCGGCGGCCTGGGGGCTCTCGGTGTGGGATTACCTCGCGGGCGGGCCGCTTTATTTCGAGTCCTCGGTGGCGATCATCACCCTGGTCCGGCTGGGCAAGTATATGGAAGGCCGGGTGAAGCGCGACGCCGCCCGCGCCATCACCGCCCTGCACAAGCTGCGCCCGGATGTGGCGCACCGGGCGGATGGCACGGATGCGCCCGTCTCAGCCCTGGCGCCGGGCGATGAGATCGAGCTGCGCCCCGGCGAGCGCGTGCCGGTGGATGGCATCGTGATCGACGGCACAGGCAGCCTGGATGAAAGCCCGGTGACCGGCGAGGCCCTGCCGGTGACGCGCGGCCCCGGCGCGAAGCTGCTGGCGGGCACGCTGAACCTGAACGCGGTGCTGCGGCTGCGGGTGACCTCAGCGGCGGGGGAGAGCTTCCTCGACCGCATGGCGCGGATGATCGAGGACGCGCAGGCCACCAAGCCGCGCGTGCAGAAGCTGGCGGACAAGGTGGCGGCGGTGTTCGTGCCCGTGGTGGTGGGGCTGGCGCTGCTCACGCTGGTGGCGTGGCTGGCGCATGGGGCGGCGTATCCACGCGCCATCATCAACGCCGTCTCGGTGCTGGTCATTGCCTGCCCCTGCGCCATGGGGCTCGCCACCCCGGCGGCCATTCTGGCGGGCACGGGCACGGCGGCCAAGCGGGGCATATTGTTCCGCACCGCCGATGCGCTGGAGCAGGCGGCGCATGTCGATACGCTGGTGTTCGACAAGACCGGCACGCTGACCACCGGCCAGCCGCGCCTGGAGCGGGTGGAGCTGGTGGGCGGCCAGCCCGAGGCGCGGGTGCGCGAGATCGCGGCGGCGCTGGCGGCTAAGGATACGCATCCGCTGAGTGCGGCGCTCCGCCTGCCGGGCGTAACACCGGCGGAGAATTTCGCCGCCCTGCCGGGCAAGGGGGTGCGTGGTGAAATGGCGGGCAAGGCCTATGTGCTGGGCTCTTCTGGCCTGGTGCCCAACGCCCCCGCCGTGCCCGACGCCGCCACATGGTCCTGGCTGGCGGAGGAGGGCGGTGCGGTGCTCGCCGGGTTCGGCTTTACCGACACGCTGCGCCCCGGCGCGCGCGAGGCCGTGGACCGGCTGCGCCAGATGGGCCTGCGCGTGCTGCTGCTCACCGGCGACAGGCGCGCGGCGGCTGAAGGGCTGGGGCTGGATGTGGAGATTATCGCCCAGGCCGACCCAGCGATGAAGCTGGCGGTGATCCAGGATCTGCGCAAGGCCGGCCGCCGCCCCGCCATGCTGGGCGACGGCATCAACGACGCCGCCGCCCTGGCCGCCGCCACGGTGGGCATGGCGATGGGCTCGGGCGCGGATGTGGCCATCGAGGCGGCGGATGTTTCGTTGCTGCGCCCGGCGCCCGAACTGGCGCCCGAGGCCATCGGGCTCGCGCGCAAAACCTGGGCCGTGCTGGTGCAAGGGTTGTTCTGGGCGCTGATCTATAACGCGCTCGGCATTCCCGCCGCCGCCTTCGGCCTGCTCAGCCCGGCGCTGGCGGGCGGGGCGATGGCGGCGTCCTCGCTCTGCGTACTTGGCAATGCCCTGCGCCTGCGGCATTGGAAACGCTGATGAAACATGTCACACCCACGGCAATAGCGGAGGTGCGGGGGCGTTTATCCCGCGCTAATCCTTGACTTCTCGGTTCAAACTGCCGATACGGGGCGCATTGCAACTGGCGCGGCGCGCGCTAGGCGCGTTTTCACGCGCGGCACCTCAACACGAACGGGTTCAATTTTTGTCTGACAATACGGTAGCCGATCAAGCCGAACCCCCGGCGCAGGACGAAGCCACGAACACGCACGCCGCCGAAGCCCCGGCGCCTGAAGCCGCGCCCGAGCCGCAGCCCGAGCCCGAGCAGGAAGCCGCACCACAAGAGCCGGAAGATGAGCAGGACGGCTTCGCGGCACTCGGCCTCTCCGAACCCATTCTCAAGGCCCTGCACGAAAAGGGCTACCTGAACCCGACGCCGATCCAGGCGCAGGCCATCCCCGTGGTGCTCATGGGCCAGGATGTGCTGGGCTGTGCGCAGACCGGCACCGGCAAGACGGCTGGCTTCACCCTGCCGATGCTGGACATCCTCTCCGGCTCCCGCGCCCGTGCGCGCATGCCGCGCTCGCTCATCCTGGAGCCGACGCGCGAGCTGGCCCTGCAGGTGGCGGAAAACTTCGTCCAGTACGGCAAGCACCTCAAGCTCAACCATGCGCTGCTCATCGGCGGCGAGAGCATGTCCGACCAGAAGGAAGTGCTCTCCAAGGGCGTGGACGTGCTGATCGCCACCCCGGGCCGCCTGATCGACCTGTTCGAGCGCGGCGGGCTGCTGCTCACCGATGTGCGGGTGCTGGTGATCGACGAAGCCGACCGCATGCTGGACATGGGCTTCATCCCGGATATCGAGCGCATCGTCTCGATGCTGCCCGCCAACCGGCAGACGCTGTTCTTCTCCGCCACCATGGCGCCGGAGATCCGCCGCCTGGCCGACGCCTTCCTCACCGCGCCGAAGGAGATCACCGTCTCCAAGCCGGCGACCGTGGCGACCACCATCACCTCCGGCCTCGTGCTGGTGAACGAGCACGACAAGCGCGAGGCGCTGCGCCGGCTCATCCGCTCCGACGACGTGCAGAACGCCATCATCTTCTGCAACCGCAAGCGCGATGTGGATATTTTGCTGAAATCGCTGCTCAAGCACGGCTTTGCCGCGGGCGCGCTGCATGGCGACCTGCCGCAGAGCGTGCGCTTCGCCACGCTGGAGAAGTTCAAGGCGGGCGAGTTGAGGCTGCTGGCCTGCTCGGATGTCGCCGCGCGCGGCATCGATATCGGCGGTCTTTCCCACGTGTTTAACTTCGACGTGCCGCACCATGCCGAGGATTATGTGCACCGCATCGGCCGTACCGGCCGCGCCGGGCGCGAGGGGCATGCCTATACCATCGCCACGCCGGATGACCGTCTGGCCGTGGAGGCGGTGGAGAAGCTGACCGGCGCGCCGATCCCGCGTATCGAAATTCCGGGGCTGGACGCGGTGGAATGGTCCGAAGAGGATGGCCGCAAGCGTGGCCGCGGCAGCCGCAACGTCCGTGGCGACAAGAAGGGCAGCAAGGAAAAGCCGGCCGCCCGCGAGGTTAAGCCGCAGCCCGAGCGCGCGCCGAAGCAGGAAGCCCCCCGCGAGCGTGAACGCGAAAGGGAGCGCGACCGTGAGCGCCCCCGCCGTGAGCGCGAGCGTGACCGCGAGCCGCGTTACGAGAAGGATCTGGGCGCGCCAGTGCTTGGGTTTGGCGAGAATGTGCCGGCTTTCATGCTCCTCCGCCGCCGTGGCGCCACTCCCGTGGTGGAAGAGGTGCACGAGGAAGAGGCGCCCGACGTGATCCCCGAGGAGAACGGCGGCAACGCCGAAGCCTGAGGCTGCCATGGCGCATTGCCTGCATTTCGGCGTCTGTGGCGGTTGCGCCGCCGCGGACCGCCACGCCATCGATAAATCCGCGCTGCTGAAAAACGCCCTGGCCCGCGCCGGGTATATGGATGCGCCCGTTGCTCCGCTGGTGGAGGTGCCTGCTGGCACCCGCCGCCGTGTGGACCTCGCCGCCACGCGCAAGGGCACCGAGATTTCGCTCGGTCTGCACCAGGCGCGCGGGGCCGAGGTGGTGGATATGCGCGAATGCGCGCTGCTGCGCCCCGAAATCCTGCCCCTGCTGCCGCCGCTGCGCGAGTTGCTGCGAAGCCTGCTGGCGTTCCGCCGCGTGGGCTCGGTGGTCATCAACTGGCTCGATAATGGGCCGGATATCCTGTTCCGCCTGGATGCCGAATTTCAGCAACCAGACCGCAAGCGCATCATCGACTTTGCCAAGGCGCATGGCGTGCCGCGCATTTCCATCGCCACCGGCAAGGCGGACCCGGAACCCGCGATCATCCTGCAAAACCCGGTGATCCGCTTTGCCGGCGTTGCGGTGGTGCCGCCGCCGGGCGGGTTCTTGCAGGCAAGCGCCGAGGGCGAGGCGGCGATTGTGGACGCCATGCTGGTCGGGCTGCCGAAGCTGACCGCCAAATCGCGCATCGTGGAGCTGTTCGCGGGGTGCGGCACGCTCACCTTTCCGCTGGCGCAGCATGCGCGGGTGGAGGCATATGAGGGCGATATGTTTGCCCCCGCCGCCGCCGAAACCGCCACGCGCGCGGCCGGCTTGGCCGGGCGCGTAAGCATCACGCGGCGCGATTTGCACCGCCGCCCGCTGCAAGCCGCCGAAATGGCGAAAGTCGCCGCCATTGTGCTGGACCCGCCTTACGCCGGAGCGGCGGCGCAGATGCGCTTTATCGTGCAGGCGAATGTGGCGCGCGTGATTTACGTGAGCTGCAACCCGGAGGCTCTGGCGGCGGATGCTGGAGCGCTTCGCCGCGCCGGCTATTCGCTCCTCGCCGCCACGCCCATCGACCAGTTTCCGTATTCGGAAAATCTGGAGAGCGTGGTGGTGTTTGGGAAGTAGCGGCTTTTCGCCTGGATATTTCGGGTAGATCTTAAGCTAATAAAAGTTTTTGGCGTAGCTTTTTTAAAAAGCTGCGCCAAAAACATCATCCGAAAACTTTAGTTAGTGCGCTGACGATTTACCCCTGCCGCCACGGCAGCCCATCAGCCTTCCACCCGGCCACATGGCCGCGATGCCCGCGCGGGTCCGCTGGGCCCTCGAACCCATCGCGCACATTGTACACGTGCTTGTACCCGGCTTCCCGCGCCGCAAGTGCTGCGGACATGCTGCGCGCGCCTGAACGGCAGATGAAATACACATGCTGCTCCGGCGTCAGGTGGGCGGCGGCCAGGGCTTCCACGAATTTCGGGTTCACCTGCATGGAGGGGTAGGTTTGCCACTGCACAAGCGCGGTCTGTTTCCCGGCCTCGGTAAGGTCCGGCAGGCCGACGAAGCTCCACTCCGCGTTCGTGCGTACATCGCATAGCACGGCGGACGGATTGTTCATGAGCGCTTCCCACACCTGTCGCGGCGCGACATCTTCGATCATAATGCCCTCCGGCGTATAGACTTTAAACGCAACATAGCGAGGACAGGGTCATATGGAAACAGTGGCGGACGGGCTGATCGGGGCGATTGGCGGGACCAGGCTGATCAGGCTCAAGCGGGCCTCGGCGGCCACGGGGTGCGAGATTCTGGGCAAGGCGGAGTTCCTCAACCCCGGCGGCTCGGTGAAAGACCGCGCGGGACTCGCCATCATCCGCGACGCCGTGGCGAGCGGCAAGCTCAAGCCGGGTGGCATTATCGTGGAGGGCACGGCGGGGAATACCGGCATCGGGCTGACGCTGGTGGCCAATGCGCTGGGGTATAAATGCATCATTGTCATGCCCGAGACGCAGAGCCGCGAGAAGATCGACTTCCTGCGCATGATCGGCGCGGATTTGCGCCTGGTGCCCGCTAAACCCTTCAAGGACCCTGAGAATTACGTGCATGTCTCGCGCCGTCTGGCCGAGGAGCTGGGCGCGGTCTGGGCCAATCAGTTCGACAACCTCGCCAACCGCGAGGGCCACCGCCTGACCACGGGCGCGGAAATCTGGGCGGAGACGGGCGGCAAGGTGGATGCCTTCACCTGCGCCTGCGGCACGGGCGGCACGCTGGCGGGTGTGTCTCTGGCGCTGAAAGAGCGCAATCCGGGCGTGAAGATCGTGCTGGCGGACCCGGAGGGCAGCGGTCTGTATGGCTGGGTGAAGAATGGCGACCTCTCCGTAAGCGGCTCCTCCATCACCGAGGGCATCGGCCAGTCCCGCGTGCCGGGCAATCTGGAGGGCGTGAAGATCGACGACGCCGTGCGCATCCCCGACCCCGAGGCGCTGGAGCAGATCTACGACCTGCTGATCCATGAGGGCATCTGCATCGGCGGCTCGGCGGGCATCAACGTGGCGGCGGCGATCCGCGTGGCGCGCGAGATGGGGCCTGGCCATACGGTGGTGACGATGCTTTGCGATGGCGGTGCGCGCTATCAGAGCAAGCTGTTCAACCCGGAATTCCTGCGGAGCAAGAGCCTGCCGGTGCCGCCGTGGATGTGACCGACGCCGCGGCGCTGGACGCCGAGGAGCTGCTCACCGCTTATGCCGCGCGCCAGCTCACCCCGTTGCAGGCCTTGCAGGGGGTGACCGAGCGCATCGCCCGGCGCAACCCGGAGATCAACGCCTTTGCGGTGATGAACCCCGAGGCGCTCAACGCCGCGCGCGCCAGCGCGGCCCGCTGGGCGGCGGGCAAGCCAAGTGGCGTGCTGGATGGCGTGCCGGTGACGGTGAAGGATTTGGTAGACATGGCCGGGCTGCCCACGCGGCGCGGAAGCAAGACCACCGATACCGCGCCCGCCCCCGCCGACGCCCCGCTGGTGCGCGCCCTGCGCCGGGCGGGGGCGGTGATCATCGGCAAGACCACAACCACCGAATATGGCTGGAAATGGCCCGGCGACTGCCCGCTGCACGGTATCACCCGCAACCCTTGGAACACCGCGCACACGCCGGGCGGCTCGTCCTCGGGCGCGGCGGCGGCGGCGGCGGCGTTTTTCGGTCCGCTGCATGTGGGCACCGATGCGGGCGGCTCCATCCGTATTCCCGCCGCGTGGTCGGGCATTGTTGGGCTCAAGCCCAGCTTCGGGCTGGTGCCGCAATGGCCGCTGGGCGCGTTCGGGCATGTCGCCGTGGCCGGGCCAATGGCGCGCTCGGTGCGCGACGCGGCGCTGATG
>DAIDJU010000100.1 GCA_027451225.1 Acidocella sp. | reverse complement strand
CGCCGTGTACATGGAAAAGTATCTCGACAAGCCCCGGCATATCGAGCTGCAGATCCTGGCCGACAACCATGGCGAGGTGGTGCATATCGGCGAGCGCGACTGCTCGCTCCAGCGCCGCCACCAGAAGGTGCTGGAAGAAGCTGGCTCCCCGGTCATCAGCGCCGAGCAGCGCGACGCTTTGGGCGAGACCGTGACCAGCGCGCTGAAGAAGATCGGCTACCGCAACGCCGGCACGCTGGAATTCCTGTATCAGGACGGGCAGTTCGCCTTCATCGAGATGAACACCCGTTTGCAGGTGGAGCATCCGGTCTCGGAGATGATCTCCGGCATCGATCTGGTGCGCGAGCAGATCCGCATCGCCGCCGGGCAGCCTCTGGGCTACACCCAGAAGGATGTCGTGCTCTCCGGCCATGCGCTGGAATGCCGCATCACCGCCGAAGACCCGCAGACCTTCGCGCCCTCGCCGGGCAAGGTGGATGTATTCCACCCGCCGGGTGGCCTTGGCGTGCGTGTGGATTCGGGGCTCTACGCCGGCTACCGCGTGCCGCCGCATTACGACAGCCTGGTCGCCAAGCTGATCACCTACGGCAAGACGCGCGAGGAAGCGATCGCCCGCATGAAGCGCGCGCTGAACGAGTTCGTCATCACCGGCATTAAGACCACCATCCCGCTGCACCAGCGCATCCTGGAAGCACCGGATTTCGTCGCCGGCGACTACACCATCCACTGGCTGGAACGCTTCGTCGCCGGGTAAAGTCCCGGCGGTGAGGCTGGTGCCGCAGGGGGACGCCGTCCCCTGCCCCCTGCCAGGAACCGAGTTCCTGAGCTCAATAATTCGGCAAATAAAAAGGGCTCCCTTGTGGAGCCCTTTTTATTTGCCGGGTGGGTTCCAAGGGCCTCTCGGCCCTTGGTGGGGGTTTGGGGGCAGTGCCCCCAAGACGAGGCCCTACGCCCCAGCCCCTCAATGCCCCGCGTTGGTGGCGGAGAAATCGGGGGTGAGGCCGGAGGCGGCGAGCTGAGCGGCCAGCGCGGCCTTGAGGCGTTCCAGACCCGCCTCGGAGGTGCTCTCCGCACGGGCGACCAGCACCGCCTGGGTGTTGGAAGCACGCAGCAGCCACCAGCCATCTTCGGTGTTCACGCGCACGCCATCGGTGTCGGAGACCTTCTCGCCCGCATCCTTCAGCCGCGCGGCGACTTCGGCCACCACGGCGAATTTGCGGTCCTCGTCGCAGTCGAAGCGCAGTTCCGGCGTGTTCAGCACGGCGGGCAGGCTGGCGCGGAACTCGCCCACGGTGCCCGGCGTGCGGGAGATCACGCCCAGCACGCGCACGGCGGCGTAGAGCGCGTCGTCGAACCCGTACCATTTGTCGTTATAGAAGATATGGCCGGACATCTCGCCCGCGAGCGGCGAGCCCAGCTCCGCCATCTTGGACTTGATAAGCGAATGCCCGGTCTTCCACATCAGCGGCGTGCCGCCGGCCTTGGCCACTTCGTCGAACAGCACCTGGCTGGCCTTCACATCGGCGATGATCGTCGCCCCCGGATGCTGGCGCAGCACGTCGCGCGCCATCAGGATCAGGAACTGGTCGCCGAACAGGATGTGGCCTTCATTGTCCACGAGGCCGATACGGTCGGCGTCGCCATCGAAGGCGATGCCAACATCAGCGCCCTCGGCCGCCACGGCGGCGATGAGCTGCTCGAGGTTCTTCGGCACGGTCGGGTCCGGGTGATGCGCGGGGAAGGTGCCGTCGATCTTGGCGTTCAACGCCTTGTGCTCGCCGGGCAGCTTCTCCAGCAGCTTCATCAGCACGTCGCCGGCGGCGCCATTGCCGTTATCCCACACCACCTTCAGCTTGCGCTCGCCGTCCCAGTCCTGAACCATGCGGGCCACATAGGCGTCGGAGATATCCTTCTGCACCACGCCGCCCTTGGCCTCGGGCACAACCTGCCCGGCGGCGGCGCGCGCGCCGAGGTCCTGAATCTGCTTGCCGAAGAACGGCTTGTTCTTCAGCATCATCTTGAAGCCGTTATAGTTGGGCGGATTGTGGCTGCCGGTCACCATCACCGCACCGTCAGCGGGCTCGGTGAAGGAGGCGTAATACAGCATCGGCGTCGGCCCCTGGCCGACATCGACCACATCCATCCCGCTCTCGGTCAGCCCCTTGATCAGCGCCGCCGCCAGCGAAGGCGAGGACAAACGGCCATCGCGCCCCACGGCAACCTTGCGTCCGCCCACCTCGGCGACCATCGAGCCGAACACGCGGCCAATGGCGAAGGCGTCGGCCTCGGCCAGCGTCTCGCCGACAATGCCGCGGATATCGTATTCGCGCAGCGAGCTGGCGTGGAACTTATGGGAAAAGGTCATACTTGCCTCATGCGGTGCTGGTCTAAAATCCAGCAGGGTTGTGGCTTGAATTTGCGGCCAATTTTGGGCCGCGAGAAGATAAAAAAGGCCCGCCTGTTGGGGCGGGTCCTCGGGCAGCCTTAGCTGTTGACGTAGTTCTTGAGGAACTCGCGCACGGCGGGGCCGAGATCCGGGCGGGAGAGCGAGAAGGCGATCTGCGCCTCCAGAAAGCCGATCTTGTCGCCGCAATCGAAGCGCTTGCCCTCGAATTTCAGACCGTGGAACGGCGTATGGCCGATCATCTTGGCCATGGCGTCGGTCAGCTGCACCTCGTTACCGGCCCCGGCCTCCATGCGGGAGAGATAGCCGATCACCTCCGGCAGCAGCACATAACGGCCGATGATGGAGAGGTTGGAGGGCGCGTCCTCCGGCTTGGGCTTCTCGACGAGCCCGGTGACCTCCACGCGGTCGCCCGCGGTCTCGCCCACCTTGAGGATGCCGTAACGGCTGGTGTGCTCG
>DAIDJU010000099.1 GCA_027451225.1 Acidocella sp. | reverse complement strand
CGCGCGATGTCAGTCTCCAGCCCGGCGGCGCTCATGGTGGGGGCTCCGCGGAATCGAACACCACCAGATACATGCCCGGATAGGCGAAGGGATCGGCATCTGGCCGCAGCACGGCGGCCACCGCGCGGTCATCCGCCGCGTTGCGCAGGTAATCGGCGTCGAGCACGGCATGGCGGTCGAGGAACACATTCATCATCGCGGAGACGCGCACGCAGCCCTTGGAATCGGGGCGGCCGAGGCGGGGCTCTAGCACGTCGGGGTCGGTGGCATGCACCAGCAGGCGGATCTCGCCGGTCTGGCCATCATCCAGCCAGCCTTCGGCGGCGGTCTGCCAGCCGAAATCCCACACCCGGCGGCCTTTGATGCCCAGCCCGCGGATATGGTTCTCGTTATAGGTGCCCTCGGCCCGGTAATCGAGAATGCCGGTGGTGTGCGGGAATACGCCGGTGGGGGTGATGAAGAAGCCATAGCGCCCGGCCCGGCCGGTGGAGACCTTGCCGCCGCCGATCACCTGCCACGCCCCGGTGGGATTGGCGAAGATCACCCGGAGCTGCTGCACCGCCGGGTTGCGGTCCACGGCCAGGACAAGCTGCGGCGTAGCGGGGCTGTAGGGCGAGGCGGCGAAGGCGGCTTTGGTGTGGGCGATCCAGGCGGCATCGTCGGCGGGGCTATGGGGAATGTCGTCGGGCACTTCCTGCGCCATATCCGCCCGCAGCGCGGCGATGGGCGCGCCGTAATCCGGCGGCGGCGGGGCCGTAATCCTCGGCGGGGGCGGCGGGGCGGCGCAGCCCACCAGCATCAGGAGAGCAAATCCGGCATGATAGCGCATGAGCGGCGATGCTAGACGATCCACCCGCGCCGGCTTTTGACTGAAATCAATGTCTTGCCCCAGCGGCGCCGATAACGTGCGAAATGGTTAGGCGTGCTGTCCGTGAGGGGGTTATTCATGAATAAGCGGCATTTGGCCCTTAGCATCGCCGCAGCCACGCTGCTGAGCGGCTGCGCCGTGGCCCCGCCCAGCGGCCCCAGAATCATGGTGCTGCCGGGGACTGGCAAAACCTACACGCAATTCCAGCAGGATGATTATAATTGCCGCGCCAGCGCTGCGCAGAGCATCGGGCTTGCGTCGCCGGAGGCAGCGCGGGTGGCGAACCAGAACGGTGTGGCCACCACGGTAACGGGCACGGCGGTTGGCGCGGCGGCGGGAGCGCTGATCGGGGCCGCCGCGGGCAATGCAGGGGCGGGAGCGGCCATCGGCGCCGGGACCGGCTTAGCCGTGGGGGCGGCCCAAGGAGCCGCGAACGCGCAAGCGTCAGCCGGCGAGTTGCAATGGCATTACGACACCACTTACGCCCAATGCATGGCGGCCAAGGGCAACAAGGTGCCGACGCTGCCGCCAGCGGGCGCTTATGGCTATCCGGGTGAAATGCAGGGCTATTACTATCCGTACCTGCCCTATCCGCCAACCTATGCCTATTATCCAGGCTATGGATATCTCTACCCGCCTGTTACCTTTATCTACGGCTGGGGCAGGTTCCACGGGCCGCATCACTGACGCAGCCCGGCGGGGCGCTTAGAGGCTGTTTCACAAATTGCCCTGGCGGGCCATTGAGCGGGTTGAGCACCGGCGCGCGGGAAACTGTATCTCGACGGCCGCCAGAATGGATTTTTGCAACGGCCTCTCAGGAGTGAGTCGCGTAAACCTGAACGGTCTGCCCGCCCTTATGAGCGACGCCATTCCAGCCGGTATGCACGGGCGCATCGGGGTTGTTCACCGGGCCGGGGTTCAGCTCGGGGTGCGGGTTCTCCAGGGTCGGGTAAATCGGGGTCAGGGTGACGTGATCATAGCCTTCGCCCTGGAGCTGTGCGGCAAGCTGGGCCTGGCTCTCAACGCCCGGCACATGCACCCGCAACTCGGGCACCCAGGAAAACAGGCCGGAGGCGGCGGCAGGCTGGGCCAGAGCAAACGCGGCGGCGGCCAGCAGGGCGGAGGAAACGCGATGGAAACGCATGGGGGTAATCTCTCGTAACGACAGCTTAAAGTCTAAAGGTCCAGGCGGTACGCACCGCCTTCGGGGGCCATATGGGTCCGGGCCGAAATGTTGATAATCAGTCGATTTTCTCTTTCACCTTGAACCAATGGTTCATAATCAACGCCGGACGCATACGACAAAACCCCCGCCTTCAGGCTTGAGCCTGATGGCAGGGGTTTGGTTCACTCTTGTGAGCGTCCGGGCCGCATCAACCGGCCCAGCGGACGTAGTCTGGCGTGATTAGGAGCGGGTAACGTAAACCTGGATGGTCTCGCCATCCTTCACCGCCGTGCCGTTCCAGCCCTCGCGCACCGGAGAGGTAGGCTCGTTCACCAGCGCGGAGTTCAGCTCGGGGTGCGGGTTCTCACGCGTGGCGGCAAAGCTGGCCAGACGCACATCGCTATACCCCTGGGCCTGGAGCTGCGCTGCGAGCTGGGCCTGGCTCTCAACGTTGGAAACCGGCACAGTCACCGAGGCAACGGTGGAAAACAGGCTGAAAGCGGCGGCAGGCTGGGCCAGACCAAGCAGGGCGGCAGTCGCCACAACAGCGGAAGAAGCAAAGAAACGCATCGGGATAATCTTTCGTAACGGTGTTTTTGAGGTCCAACTTCAAGGCGGCACTCACCGTCTTCGCCCAGTGATATGGACCTACCGGGAAAAATTGATAATCCGATGATTTTTTCTTTCTCTATGAACAAATAGTTCATAATTGGCGGATAGAGGACGACAAAAAACCCCCGCTCCGGGCCTGAAGCCCGATCGCGGAGGTCTTGCTGTAAGAGCCGGAACAATCCGGCGGGGGCTAATTAGCG
Source organism: Acidocella sp. (assembly GCA_027451225.1). GTDB lineage: Bacteria > Pseudomonadota > Alphaproteobacteria > Acetobacterales > Acetobacteraceae > Acidocella. The sequence goes on along the minus strand of DAIDJU010000099.1, from coordinate 28,217 downwards.
ATCGTAGGAGACGTAAATCTGGTAGGTCTCGCCGTCCTTCACCGCCGTGCCGTTCCAGCCGGTGCGGGCCGGCTCGTTGGGCTGGTTCACCAGGCTGGGGTTCAGTTCGGGGTGCGGGTTCTCACGCGTGGCGGCAACGCTGGACAGGAGAATATGGGTATACCCCTGGGCAGCGAGATCCTTGGCCAACTGCCCCTGGCTCTCGATTTCCTTGAGCGACACCATCATGGCATTGGAAGTGGTGATCAGGCCGGACGCGACGGCCGGCTGGACAAGGCCGAGCATGGAGGAGACCGCAAGAACGGCAGCGGAAGCACGAAAACGCATGTGATGATCCTTCCCTATATGGATTATTTTCCCTGGACGACGATTTAGCCCCTGCTTTTTCAAGATGGAACGTATCGCCTTCGTTCAAAGTATGACCGGTTCCGAACAAATTGACAATCAGGATATTTTTACTTTCACCTTGAACAAACAGTTCATAATCTGGGGGAACATGGATCGTCTGGCGAAAATGACCGCCTTTGCGAAGGTGGCGGAAACGGGCAGCTTTACCAAAGCGGCCCGGGCGTTGCGGCTCTCGCCGACCATCATCAGCAAGCATGTGCGCGAGCTGGAGGAAGCGCTCGGCGTGCGGCTGCTCAACCGCACCACGCGCCATGTCGGGCTGACCGAGATCGGCACCATCTATTACGAGCAATGCGCCGACCTGCTGGCCCAGCTCGAGGCGCTCGAGAATGTGACCGGCGAATTGCAGAACACGCCCACGGGCGTGTTGCGGGTGAGCACGCCGCTGGGCTTCGGCGCGGCGCGGATCGCCCCGCTCCTGCCCGCCTTCGCCGCCTTGTACCCGAAGGTGACCGTCGAGCTGATCCTGACCGACCGCTACGTGGATGTGGTGGAAGAAGGCTTCGACATGGCCGTGACCATGAACCAGCTGCCGGAATCGAGCTACATCACCCGCACGCTGGTGAATACCGGCACCGTGCTGTGCGCGGCGCCGGAGTATCTGGCCCAACACGGCGCGCCGGCAACGCCCGAGGAACTGGCCAGGCATAACTGCCTCGTGGTGGCCAACGCGCCGCTCGGCCCGCCCTGGGTCCTCACCGGGGCGGATGGCGTGGCGCATCCCGTGAAGGTGACCGGCAATCTGCGCACCAACAGCGCCGCGGTACAGCTGGCGGCGGCGCTGGGCGGCCAGGGCATCGCGCTGGAGCCGGATTTCATGGTGGAGCAGGCGTTGCGGCTTGGGCGGATGATCCATGTGCTGCCGGATTACACGACCTCGCAGATCATTTTCCGCATGGTGTATCCGCCCGGACGGCACCTTACCGCGAAGCTTCGGGCCTTTGCGGATTTTCTGGTCGCGAATCTTTCCAGCTGAGCACGCCCTGCCCCGCCGCGCGGCCCAGGGCCAGGCAGGCTTGCAGCAGATAACCGCCGGTCGGGGCTTCCCAGTCCAGCATCTCGCCCGCCACGAACACGCCGGGATGGCGGTGCAGCATCAAATGCTCGTCGAGCTCGCCAAGGCCGATGCCGCCCGCCGTGGAGATCGCCCGCTCCAGCCCGGCCGGGGCCAGCAGGCGCAACGGCAGCGCCTTGATCAACTCCACCAGAGGCGCCGCCAGCCCGGCATGGCGGGCCTCCTGCACCAGCCCTATGGCCACCGGCGATAGCCCGGCCTGCTTGCGCAGCCGGGTGGAGAGCGACTCGCTGCCCCCGCCGGCGAGCTTCGCGGCCAGCGCCTCGCGGGTGAGATCGGGGCGCAGATCGATCTGCAATTCCGCCACGCCGTGCCGCGCGATCATCTCCCGCGCCAGGGCGGAAACGGCGTAGATCGCCCCGCCCTCGATTCCGTCCTTGGTGATCATCAGCTCGCCCGGCACCGTCATCCCACCGCAGGTGAGGGCAATGCGCTTGAGCGGCGTACCCGCGAATTTGGCCGAGAAATGCCCGGACCAGGCGAGGCGGAACCCGCAATTGGCCGGGCGCAGCGCCGCGATCTCGACATCTGGCAGCAGCTTCGTCCAGCCGCCATTGCTGCCCAAACGCGGCCAGGAGGCCCCGCCCAGCGCCAGCACCACGGCATCGGCGGCGAAGCTTGAGCCATCGGCGAAGCGCAGGCGCCCCTGCTCGTCCCAACCCGTCCATTCCGCGCGGGTGACGAATTTCACCCCCAGCCCCTCCAGCCGCCGGATCCAGGCGCGCAGCAGCGGGCTCGCCTTCATCACCTCGGGGAACACCCGCCCGGAACTGCCGACAAAGGTGGATTGCCCCAAGCCCTGGCACCAATCGCGCACGGCCTCGGGCGGGAAGGCGCGCAGATAGGGCATCAACCAATCCGCCGCCGCACCATATCGCGTCAGGAACGTCTCCAGCTCCTCGGCATGGGTGATATTCAACCCCCCGCGCCCGGCGATGAGGAATTTTCGGGCAAGGCTCGGCATACGCTCGAACAACGTGACCGATAGCCCGGCTTCGGCCATCACTTCGGCGGCCATCAGCCCGGCGGGGCCGCCGCCGATCACGGCGGCGCGGAAGGGGGAAGGGGTTTGCGTGTCCACGCGCCCTTATGCACCGCGCCACGGCGTCGGGGCCAGAGCGCAATGATCTGGTCTTCGGTATTCCCGCCATGTTAGGTTGCCGCAACCGCGACCACCAAAACAACGCCTTCACAAACCTCAGGATAACCGCATGCGAACCTGCCTGATCACCGGCATAACAGGACAAGACGGCGCGTATCTGGCGCAGTTACTGCTAAACAAGGGCTACCGCGTGGTCGGGTTGCTACGGCGCTCCGCCTCGTCGGACATCGTGGGCGAGCGGATGCGCTGGCTTGGGATTCTTGACGACGTGGAGCTGGTGGATGGAAATCTGATCGACATCTCCAGCATCATCCGGGTGATGCAGCAGGTGAAGCCTGATGAGGTGTATAACCTCGCGGCGCAGAGCTTCGTCGCCGCCTCGTGGAATCAGCCGCTGCTCACAGGCGAGGTGACGGGCATGGGCGCGGTGAACGTGCTCGAAGCGGCACGAATCGCCGGGCTTGAGGCACGGGTGTATCAGGCGTCGTCCTCCGAGATGTTCGGGTTGATCCAGCAGCCGGTGCAGAGCGAAAAAACCCCGTTCTACCCCCGCTCGCCCTACGCCGCCGCCAAGCTCTACGCGCATTGGATGACCGTGAACTACCGCGAGAGTTTCGGCATGCACGCCTCCTCGGGCATATTGTTCAACCATGAGAGCCCGCTGCGGGGCATCGAGTTCGTCACCCGCAAGGTGACGGATGGGGTGGCGCGCATCAAGCTCGGGCTGGCGAAGGAGCTGGCGCTCGGCAATCTGGAAGCCACGCGCGACTGGGGCCATGCACGCGATTACGTGCGCGCCATGTGGCTGATGCTGCAACAGGAGACGCCGGACGATTACGTCATCGCCACCGGGCGGACTACCAGCATCCGCGAATTCTGCCGCATCGCCTTCGCGCATGTGGGGCTGAATTACCAGGATCACGTCGTCACCAGCCAGAAATTTCTTCGCCCGGCGGAGGTGGAGGTGCTCCACGGCGATGCCTCTAAAGCCCTGCGCGTGCTGGGCTGGCAACCCGAGACCACGCTGGAGGAGATGATCGCCGAGATGGTGGAGGCGGACCTCGCCCGCCACCGCGCCAAGCTGGGGCGCTGACATGCCCGGCCCAGTGCTGGTCACGGGGGCGGGCGGATTCGTGGGCCGGCATGTTTGCGCAGCACTCGCCGCCGCCGGGGCCAATGTCATCCGCTCCACAGCCGACATCACCAACCGCGCCGAACTGCGCGCGGTGGTCGGGGGGAGCCAGCCGGGGGCCTGCCTGCATCTGGCGGCTGTCGCGGCCATCGGGGTGGCGCGGGCGGAGCCGGAGCGCGCCTGGGCGGTGAATTTGCATGGCACGCTGAACGTCGCGGAGGCGATCCGCGACCTCGCGCCGCGATGCCGGATGGTGTTCGTCTCCTCGGCGGATATTTACGGGGCCAGCTTCCGCGCCGGCGCGGCGCTGGACGAACAGGCCCTGCTTGCGCCGCTGAACACCTATGGCGCGACCAAGGCGGCCGCCGATTTGGCTCTGGGGGCGATGGCGGCCGAGGGGCTCGCCGTGCTGCGGCTGCGCGCCTTCAACCATACCGGGCCGGGCCAAAACGCGGATTTCGTGGTGCCCGCCTTCGCCCGGCAGATCGCGCGCATCGAGGCCGGGCTGGCCCCGCCGGTGATCCAGGTAGGGGCGCTGACCCCGGAGCGGGATTTCCTGGATGTGCGCGACGTGGCCCGCGCCTATGCGCTGGCCATCGCCCACGCGGCGGAATTGCCCGGCGATACGATCCTCAACATCGCCTCCGGCACACCGCGGCGCGTTGGCGACGTGCTGAGCGCATTACTGGCGATGGCCAAGGTGGAGGTGCGGGTTGAGGAAGACCCGGCCCGGCTGCGGCCCTCCGACATTCCCCGCGCCATCGGCAATGCCGCCCGCGCGCGGGCGCTGCTGGGCTGGGCGCCCGGCATTCCCTGGGAACAAACGCTGGCCAGCGTGCTGGAAGACTGGCGCGCCCGCGTACAGCAGGAGGCAAAGTAAAGATGCGCATCTGGATCGATGTGGAAGATCTCTTCCACTATGCCGCCCATGCCAGCCGCCCGAGCGGCATACAACGCCTGGCCTTTGAGTTGCAGCGCGCCCTGGTGGAGCTGGCCCCGCAGGATGTGCGCTTCCTCCGCCATGCCCCCTCCGGCACCGGCTTCGCGCAGGTGGAGTTCTCGGCGATCGAGACCCTGTTCAAAAACCTTTCCAAACCCAGCGCCCCGCCCCCCCCCGCGCCGCAGCCCGTGGAGCGCCAACTGGGACGCGCCCGGCTGTTTGTGCGCAAGCAGATCAGCGCCCTGCCGCCTGAAGCCGCGATTGCGCTGCGCCGGTTCAACACCCAGCAAAAGGCGGCGCTGCGCACTTTGCGCGAGGCCGTGCGCACCGGGCTGCGCCACAGGGGCAAAACCAATCTTGCCCCGCCAAGCGCCGAGGGGCAGCGCGATTTTGAGACCCAGGCCGCGCCCGGCGACTGGCTGCTCTGCCTCGGCTCGCCCTGGGAGGTGAAGACCTATGCCGAGCTGGTGCGCGCCACCTGCGACCGTCATGGTTTACGCTTCGCCCTGCTGGTGTACGACATCATCCCCCTGCGCCGCCCGGAATGGTGCGACAGGAGCCTTACCAAGGTGTTCAGCACCTGGTTCCACAGCGTGGTGCCGCTGGCCGACCAGATCCTCGCCATCTCTCACACCACCGCCACCGACACCGAAGCTTACGCCGCCGAAAACGGCATGGCGCTGCGGAGCCACATCGTGCCGATCCCGCTTGGCACCGGCTTCGGCCAACCGCCAACGCCGCTGCGCACCACGCGCCTGCCGCAAGCGGGGAGCTTCGTGCTGTTCGTCTCCACCATCGAGGCGCGCAAGAACCACATCCTGGCCTTCCGCATCTGGCGGGAACTGCTGGCCACCCTGCCGCGCGAGCAGGTGCCCACGCTGGTATTCGCCGGGCGGGTGGGCTGGCTGGTGGCGGACCTGATGCAACAGCTGGAAAACGCCGACTGGCTGGGCGGCAAGATCCGGCTGATCGAAGGCCCCAGCGACGGCGAACTGGCGACACTCTATGAGGATTGCCTGTTCACGCTCTTCCCCTCGCTTTACGAGGGCTGGGGCCTGCCGGTGACCGAGAGCCTCGCCCATGGCACGCCGTGTTTGGCGTCCAACGCCACCTCGCTGCCCGAGGCGGGAGGCGATCTCGCCCGGTATTTCGACCCCGATAACCTGCACGACGCCCTTCGCGCGGTGCGGGCGGTGCTGGAGGACCCGGCCGGGCTGGCGGCGTGGCGGGCGGAGGTCCGGCAAAACTTCCACCCCGTGAGTTGGAGCGAGACCGCCAGCGCCACGCTGCGCCTGCTGGGCCATTCGTGCTGAGCCTCGCGCACCGGGCCTGGCGGCTGTTGCCGCGCGGGGCACGGCGCGCGGCGATGACCCGGGTGGCCGCGCTGCTGGCGGTTCCTCCCGGTCCGCCCCCGGCGCACAGCAATGGCGCGATAATCGCGGGGGATATCGACGGCAAGAACGGCATCGCCGAGAGCGGACGCATTCTGGCCCGGGCCCTGGATGCGCGGGGGTTGCTACGCGGCACCATGCCGCTTGGCCTGCCCAGCGTGGTGCCCGCCTTTGCCGGCACGCTGGCGCCGGGGGCGGCGGTCATCGCCGTGGTCAACGGCCCCGTGCTGCCGGTGGGCCTCGCCCGGCTGAAGCCGCGCGACATGCTGCGCGGGCGGCGGGTCATTGGCGTCTGGGCGTGGGAACTCTCGAAAGTGCCGGATGAATGGGCCATCGGAGCGAAATTCGTGCATGAGGTCTGGGCGCCGAGCCAGTTCGCGGCCGATGCGTTCGAGGCCATCGCGCCGGGGCGGGTGCGCGTGGTGCCGTTTCCGCTGGCCTGCGAGATGCCGCTGGCCATTGCCGGGGACCGCGCCAGCTTCGGCCTGCCGCCGGACCGCTTCGTCGTGCTCAGCGCCTTCAACCTCGCCTCCAGCAGCGCACGCAAGAACCCGTTCGGCACCATCGCCGCGTTCCGGGCCGCGTTCGGGGCAAGCCCGGAGGCGCTGCTGGTGCTCAAGCTCACCGGCACCACGCATTACCAGGAGGATCTCGCCGCCATCCAGGCCGCCATTGGCGATGCGCCGAATATCCGGGTGATGACCGAGACGCTGAGCGAGCCAGAGCTGCGCGGGCTGATCGCGGCCAGCGACGTGGTGCTGTCCCTGCACCGCTCCGAGGGGTTCGGGCTGATCCCCGCCACGGCGGCGCTGCTTGGAGTGGCGGTGGTGGCCACGGGGTATTCCGGCAATCTGGACTTCATGGCCCCGGAGAGCAGCGCGCTGGTGCGCTATCGGCTGGTCCCGGCGCAAGACGACCGCGGCGTGTACGCAATCCCCGGCGCGGTATGGGCCGAGCCGGATGTGGAGGATGCCAGCGCCTGGCTGAAACGGCTGTTTGCGGACTCCGCCCTGCGTGCCCGGATGGGTGAAGCCGGGCGGCTGCATGCCATGAAAGCCTTGGGGCGGGAGGCGCTGGATGCGGCGCTGAGCGCCAATGGCATCGGATGAGGATGCTCGTCTGGCATTGGGGGCGGCGCGGCGCGGGGCCTATTTTCGCGGCACGGCTGGCGCACGGGCTGCACGCCTCGCTCTCCCTGGCGGATGGCGCGGAGCTTCTCGCCACCCCCCACGCCCCGGCCTGCGACTGGCGCGAGCCGACCTATGAAACCTCGCTCGGTTACCTCGTCCAGCGTCTGGCCTCGCCATTCCTGCGCGCGCGCACCAAGGAGCATCTGCGCCGCCTCGCGCCGGATTTCGCCCTCTGCGCCATGCCCGCCCTGCTCGACTCCCGCATGGTCAGGGCGCTGAATGGCTTGGGCATCGGTTACGGGGTGATCGTGCATGACGCCTTGGCGCATCCGGGCGAGAGCCTGAGCTTCCGCGTGCTGGACCAAGCCCGGATGCTGCGCGGGGCGAAACATCTGTTCTGCCTGAGCGCGCATGTGGAGGAGACGCTGCGCGCCCAGGGCTTCGGCGCCAAGGGGCAGACGCTCACCCGCCTCTGGCATCCGCCGCTGGAGCTTGCCGCCGCCATCCCCGCCGCACAGCCGACCAACCGGCCCAAACTCCTCTATTTTGGCCGGTTGCTGCCCTATAAGGGGCTGGATCTGCTGGCCAATGCGCTGGACTTCCTGGGGAAGAGCCACCCCTTTGAGCTGCGTGTTTGCGGCGATGGCCCCGACACCCCGGCACTGGAACGCCTGGTGGCGATGCAAAATGTGAGCGTGGAGCGGCGCTGGTTCGCGGAAGACGAGCTGCCCGGCCTGCTCGCCTGGGCCGATGCGCTGGTGCTGCCCTACCGGGAGGCCAGCCAGTCCGGCGTGGCGGCGTTGGCCTTGGCGGCGGGGCGGCGGGTGCTGGCCACAAATGTGGGCGGGTTGCCCGAACAGCTTGCCGGCCAGCCGGGAGCGATCCTGTGCGCGCCGAACGCCCCCGCCATCGCCCAGGGGCTGCTGGAACTGACCCGGCAGCTCGCCCAGCCCGCCATCCCCGCCGCTCCGATGCCCGGATGGGATGAGATGGCCGCCGCCATCGCCCATGTCGCCACGCCGGGTTGCGAGGGGGCGGGATTGCCCGCAAAGTGACGCGGTGATTACCGCTGACCTGCCTTATCTGCCGCCCGAGGCGGCCTTCGCCGCTTTTGCCGAAACACCCGGCCTCGCCTTTCTGGACAGTGCGGCCAGCAACGATCCCCGTTCCCGCGTCAGCTATCTCTGCCTCGCCCCGCGCGCCACGTTGCGGCTGGAGGCCGATCCCTACGCCATGCTGCGGCGCTGGATGGCCGCCCACCCCGCCCCCGCGCGGCCCGAGGGCTGGCCCTTTCCCTTCGCGGGCGGGGCGGTGGGGTGGATTGGTTATGACCTCGCCCGCGATGAAGCCGGGGTGGAGAGCCGCTTTGGCCCCGTGCCCGGCCTGCCGAGGGGCTGGTTCGGGCTTTACGACACGCTGCTGGGGTTCGACCCGGTGGCGCGGCGGCTGGTTTATCTGGGCCCCGAAGAAGAGCTGCCGGGCATTGCGGCGAAGCTGGGCGCGGTGCCGGACCTGCCGCCCGTGCCCAGGCTGAACTGGGCGGCGGAGATGAGCCGTGAGGCGTATCGGGCGGCGCATGAGCGGCTGCGCGACTATATCGTGGCCGGGGATATCTATCAGGCCAATCTGACCATGCGCTTTACCGCGCCGCGCCCGGCCGGACTCTCGCTGCCCGCCTTGCACATGGCGCTGCGGCGGCTCAGCCCCGCCCCGTTCGCCGCCTGCCTGCAACAGGAGGGCTTCGGCCTCGCCTGCGCCTCGCCCGAACGCTTCCTGCGCCTGACCGCTGATGGCGAGGTGGAGACAAGGCCGATCAAAGGCACCGCCGCGCGCAGCGACGACCCGGACGAGGATGCCGCCGCCGCCGCCGCCCTGCACGCCAGCCCCAAGGAGCGGGCGGAGAATTTGATGATCACCGATCTGCTGCGCAACGATCTCGGGCAGGTCTGCGCCACCGGCTCGGTGGCGGTGCCGGAATTGTGGGCGGTGGAGAGCTACGCCCAGGCGCATCACCTCGTCTCCGCCGTGACCGGAAAGCTGAAGCCGGGGCTGGATGCGTTCGATTTGCTGGCCGCCACGCTGCCGGGCGGCTCCATCACCGGCGCGCCCAAGCGGCGGGCGATGCAGATTATCGACGAGCTGGAGACCGGGCCGCGCGGGGCCTATTGCGGCGCGCTGGCCTGGATCGGCTTCGACGGCGCGATGGACAGCGCCATCATCATCCGCACCCTCACCGCCACGGCGGGCACGCTCTACGCCCAAGCGGGCGGGGGCATTACCTGGGACAGCGTAGCCGGGGCCGAGTATGATGAGGCCATGGTGAAAATCTCTCCGCTGCTGGCGATGGGGCAATGACGATCTGGCTCAACGGCGCGCTGTGCCCGGCGGGCGCGGCACGGATAGACCCGGCCGACCGGGGCCTGCTGCTGGGTGACGGGTTGTTCGAGACCATGGCCGCCCATGCCGGGGCCGTGCCCGAACTGGCGCGGCATTATGCCAGGCTCTGCGCCGGGGCGGCGCTGCTGCGTATTCCCGTACCGCTGACGCGCGCGGCTCTGGCGGGGGCGGTGCATGATCTGCTGGCCGCCAACGGACTCACGGAGGCGGCGCTGCGCCTGACGCTGACGCGCGGCCCCGGCCCGCGCGGCCTGCTGCCGCCCAGCGCCCCAACGCCAACCTTGCTGCTGACCGCCGCCCCCCTGCCCCTGCCCGGCGGGCCGTTGCGGCTGGCCACCAGCAGCATCAGGCGGGACGAGGATTCGCCGCTCTCGGCCATCAAGAGCCTGAACTACCTGCCCGGCGTACTGGCGCGCATGGAGGCCGCCGAGCGCGGAGCCGATGACGCGCTGCTGCTCAACCGCGCCGGGCGCGTGGCGGAGACGAGCATCGCCAATCTCTTCGTGCGGTTGCGCGGCGAATGGGTGACCCCGCCGGTGAGCGAGGGTGCGCTGCCGGGCATCCGCCGCGCCTGCCTGCTGGATGCCGGAAAACTGCGCGAGGCGCCGGTGACGCTGGAGGAGCTGCGCCAAGCCGAGGCGGCGTGCGCGGGCAATGCGCTCTCGCTGCGGCCGGTTGCGATGATCGACGATTACAGCCTGCCCAGCCTGAATACGCCGTAAATCCTGGCGGACACTTCCGAAACGACGCATGTGATGATGCCGCCAATCGCATTTAATCCGCCAATGGGTTGCGCCTAACCTGCTGGCTTCGGCCCCGACAGGAAGGACAACACATTGCCCGGCGACCCTCCACAGACACCGCCCCCTATGCGCGTCCTCGTCACCGGGGCGGCCAGCGGCATCGGCCTTGCCACGGCGCGGGCGTTTCTGGCCGCAGGTGCGCGGGTTATCGGGCTGGATATCAGGCTCCCGCCCCAGGATGTGCCCTACCTGCCGGTGGATCTGGCCAATCCGGTGCTGGTGCAATCCGCCGTGCAGGACGCCGCGGCGCGGCTCGGCGGGTTGGACACCGTGGTGAATTGCGCCGGGGTGGAGTACGACGCGCCGCTCTCAGCGCTCGACATCTCGGCGCTGGACCGGATGTTCGCCATCAACATACGCGGCCCGATGCTGGTGGCCGCCGCCGCCGCGCCGCATATCGCCAAGGGCGGAAGCATCATCAACATCGCCTCCGAACTCGCTTATCTCGGCCGGGCCGGGGCTTCCGGCTACTGCGCCACCAAGGGGGCGATGCTCAGCCTCACCCGCTCCTGGGCGCGCGAGCTGGGGCCGGAGATCCGGGTGAATGCCGTCGCCCCCGGACCTATCGACACGCCGCTGCTGAATTTCGACGCCATGCCGCCGGACGTGCAGAAGCTGGAAACCGGCAATCTGCTGGGGCGCATCGGCAGGCCCGAGGAGGTGGCGGGAGTCATTCTGTTCCTGGCCAGCCCTGCGGCCAGCTTCATCACCGGGCAATGTTACAGCGCCGATGGCGGCGCGGCGATGCATTAAAGGACCGAAAGAATGGTTGAAAGCGTGTTCATGGCCGAACTCTCCTGGCCGGAATGGAAAGCCAAGATTGATGCGGGCGCCATCATCTTTATCCCGCTCGGCGCCACGGAACAGCACGGGCCGCACCTGCCGCTGAATGTGGATGTCATCCTGCCCACCGCCGTTTGCGAGGCCGTGGCGCGCCATGTGGGCGGGCTGGTCGCCCCCACGCTGAGCTATGGCTACAAATCCATGCCGCGCTCGGGCGGGGGGCAGAGTTTCCCCGGCACCACCAGCCTGGATGCGAATACGCTGAGCCTGACGATCCGCGACATCATCCGCGACATGGGCGCGCACGGGGCGCGGCGCTTCGTGCTGATCAACGGGCATTTTGAAAACGCCTGGCCTGCCGTGGAGGGGCTTGACCTCGCGCTGCGCGAGCTGCGGCGCGACGGCATTGGCGACGTCACCGCCATGCGGCTGGAATACTGGGACTTCGTGAAGAAGGAGACGCTGGACCGCATCTTCCCCGATGGCTTCCCCGGCACGGAGCTGGAGCATGCCAGCCTGATCGAGACCTCGCTGATGCTGCTGCTGCGCCCGGATCTCGTGGATGAGAGCAAGATCCCGCAGGAGGGGCGCGCCAACTTTCCGCCTTACGACATCATCCCCGCCCCACCGGGCTATGTGCGCCAAAGTGGCGTGCTGGCCGATGCCAGGGGCTCGCGCGCCGAGATTGGGCAATGGCTGATGGACGACCATGTCTCGATGATCACCGAGGCCGTGCGCCAGGAGTTCGGACTGTAAGCGCGGCAAAATGGGCAGGTCTTGCCGCTTTTATCGACACGCCTTTAGAAAAACCGAACCAGAACCATCTTAAATCGTTATTTTCCTGATCCAGACCACTCAGTACAAAAACTCATGGATTTCAGCCGCTGCGCCTGAACCTTCTGGGAAATCGCAAAGGACCCCTGAGTTATGTCTGTTGAAAAAGTCGAGACGCTCGTCATCGGTGCTGGCCAGGCCGGTATCGCCATGAGCGAACATCTGGGCAAGCGCGGCGCGCCGCATCTGGTTGTCGAGCGGCAGCGCATCGCCGAGCGCTGGCGGTCCGAGCGCTGGGACTCGCTGGTGGCCAACGGCCCCGCCTGGCACGACAGGTTTCCCAACAAGCTGTTCGACAAAACCGGGCCGGATGGTTTCGCGCCCGCCTCGCAGATCGTCGATTATCTCGTGGACTACGCCGAACAGGTGAAGGCGCCGGTGCGCACGGGGGTGGAGATTACCTCCCTGCGCAAGGAGGGCGAGGTGTTCATCGCCGAGACGGCTGACGGCGTGATCGAGGCGAAGAACGTGGTGGCCGCCACGGGGCCGTTCCAGAAGCCGATCATCCCGCCGGTGGTGCCGCAAGAGTCCGGGATCTCGCAGATCCATTCCGCCAACTACCACAACCCGGCGCAATTGCCGGAGGGCGCGGTGCTGGTGATCGGCGCGGGGTCGTCCGGCGTGCAGATCGCCGATGAGCTGCGCCGTGCGGGGCGCAAGGTGTATCTCTCCGTTGGCCCGCATGACCGCCCGCCGCGGCGCTATCGCGGCAAGGATTTCGTCTGGTGGCTCGGCGCGCTGGGGCAGTGGAATATCGAGGCGCTACAGCCGGGGCTGGAGCATGTCACCATCGCGGTGAGCGGCGCGCGGGGGGGGCATACAGTGGATTTCCGCGAGCTGGCGGCAAGCGGGATCACGCTGGTCGGCCCGACGCAGAAGTACCAGGACGGCGTGCTGAGCTTCTCCGGCGACCTGGAGAAGAACATCGCCGGGGGCGACGCCAATTACCTGGGCATGTTGCAGGCGGCGGATGCGTATATCGCCAAGGAGGGGCTGGACTTCCCCGAGGAGCGCGAGGCGCACCACCTGGGACCGATGCCCGCCTGCGCCACCGATCCACTGCTGACGCTCGACCTCGCCAAAGCCGGTGTGACCTCGATCATCTGGGCAACCGGTTATGCGCTGGATTTCTCCTGGATCAAGCTCGACATCTTCGAGCCGAACGGCAGGCCGCGCCATAAGCGGGGCGTCTCCGAGGTGCCGGGGCTGTATTTCCTCGGCCTCGCCTGGCTCTCGCGCCGCGCCTCGCCCTTCATCTGGGGCGTGTGGCACGATGCCGATTATCTGGCCGGGCAGATCGCCGCACGCGGCTGAAGATTTTTCCAAGCGAGGACCAAGCATGATCCACAAACGTATCCGCCCCTTCAACACCAAGGACACCTACCCCGAGCAGAAGCTCGACAACGATCTCTGCCAGGCGGTGGTGGCGGGCAAGACCATCTATCTGCGCGGCCAGGTGGCGCAGGATCTCGACACGCGCGAGAACGTGGGCGTGGGCGACCCGGTGGCCCAGGCCGAGAAGGTGATGGAAAACATCTCGCTCCTGCTCTCCGAATGCGGGGCGGAGCTTCAGAATATCTGCAAGGTGACGGTGTATCTCACCGATATCCGCCACCGCGAGGCGGTGTACCGCGTGCTCGGGCGTTGGATGAAGGGCGTGTACCCGGTGTTCACCGGGCTCGTGGTCGTCGCCCTCGCCCGGCCGGAATGGCTGGTCGAGGTCGATGTGATCGCCGCGTTCGAATGAGCGAGGTGCTGCTGCGCGAGGATCTCGCCGCCGCCGGACGGCTGGCGGCGAGGTTCGGCTGGCAGGAGGCGGTGGCGAACCATATCTCGCTCGCCGTCTCGCCGGAGGACAGGCGGTTTCTGATGAACCGCAAATGGGTGGATTTCGCCCGGCTGCGGGGTGGTGACCTCGCGCTGCTGGACGCCAATGCCAGCGAGCGCCCGGCGGATATCGACGTGACCGCCTGGGCGATCCACGGCACGGTGCATGCGCTGGTGCCGCAGGCGCGATGCATTCTGCATCTGCACCCGCCTTACGCCACAGCGCTCTCGGCGTTGAAGGACCCGGAGCTAAAGCCCATCGACCAAGTCTCGGCCCGGTTCTTCAAGCGCCATGCCATCGACCGGCATTACGGCGGCATGGCCGATAACCGCGCCGAGGGCGAACGCCTGGCCGGGCTGCTGGCGGGCCACAAGGTGCTGCTGATGGGCAATCACGGGCTGCTCACCATCGGCGAGACGGTGGCGGAGGCGTTCGATGCCTTCTACCATTTCGAGCACGCGGCGCGGACGCTGCTGCTGGCTTATGGCACGGGCCAGCCGCTTAACGTGCTGGCCGATGATGTGGCTGAGAAAACCGCCCGCGCCTGGGAGGGTGAGCCGGAATTCGGCGAGGCGCATTTCGCCGAGATGAAACGGGCCGTTTTATAAATTTACTCGTCTCCCGGCACACCATAGCTGGGTGCGGCGGTGGGGTTGAGGGCGCGGGTTACGTAGTCACGCATCTGCGGGGCCCAGATACCCCAAAGTGCGGCCAGCTCGGCCAGGGGCTGGTCGTGCCAGTCCACGCGCAGATCGGCGATCGGCCAAGCCTCGCGGTCCACCACCAGCAGCCCGGCGGAGCGGAGCGGTCCGGCCTCGCCACCAGCTTCCAGCCCGGCCTGCATCGCGCCGATCACCCGCGCCCCCAGCTCCAGCGTCGGATCCGAAGCCAGGAAAGCTGTGCACACCGCCGCCGGCACGCCGGTATTGGCCAGCAAATTGCCCGCCGAAACGGCATCCTGCCCCACCGCCTTGGCGTTCACCCCGAGCGTTTTGTCGCCGGACCAGACGGCGGTGCGGCCATGGGTGTCCAACACCGTGAGCTGGCGGTATTCGGGGTAGCTGGCCCCGGCCAGCACGCGCTCCAGCGCGGCTTCGGCGTCCAGCCCCTGGGTCAGCACCGCCAATAAAGCCGGGCCTAGGCGCGGATCGGTGACGTTCTGGGTTGTCACAGCGCCCACGCCAGCGCGGGCAAAGGCGCAGCGTGCCGCCACGGCCGGCGAGGAGGAGGTGACGGCCACGGCGAATTGCCCGGTGCGTGGGCAACGGGCGGCGAGGGAGAAGGTCAACGCGGCACTCCTTTGTGTTGCGCCGTCATGTTGCCAAGCCTCCTGGTTCTGTAAAACATATTTATTCAGGGCTTTGCTTCGGAAAGATATAACTCATGCGCTTCACCCTCAAGCAGATCGCCTATTTTGTGGCCACGGCGGAGACGGGCAGCATCACGCTCGCCTCGGAGCGGGTGAATATCTCGCAGCCCTCCATCTCCTCGGCCATCACGGCGCTGGAGGAGGCTTATGGCATCCAGCTTTTCATCCGCCACCATGCGCAGGGCCTCTCCCTCACCGCCGAGGGCGAGCGGTTTCTGCGCGAGGCGCGGGGTTTGCTGCTCCAGGCCGAGGAGGTGGAGAACGCCGCCATGGTCATCTCGGCGCGGGTGGCGGGGCCGCTGGAGATCGGCTGCATCTCCACGCTGTTCCCGCTGGCCATCCCGGAGCTGCTCACACAGTTCAAGACACGGCACGAGGCAGTGCGCGTCTCCGCGCTGGCGGGCAACCAGACGGAATTGTTCGAGCATCTGCGCGCCGGGCGCATCTCTCTGCTGCTGACCTACGACATGGCGCTGACGCCAGATTTCGAGTTCATCCCGCTGGCAGTCGTGCCGCCTTATGCCTTCGTGGGTACCACGCATCCCCTTGCCCGGCGGCGCTCGGTCACGCTGCGGGAGCTGGCGGAGGATAATTTCCTGCTGCTCGATTTGCCGCAGAGCCGCGACTATTTTCTCTCGCTGTTCCGCCAGGCCGGGGTTAACCCGAACATCACCGGGCGGCATCAATATATCGACGTCATCCGCAGCCTGGTGGCGCGTGGCGAGGGGTATAGCCTGGCCAACGCGCAGCCCAAGAACACCGCCACGCTGGATGGGCGCAAACTCTCCTATCTGGCGCTGGAGGATTCGCTGCGCCCGCTGATTTACGGCATTGCGATACTGAAAGGATTGCGACGCACACCCACGGCAGAGGCGTTTATCGCGCTCTGCCAGGAGTTGCTGAAGGACAAGCCGCTGCCGGGAACGAGGTAGGAAACCGCTTCCCGGCCTGCATTAAAAGGAGGGATCTTGATTACAAAACAAGGTTATCCGCCCATGGCCTTAACCAAATCAACGCTGGCTTGAAGACGCCTGGTTGTGATGGACAAGGATGAGCGCTGCGCATCGAGTTCAGCGGTTTGAGCTGTCACGACATCGAGATAAGTAACCGCGCCGTTTTCATATAACGTCATGGCCAGATCTTCCGTATGCTCGGCTGATTGCACGGCTTGTTGCTGTTGAGCTTCCTCGTCAGCTAAATCGTTACTCAGCACAAGGTTGTCCTGCACCTCGCGGAACGCCTGCAATACAACAGAGCGATATTCGGCGCTGGTTACGTCGAAATGGTCCATCGCGGCCTTGCTGGCTGCGCGGCGCAAACCTCCATCGAACAGCGTGACGGCCAAAGCCGGCCCCACCGCCCACATGGCGTTTGGTCCATCAAACAGGTTGATGCCACCTCCGGAACTCTGGAACCCGCCGGTAGCCGTGAGGGTGAGCGTCGGGAAAAATGCCGCTCTCGCAACGCCAATCTCCGCATTGGCGGCCGCCATGCTCCGCTCCGCTGCCGCAATGTCTGGGCGACGCTGCAGCAATACTGAAGGCGCGGATACCGGCACAACCGGAACAGAAGGAAGCACCGGGGCGGCTGACAAAGAGAAGGATGGCGCGGGAACGCCGATTAGGGCGGCGATCTCGTGCTCATACAGCGCGCGCTGGGCTGTTGCTTCCGTCAACTGCGCCGTCACTGAGGCATACTGGGTTTGCGCGCGCCCAACATCCAGCCCCGAGACGATACCGCCGCTGTGCTGGTCTTCCGTGATCTGCAAAGCCTGATGGTAAGCGCTGGCGGTCTTGTCCAGAAGGTCAATTTGCGCATCCAGCCCACGAAGGCTGAAATAGGCATCGGCAAGCTTCGCTTCCAAACTCAGCCGAATCGACATGCTTTCAGCCTGACTGGCTTGAGCATTGGCTTTGCCCGCCGCAACCTGATTGCGAATTTTCCCCCACAAATCCAGCTCATATGAGACACCGCCACCTGCGATGTCATTCTCATAATTATCAGGCTGCCCTGGGCGGCGAAGCGGCCTGTCCGCCGACTGCCGATTTTGTGTTCCGATGGCGTCCAAACCCACCTGCGGATACTGCGCAGCCTCAGCCTCCCCGGCGAACTGCAGGGCTTGATCGTAGCGCGCCAATGCCGCCGCGAGGTCGGGGTTGGCGGAGCTCAGATTATCTTCCAGATGATCGAGCGTCGAATCCTTATATACGACCCACCAATCCCCACGCGGTTGTTCGTCCGCGGGAGCAGCTGGGGTCCAAGGCCCCATGTCCTTGTAATTTGCCGGCAGCTGCACGGTGGGCGGCGCATAATGGGGAGCGAGAGAACACCCGCCCAGGGACAATGCCGTCAACCAAAGGCCGCTTTTAAGCCAAGACTTTTTCTTCATCTGACTTTAGTCCGCTTCGCCTTTAACGACATTGACCAGATCACCTTTTTCCAACCAGTCAGGCGGGTTGTTTACAACTCTATCGTCAGGCGCGAGGCCCTGGCTGATCTCAACGGTGGAGCCCAGGTCGCGCTTGATGGTAATCGGCGCAAAGCTGATGTGGTTTTCCTTGTTCACCACCGCAACCGACATGCCGGAATCGCGGAACATCAACGCGCTGGACGGCAGTGACAGAGTTTTAGTGTTCACGGGCAAGGCGATGCTCATTTGCGCGTAATCACCAGGGTGCAACATTCCGTTGTCGTTATCGAACTGGAACTGCGTCAACAATGCGCCGGAAGCCGAATTCACGGCTTCAGCCGTCGAGGTCAAAACGGCCGTGAAATGCTCGCCTGGATATTCCGGAACTGTAAATACAGCCTTCAGCCCAGGCTTCATTTGCGCCAAATAAGCTTGCGGCACGTTCACGTAGATACGCAAGTGATGTTCATCATCCACCGCGAACAGGGGCGGTTGATTGGGAACGCCTGATTCGATCAGGGAGCCGACATCCGTGTTACGAGCGGTCACGACACCATCAAACGGCGCCACGATATGTTTGAAGTTTTCGAGTGCCTCCAACCTTTGTACATTTGCCTGCGCGGCATTCATTGCCGCTGTCTTGGCCGCAAGGTCGCTATTCTTATCATCCGCTGCCTGTTCAGACACAGCATCCTTCGCCAGCAGCGTGTTCCAGCGTTTTGCCGTAACCGCAGCCAGCGTCTGATTGGCTTCCGCCGTGGCCAGATCGGCCTTGGCTTGGACCAGCTGCTTATCCAGGTCTGGCGTTTCAATATCAGCCATTAGCTGACCTTTTTTCACTGGCGTACCGATATCTGTGTACCAGGCCCGAAGGTAGCCACTCACTTGCGCATAAATCGGCGCTTCATAGAATGCCTTGATTGTGCCGGGCAGCACCAGGATATTACCCTGCATTTCTGCCGAGGGTGTTACCAACGCCACGGAGGGAATGGCCTCCATGGCGGAAATCTTGGCTTGTTCATGATACGCGGAGGCGCGGCTATAAAGCCCCAAGCCCGCCACCACCACGGCAATCACAGCGCTACCCAGAAGAATTTGCTTCAGGCGCTTGGGTTTTTCGTGGATCAAGATCGCATCAATCTCTTTATTAGACATGTGCATTTCCTAGGTGGCTGGTATCATCTTGAGCCGAAGGAGCATCGTGTTTGTCGAAAAGCTCATGAAGCAGACTGAAGACGACAGGAACGAAGAACAAGGTCGCGCAGGTGGCGCAAATAAGACCACCAATGACAGCCCGGCCCAGAGGGGCGTTCTGTGAACCGCCTTCTCCCAACCCAAGCGCCATAGGTCCCATGCCGATGATCATGGCCAGCGCCGTCATCAGCACAGGGCGGAAACGCGCCTTGCCGGCCTCGATCGCGGAGAGCAGCGGGCTACGTCCCACGGACAAGCGTTCCCGCGCAAAACTGACAACCAGGATCGAGTTAGCGGTTGCCACACCCATGCACATGATGGCGCCGGTGAGCGCAGGCACGGAAAGCGGCGTATTCGTGATGAACAGCATCCACACAATACCAGCCAGCGCTGCGGGCAAGGCGGTGATGATGATGAACGGATCCAGCCAGGACTGGAAGTTTACCACGATCAGCAGATAGATCATGACCACAGCGCCAAGAAGGCCAAAAATCAGGCCGCTATAGGCGGTTAGCATCGTATCGATCTGGCCGCGCAGCACCACGCGGCTGCCAAGCGGCACTTGCTTTGCGGTTTGAGCCATCAGACGCTGAACATCAGCCGCCACGCTGCCGAGGTCACGCCCCTGGGTTGTTGCGTAAATATCAATGACCGGGCGAATGTTGTAGTGGCTAACGACTGCATCGGAATGCGTCCGCATGATACTGGCGACGCCCCCCAGAATCTGCGGCGCGACATGGGGAGAGGATCCTGTCACTGGAATATTATTCAGGTCAGGGATCGTATCGACCTTCCATTCGGGCACCTGCGCCACAATCGGGTAGGATACGCCGGTTTTTGGATCAATCCAGAATGTCGGCGCCGTCTGGGACGTACCAGCCAAGGCGGTTGCCACGCTGTTGGTCACGTTCAGTTCGGTCAGACCAAACTGCGCGATATGGGTACGGTCAACGTTAATATCCAACTGCGGATTGTCACTGGACTGTTGAATTCTGACATCGGCAATGCCCGGGATCAACTTCATTTTGTGAAGAAGATCATACGCATATGCTTGGTCAGCGGCTTGATTAATGCCCGCAACCTGCAGATCAATCGGCGCTGGCGAACCAAAATTCAGAATTTGACTTACGATATCCGCGGGCAGGAACGCGAATGTTGTGCCCGGAAAGTCTTGCGGTAGAAGCCGGCGCAGCTCGCGGACATAAGCAGCCGTTGGTCCGTGGTTCGGATTCATGCTGATATAAATGTCGCCGTCCTGATAGCCGATCGTACCAGAGTTGTTGTAGATCATGTTCGTTGAACTAATCGGCAGACCGATATTGTCGACGATAGATTTGAGCTGATCGGCAGGAATAATCTGCCGGATATTGTTCTCAATTTTACCAAACTGAGCGGCAGTATCCTCAATGCGCGTGCCAATGGGCAGGCGCACGTGCAGCTCGATTGAACCGGAGTCCACAGCGGGAAAGAAGTCTTCGCCCAATGCAGGCACCAGCAAGAAAGAAGCGATCACGACCAGCATGAAGCCGCCGATGAAAACCTTGCGGTTGTAGAGCGCCAGTGCCAGCAAATTACGGTAATGCTCGATGATATGCTCGAACCGAGCCTCGAACGCGCGCTGGAAAATCACGAGCGGATTGCGCGAGGGGAAGGCCATGTGGAAGTCCTCACCCACAGCATGGTGGTGAGGTTTCAACAGATAAGCGGCGATCGTCGGCACCAGTGTGCGGGAGAGACAGAAGGACGCGCACATGGCAAAGATCACCGCTTCGGCCATGGGGGTAAACAGATATCCAGAGACCCCCGGCAAGGTGAACATCGGCACGAACACGATACAGATGCACAGCAGCGAGACAAACGCCGGGGTAACAATCTGAGCCGCGCCATCGAGGATGGCAGTCTTAACGTCTTTACCTTGTTCGAGATGCCAATTGATATTTTCGATTGTCACCGTTCCGTCGTCGACCAGAATACCAACTGCCAGGGCAAGTCCGCCCAACGTCATGATATTGAGCGATTGTCCCGTGAGATAAAGTCCCGTGATGGAAGCCAGGATGGCCAGGGGAATAGAGGTCGCGATGATCAAGGTGGAGCGCCAGCTTCCCAGGAACAGCAGAATCATGAGGCTGGTCAGGGCGGCGGCGGTGATACCCTCGCGGATCACGCCAACAACAGCCGCTTTCACAAACTCTGATTGATCGTTGAGCAGGCTGAGATGAAGGCCCTTGGGCAGGGTTTCTTCAATGAACGGCAATTGTGCGCGCACATTGTCCACCACCGCCAGAGTTGAGGCGTTGCCGGTTTTCAGGATCGAGGCAAGAACCGAACGCACACCATCCACATGCACAATGTTTTGCTGTGGAGGCGAGCCATTTCTGACATTACCAATATCGTGCATAAAGATTGTCGTTCCATCGACAAACTTTATCGGGAGATTATTCAGGTCTTCGACGGTTTTCGAGGCATCATTCAAGCTCAACGTATAATCCAGCGTACCAATCTTGGCGTAGCCGGTAGGCAGAATCTGATACTGTTGAGCGATGGCGGAGGCGACGTCCTGGGCAGAGACGCTTTTTGCTTGCATTTCCTGAGGATCGAGGTCGATCTGGATTTGCCGAACGCGGCCACCGTAAGCGGTCGGGATGGCCACGCCTGGAATCGTCGTCAGTGCCGGGCGGATGAAGTTCTGAACCTGGTCGAGCAGTTTTTGTTCATCCAAAGAGGCGCTGGACGCAGCCACCTGGAGCACCGGCACAGTCGATGCATCGTAATTGATAATCAGCGGCGGCGTTACGCCCGGCGGCATCTGCTTCAAGATTGTTTGCGAGATCGATGTGACCTGCGCTGTCGCCATGCGAATATCCACGCCTGGCTGAAAAAAAATCTTGACAATTCCCATCCCTGGGAGAGACTGACTTTCAATATGTTGAATATTGTTGACGGTACTGCCAAGTGCGCGTTCATAGGGAGCTACGATACGGTTTGCCATATCATCGGGCGACAACCCGCTATACGACCAAGCAACGCCAATGACCGGCACGCGAATGGATGGAAAGATGTCCGTTGGCGCTTTGATCGCTGACAGGGTGCCAGCAATCATAATAACCAGAGCCAAAACCACGAACGTGTAAGGACGCCGCAACGCCGTACGCACAAGCCAGATCATATTAGCTCATCTTCGGTTGTGAGGATATTCATTAAAGTGTAACGCACCGCCACCGAGAGCGATGGCGGGCCCAGCCACCCTTTGCAGAGATGGGCAAATATATACTACATTAAATAGTATATAGAGAAAGTCAGCTTATCACTTAGGCATGGCGTCCCATATAGATCCTCGATAGTCCAATTTTGCTCATACAGCGTGCACAATAAAAATGCACATAAAAGTTCCATTACAGCAGGCGGGCAGGCTGACGTACTAAAGATTGCTTTAGAAAAAGCGAAACGCTTAAAGATGCGACTTCCGTTGTCTTTCGAGCCGCAATATTTTTCCGGATATGCAGGCTGCATATAAAACCAACAGGTAGCGGAGGCTATGGACCGTGGAAAAGAATGAAAGGCCATCCAAGTTACTCTTTGTTGAAGACGACTTGGTCATCGCGCATGAATTGATCGTTGAATTAGAGCGCGCCAGTTACGACGTAACCTGGGAAAAAGACGGAACGGCAGGACTAAAACAAGCCCTGAATGGCTCGTTTGAAGTTATCTTGATAGATCGTATGCTCCCGGGGATTGACGGCATTACACTGCTAAGCGAAATCCGAAGCCGAAAAATTCTGACGCCGGCGCTGATTTTAAGTGCCCTTGGCACCCCCAAGGAACGGGTAGAAGGTTTAAGGTCTGGCAGCGACGATTATATCGTTAAGCCCTTTGACACCGACGAACTGCTAGCCCGCCTTGCCGCCGTTCGCCGCCGCGTTGAGCAGGCAAGCGCTTTGCGGCTGACCGCTGGAAATATGACGTTAGATCTGCGTCAACAAGCGGCTTTTTGTAAAGGCGCATTAATTTCGTTGACTCCAAGAGAGTTCAGAATGCTCGAGTATTTGGCCGAAAATAAAGGACAAATTGTAACCAAGAGAATGCTTCTACAGGATGTATGGAATTATCGTCACGCCCCTCACGAAAATCTCGTCGATGTGCATATCAGCAATTTGCGCAAGAAACTCGAAGGGCAAGAACTGGGGGTTTCGATAAAAACCATCCGGTCTCGAGGGTTTATTCTACAGGAAGACAATGTCGATGAATAACCCACTCTTCCGTTTGACGTTTGCCCACGGCCTATTTCTTCTGGTCGTTTGCGTGGTGATGTTTTTAATCATTTATGTGCAGGTCCCTTTTGTTCTCGTCAATCACTGGGATCCAGCCATCTTAAAAACGGCGCAGCAGATGGCGTCCATGCCAGAAGCTGAATTGAAGCAAGAGATCATTTTGGAAGAGCACAACAACAATCAAACTATGCTCGTTGGATTGTTTTCCGCCACGGGCGAAAAGATCGAGGGAAATATCGGATCTTTTCCGAAGGGATTGCCCGTATCGAATAAAGTTTATGTAGTTACATTCGACTCATCTTTAACCGACAGCATTAAGTTGCATGCGGCGGCTGTTCGCAGATCGGACAACAGCATCATTGTTGTTGCACGCGTCTCACCTGTTTTGAGCGATGTCGTTAACGAATTGCGCGGCACTTTATTTTTTGTCATTTTTCCAAGCTTCTTGGCTTCAGCTGTTGTTGGGATATTGCTGTCCTTAAAATTCACGAAGCAGGTAAGCATAATCTCGGATACTATTCACAAAATCAAGATGGGAAAAATTGACGAACGCCTGCCCGTCGATACTGGAGATAGCACGCTTAACATGCTATCTGAAGATTTGAATGAGATGCTTGACGAGCTTGTCCGCCTCATGGAGGAGCTCCAGCATGCTGGCAATAATATTGCACACGACTTAAGATCTCCGCTGACAAGAACAAAAATGCAGCTTGCAAGCTGGATAGCACATCCTGACAAAACATTATCCACCGAAGACGTGTGCATTCGGCTGCAAGATGATATCGATCAGATGCTGAGGATCGTCACATCCCTTCTACGGCTTTCTGAAATCGACAGCCGTCGTCAGTATAGTCATTTTCAGACAGCCGATATAAATGAAACAATTGAAAACGTATTGGATTTCTATCGACCGCTGGCGGAAGAAAAAAATATTTCTATTTCAACTCATTTTCCTTCCGAAGCCTGCCTCATACAGTGCGACAAAGATCTAATAATAGATGCCATCGGCAATATTATCGATAATGCCATTAAGTATACCCCCGATTCAGGCAGCATTAAAATCAGCGTTGCCTCAGGAGACCGAAGAATAAGCCTAACCGTGTATAATTCACCCGCAACTCTATCGGGGATGAGTCTGCGTGATTTACAGATCCGCTTCTGTCGTGGAAATTCGGTGGAGGATCAGGAGGGATACGGGCTTGGATTGAGCTTGGTGATGGCGGTAGCAAGGCTACACGGTGCAAAATTTGACCTGACCGAAGCGCAAGGTGGAGTTTTGGCATCATTGGAGATACCAAAAGATCTTTCCAATAATCATATTTCTCATATGTCTGTGGCAGTGGCCTGCTGAACGGCGTTTTTCAGCAGGCTTTTGCTGTCCGGTTTAGGCGCTTGGCCGCCTGATAGAGGTGACCGGGTTTGTCTGAACACCGTTTTGCTATCGCGCCACTGCCTGCCGCCCTTGTATTGGTCCCGTCAGCTGGAGGCCAAGGTCCGGCAGTGCAATATGATGAGCGAACGGGCCTATTCTCCGAGCGTGGCAATCATCTTGTCTAGGAATGCGTCGCAGGCGGCCAGTTCGTCGCGGGTGACGTATTCATCGGCTTTGTGCGCGCGGTCTATGCTGCCAGGGCCGCAAATCACCGTCTGCATCCCCAAAGCCTGGGCAAACAGCCCGGCCTCGGTGCCGAAGCCGATCTTGCCGGTTTCCATCGCATCCGCCGCCGCCAGAGCCTGTTGGGTGATGGGCGCGTCCACGGGCGTTTCCACGCCGGGATATTCGTTCGTCACCCGCACCTCCACACTGCCGCCATTGGAGGGGGCGGCCAACCGGCTCCCCGCCGTGCGCAGGCGCTCCAGCAGCGCCCCGGTATCCTCGCCCGCGAGGTAGCGGATCTCGAACTCGATGTCGCAGGCATCGGGCACGATGTTCAGCGCCACGCCTCCCGCGATCTTGCCCGCATGCAGCGAGGTGTGGGGGAAGGGATAGGCGTCATCCCGCCGCGCGCGCGCCAGCTCTTGTTGCAGCGCCGACATTTCCGCCAACATGCCGCCTGCCAGTTCGATGGCGTTGCACCCCAGCGCCGGGTTAGCCGAATGCGCCGCCTTGCCACGGCAGCAGATGCAGCCGGCAATCTTGCCCTTATGCCCGGTAATGACGCGCAGCTCCGTCGGCTCGCCAATGACGCAGCCCTGGGCCTTGAAGCCCTCGGCCTGCAAGCGTGTCAGCAGATCTCGCACGCCGACACAACCGATTTCCTCGTCATACGAAAACGCCAGATGCAACGGGCGGGTAAGTTTGCGCTTATCCGCGCGCTCAGCGGCGGTGAGCATGGCGGCGAGGAAGCCTTTCATGTCGCTGGAGCCGCGGGCAAAGAGTTTGCCGTCGCGCTCGGTGAGGGTGAAGGGATCGGAATGCCAGTCCTGCCCGGTAACGGGCACCACGTCCGAATGGCCAGAGAGCACCAACCCTGCCCCGGTCTCCGGCCCAAAGCTGGCCAGAAGATTGAATTTCCCCGGCACTGCGCCTGCAAGCATGTGAATCCGCCCGCCCGCCACGGTGATGCGCTCCGCCGCGTAGCGGATGAGATCCTCGTTGGGAGCAGCGCTGATGGTGGGGAAGGCGGCCAGCGTGGCCAGGGTCTGCACGGTGTTGGACATTGCCCTACCCTATCCTGCCCCAGCGCACCGGAAAAGCTGCCCGGCCACGTTTAAATTTGCGCATATTCAACTCAGGCTTTTCCTGAAATTGCCGAAAAATTATCCATCTGCCGAGGAACATGGTTCCCGTTGCTTCAATAAATTCAACGCAACGGTTCAAGAGCTTCGTGTTAGCCAAAGCATAACCACGAGTATCCTGGAGTGTTGCCGTTATGCCGCGTGACCCGCGCTACGATATCCTGTTCGACTCCGTGAAGATCGGCCCGGTCACGGCCAAGAACCGCTTCTTCCAAGTGCCGCATTGCAACGGTATGGGCTACCGCGACCCCTCGGCCGTGGCGACCATGCGCGCCGTGAAGGCCCAGGGCGGCTGGGGCGTGGTGTGCACCGAGCAGGCGGAAATCCACCCCACGGCGGAGATTTGCCCGTTCATCGAACTGCGCATCTGGTCGGACCAGGACGTGCCGATGCTCGCGCGCATCGCGGACTCGGTGCACGAGCACGGCGCGCTGGCGGGCTTGCAGCTTTGCCATAACGGCATGAACGCACCCAATTTGTATTCGCGCGAGATCCCGATGGGGCCGGTGGATTTGCCGGTGTTCTCGGTGTTCAACGACCCCGTGCAGGCGCGCGCGATGGATAAGGAGGACATCCGCAACCTGCGTAAATGGCACCGCGAGGCGGCCCTGCGCTCCAAGCGCGCGGGGTACGACATTGTGTATGTGTACGCGGGCAAGCTGTTCGGCGGGCCGATGTTCTTCCTCTCGCGCCGCTTCAACAACCGCACGGATGAATATGGCGGCTCGATGGAGAACCGCGCGCGTCTGCTGAAAGAGCTGATCGAGGACGTGAAGGACGCCGTGGGCGACACGATGGGCGTGGCCTGCCGTATTTCCGTTGATGAAATGATCGGTGAGGAAGGGCTGCACGCCTCGGAGGCGCGGGACATTATCGCGCATCTGGGCGAGGTGCCGGATCTTTGGGATCTCACCCTCTCCTCCTGGGACAATGACAGCCAGACCTCGCGCTTTGCTGACGAAGCGTATCAGGAGCCCTTCGTGCTCGGCGTGAAGAAGGTGACGAGCAAGCCCGTGGTGGGCGTGGGGCGCTTCACCTCGCCCGATACGATGGTGCGGATGATCAAGCAGGGCGTGCTGGATTTCATCGGCGCGGCCCGGCCCTCGATCGCCGATCCGTTCATCCCCGAGAAGATCCGCGAGGGGCGGCTTGAGGATATCCGCGAGTGCATCGGCTGCAATATGTGCGTGGCGGGGGATCATACCTCCTCCATCTCGCGCTGCACGCAAAACCCCTCGATGGGCGAGGAATGGCGGCGCGGCTGGCACCCCGAATATATCCGCCCGAAGCAGGATGAGGGGCGCGTGCTCGTCGTTGGCGCTGGCCCGGCCGGGCTGGAGGCGGCGATGATGCTGGGCAAGCGCGGGCACGATGTGGCGCTGGCCGAGCGTGGCACGCAGCTTGGCGGGCGCTTGGTGAATGAACGCCGCCTGCCGGGCCTCTCGGCCTGGGGCCGCGTGGCGGATTACCGCGCCGGGCAGCTCGCCAATATGAGCAATGTCGAGATCTATTACGACAGCGCCCTTACCGATGAGGACATTCTGGGCTTCGGCTTCGACCATGTGGTGCTGGCCACCGGCTCCGCTTGGCGGCGGGACGGCGTGGGCCGCGCCGTCCTCAAGCCCCTGGTGCTGGATGGCGCCGAAGCGCTGAACCCGGACGATTTGATGGCCGGAGCCCGCCCCGCCGCGCGCGAGGTACTGCTGTTCGACGACGACCATTACTACATGGGCGGCGTGCTGGCCGAGCTGCTGGTGAAGGAGGGTTATACCGTTACCCTCGTCACCCCCGCCGCCACGGTCTCTTCCTGGAGCTTCAACACCATGGAGCAGCACAAGATCCAGGCGCGGCTGATCGAGCTTGGCGTGAAGATCAGGCCCAGCGCCATCCTGACCGGCGTGCAGAACGGCGTGGCCACGCTGGCCTGTGCCTATACCGGCCGCACCGAGGAGATCGCCGCCTCGGCGGTGGTGCCCGTCACCGCCCGCCTGCCGCGCCATGAGCTGGCCCAATCCTTGCGTGCCCGCCAGGGCGAATGGGGGGCAGCCGGGCTGCACGCCGTGACCGTGATCGGCGATGCGCTCGCCCCCGGCACCATCGCCGCCGCCGTGTGGAGCGGGCGGCGCTATGCCGAGGAGCTGGGCACCAACCCCGACCCGGCGGGCGTGCCGTTCAGGCGCGAAGTCGCCGAGCTGCTGCCCTTCGATTTGTCTTCGATCCTGACGCGTTAACCCCTAGAAAGGAGTTCGGCCATGGCTACCGAAAAACCGGGTGCTGTCGAACAGCATACCATCTACCAGATCCCGCATGACCAGCGCCACGGCACCTTCCGTGACCTGTTCACCATCTGGTTCGGCTCCAATATCATGATGCTGACCATCGTGACCGGCGCGCTCGCCACCACGGTGTTCAAG
>DAIDJU010000098.1 GCA_027451225.1 Acidocella sp. | reverse complement strand
GCCGATTGGCAACGCCTCCAACATGGCGTCATTGCGCCTGAACGGGGCGGCCTTGGCGTGCCGGGCCCAGTCGGGGCGGTAAGCAATCTGCGTCACCTTGCGCGCATCCGCCCAGGCGGCGGCGATCCGCTCGGCCCCCTTCGGACTGCCGCCATGCAGCAGCACCATGTCCGGGTGCTTGGCGTGCACTTTGTCGAGCTTGTCCCAGATCAGCATGTGGTCGTTGCACTCCATCCCGCCGGTAAAGACGATTTTCGGGCCGGAGGGCAGCAGAGGCGCAATCTGTGCCTGGCGCTTGGCGACAATGAAGTCGCGGCTATCGATGAGGGAAGCGGTCAGCGCCCGGTGGTTGACCATCGAGCCTGAGCGTGGACGCCAGGCTGAACGTGTGTGGCGCTCAAATTGCTCTGCGGCCTGGTCGCGGAAGAATTCCAGGCAGTCCCGGCGTTCCAGCAATGTCTGCCCCTCGGCCGTCAGCCGTTCCAGTTCGACCGAGCGGATCTCGGAGCCGTCCTGTTCCTTCTGGCTGCGTTTCTGGGCCTGCTCGTTATCGTCGAGCTGCCGTTCGATCCGCCCGGCGGCGCGGTGGAAAAGATTAACCGTCGCCCAGAGCAGTTCCTCGAGATCAGGCTCCAGGCGGGTGTCACTCAAAGTGGCGGCAAAGGCATCAAAAATATCCGCAACCGCCCCGGCGATCAGCGGTGCTTCGGGCAAGGGCCTTGGGTCGGGCTCGTCCTGGCCGGGGTGGTAGCCAAAGAGCTGCAGTTCGTTAAGAATATGCGCGGTGGGTGAAGCGGCGTGCGGTGGCTCATAGCCGGTATCGTTATCGTCGCGGGTCATGGGATGCTCCTGTTTGCCGGAAGCCCGCGCCCATCGCGGCCTTCCATGGCGATCCCAGCCGTGGGCGGCGGCGCGGCCGCCCGGCAAATTGGGGGAATACACTACCCGGCGGGCGCGATGATCCCGGCGTTGGCGGGCCGTCACTCGCCAATCCGCTGCGTAAAATCTCAGCCTCACGCCATGAAGCGGTGTGCATCTTCCGGCGCCAGTTGCACCCGCAGATGTGCCCGCAATTCGGCAATGCCAAGTTCGCGGAGGTCATCGTTGAAATCGCCCAGGCGGGGCGAAAGGACCAGCGCCTCGATCCCGGCGGCAATTGCGCGTTCGGTCAGGCTTGCCACGGCGCGATCACCGGCTGAATCAGCATCGCGGGCAATGTAGAGCCGCCGCAATCCAGCAGGCAGCCGCAGGGCGGCCAAATGCCCCGCCGAGAGTGATGCTGCCATCGGCATCGCAGGCAACACGCAGCGCAGCGACAGCATGGTCTCGATGCCCTCCCCGGCGACGAGCACATCAAGACCATTCGCCAGACCGAACCGGACGGCATGGCCGAGCAGATGGCCCATTGCACGCCGTGGTGTCTCAAGCGGTGCCTTGCCCAGCCGAATGCGATCAAAGCCGCCAGGATCGAGCCAGGTGCGGTGCACACCGGTGATCATGCCATCAAGATCGGTCACCGCCGCAATCAACGCGGGCCAGGCTTCCGGCATCGCGTCAGGTGTCGCATGATAGAAGCAGCGTGGGTGAAAGCGCAGCGCACCTGAGCTGATATCGGAAAGCGTCACCGAGGTAATGCCGCGACGACGCAAATAGGCTTCGCCAAGCGTTCCAGGCAGCGATTGAGCCTTGGCGAACAGCCGCCGGGCAGAGCGTTGAACCTGTGCTGCCATAGCATCAGTATCGTCTGTATTATTTGGTGCGGGATCAATGCTGACAGCGGCTGGAGCGCTGTCGCTGCCAGCCAGCCCGAGAAACCGCCGCGCCTCCTCGGCTACGTCGCGGAAATCCGTCAGGCCGCAGTTTTCCCGGATCAAATCCAGCAAATCGCCATGCGTGCCCTCGGCGGCGTCCTGCCAACGCCCGGCGGCCCCCTTGCCCGTGCCGCCGCCACTGAGCCGCACAAATAAGGACCGCCCCGGCGTGTTATGAACATCTCCCACCAGCCAATAGTGGCCCTGGCGCCGGCCAGCCGACAGATAATGCCGGCACACTGCCTCAGCCTGCCGGGCCAGCATTTGCGCCAGCTCAGCCACAGGCATGGTAAAATCACGCTTGGGCATCGCTTTCTCCTCCATCACCAAAGAGTTTCCGCCAACCGGGGCACGAGCCCATCAAGCTGCCGAACAGCGCAGCCTATCGTTCCGCCCTGCCCAGGCGCTATCTTCCGAATCGGAAGTGCGAGGGCGCCGTGTCACCGGCACGGGCGACAAATGGCCCGTGGCATCAATTCCCAGCGGGGTTGCGCACATTCCTTCGGCACTCGCAGAACACCCCCCCACGCAAAATGGGCCGCCCCGCTGCCGGGTCCGGCCCATCCGCATTGCTCGTGACGCTTCGTGAATTGTCCGGGCATCGGGCTACCCGCCCTCCTGCCCGGCGATGTCGGCAAGACAGTCCGAT
>DAIDJU010000097.1 GCA_027451225.1 Acidocella sp. | reverse complement strand
AGCGCATGGTGCCGGTGAAACGCGCCGGAACGCCGGAGGAGGTGGCCGATCTCGTCGGCTTCCTGGCCTCGGAGCGGGCGGGCTATATCACGGGGCAGCTCATCAACATCAATGGCGGCATGGCCTGAACAGCAGCCGCAGGTGCATGGCGGCGAGGCGCAGATTGTCCCGCCCATAGCGGAAATGCGAGACGCCGCCCTCCTCGGGCCGGAAATAGCGCACCGGGGCCTCGCGGTTGCGCACGGGCACGCCGCGCCAGCATAGCCGCACGAGCGCCTCGGTGTCGAAATCATAGCCCCGCATGTGGCGGCTGGCTTGCAGGACGGTGAGTAGCGGGGCCAGCGGATAGACGCGGAAGCCGAACAGGGCGTCGCCGATCTCGGTGCCCGTCTCCCACCGGGCCAGCACGTTGGAGAGCCGCCGCCCCAGCACGCGGATGCGTGGGGCCGAGGCGTCGAAGCGCGGCAGGCCGAGGATCATCGCCTCGGGGTGCTGGGCGGACTCGGCCATGAAGGCGGGGATTTCGGCCTCGGGGTGCTGGCCGTCGGCGTCCATCACCAGCACATGGGTGAAGCCCTCGGCGGCGGCGGGGCGCAGCCCATCCAGCACCGCCGCCCCCTTGCCGCCGTTATGCGCCCGGCGGACGACCCGCAGCCCCGGCAACGCGGGCAGGGCGTCGCTGCCATCGGTGCTGCCGTCGATGACCACCCACACATCCGGCCAGTAGCGCAGCGCGCCGGTCACGGTCTCGCGCAGCTTGGACCCGGTGTTGTAGCTGGGGATGAGGACGAGCGCCCGGTGCGGCACGGGAGCCGCCTTACATGGCGCTGCGCGGCTGGCCGGTGACGCGGAAGCGCAGATGGCCGAGCTTGGTGGCGTAATACAGCCCGCGGAAGAAATACAACCGCAGCTTCACGCGCCAGCCCTCGAAGATGCCGCCCGCGAGCAGGGAGAGCACGGCCTCTTCCACCCGCCAGGTGTTGCGCGGCGACATGAACAGGTTGCGCATGGCCGGCTGGCGGATGCGGTAGATGAACCAGGTGAAGGACTCCACCGCGCCACGCACGGCAGCGTCATAACGCTTGAGCGCGCGGGCGGCTTGGGCGGGGGTGCGCAGGCAGGCCTCCACCGCATCGGCCGCCGCGAAGGCGCTGAGCATGGCGAGATACACGCCGGAGGAGAATACCGGGTCGATGAAGGAACAGGCATCGCCCACCAGCAGGAAGTTCGGCCCGCTGCTTGTGGTGGTGAGATAGGAATAATTACCTGTCGCCGTCACCTCGCCCTCCAGCGTGGCGTCTTTCAGACGGTCGGCGATCTCGGGGCTCATGGCGATGGTGCTGTGGAAGAAGCTGGCCAGGTCGGTCTTGCGGGTCTTCAGGAACTCAGGCGAGCAGACCGCGCCGACGCTGGTCGCGCCATCCGCCAGGGGGATGAACCAGAACCAGCCATGGTCGAACCAGACGATGCTGATATTGCCCTCGTCCTTGCCGGGCAGGCGGCGCGCGCCCGTGAAGTGGCCGAAAATGGCGGCGCTGTTATTGCGGGGGTTGCGCGTTTTGGTGCCGAGCTGGGAGGCGAGCAGCGTGTCGCGCCCCGTGGCGTCGACGACGAATTTCGCGCGCCATTCCTGCTCCGCCCCGCTCTCGTCGCGGGCGATGGCGCGGGGGGACGCGCCGGCTGGAAAGTCGACGGACGCGACCCGGCACCCCTCGATCACCTCCGCCCCCTTGGCGGCGGCGTTCTTGAGCAGGATATGGTCGAATTCCGAGCGGCGGACCTGGAAGGCGTAAGGGAAGCGCTTGTCCCAGGCGCGGGCGAAATCGTAACGCACGCTCTTGCCGTGGAAGGGCGAAACGAACTCGATGCCGTGTTTGTGCATCCCCGTCGTTTCGATCTGGTCGCGCACGCCGAGACGGTCCAGCAACGGCAGGTTATGCGGCAGCAATGACTCGCCGATATGGAAGCGCGGATGATGGTCTTTTTCCAGCAGCGTCACCCGCAGGCCGCGCTGCGCCAGCAAGGCGGCGGTGGTGGAGCCCGCCGGGCCGCCACCGATGACCAGCACGTCGCACTCCCGCGGCGTGGATGTTGTTGCGGGGTGTTGCTGTTCCATAACGCGTCGGAGACTCCTTGGCCTGCCCTCCTGGCGGGTACGGAGCATTGACCCGGACGCCGTAT
Source organism: Acidocella sp. (assembly GCA_027451225.1). GTDB lineage: Bacteria > Pseudomonadota > Alphaproteobacteria > Acetobacterales > Acetobacteraceae > Acidocella. The sequence goes on along the minus strand of DAIDJU010000097.1, from coordinate 3,384 downwards.
CCCCCGAAGAAGGATGAGCCACAATAAGCCACAGGTCCGCCGTCATGTCCAACGTAGAGGATCGCCAGGATACCGTGCGATCACAGATGCTTGTCGATGGATATTACGCCGATCCGGCGCAACGCCTGCGCAATGTCCGCGCGCTCTTCAACCGCACGGCGCGGTATTACGATGGGGTGAACAGCCTGTTCTCGCTGGGCTCCGGCGCGTGGTACCGGCGCACGCGGCTGCGCCGGGCGGGGGTGCGGGCGGGTGTGCGGGTGGTGGATGTAGCCGTGGGCACCGGAGCGCTGGCGCGCGAGGCTTTGCGCTTGGCGGGCAATGACGCGGTCATCGGCGTGGATGTCAGCGAGGAGATGCTGGCCATCGCGCAGCGCAAGCTCGGCATCCCGCTCATTCAGGCCACGGCGGAAGCCCTGCCCTTGGCCAGCGCCAGCGCAGATTACGTGACGATGGGCTATGCGCTGCGCCATGTCGCGGACCTCAAGGCCGCGTTCCGCGAGGCGCTGCGCGTATTGCGGCCGGGCGGGCGGATCGAGCTGCTGGAGATCAGCGCGCCGCGCAACAAATTCAGCCGCGCCTTTGCGGCATTTTTCATCGGCGCGGTGCTGCCCGTGCTCTCGCTGCTGATGACGCGCGACCGGCGCTCCAGCACGCTGATGCGTTACCACTGGAAAACGATCCTCCGCTACATTCCGCCGGACACCGTGCTGAGCGTGATGCGCGAAAGCGGCTTCATCAATGTCAGCCGCTTCAGCGATTTCGATTTGTTCCATCATTATAGCGGCCAGAAGCCAAAAGACACGGATTAACGCCATGACCGCGCCCCTGATTACATCGCCCCAGCGTACCGAAATGATGCTGGTCGCCGTCCTCATACAGCTGATCATCATGATCGGCGCGGCGCGGCTGATGAACCACGTGTTCCGCCGCTTCGGCCAGCCGGGCGTGGTGGGAGAGATCGTCGCCGGGCTGCTGCTCGGGCCATCGTTGTTCGGGCATTTCTGCCCTGGGCTTTCCGCCGCCATTTTCGGCGCCGCGCCCTCGCCCGCCATCAGCGTCCTCTCGCAGATCGGGCTGATCCTGCTGATGTTCCAGATCGGCATGAGCTTCGAATTCGGGCATCTGCGCGAGGCGCGGGCGAGCAAAACATTGCTGCCATTGGCGGCGGTTTCCGTCGGCGTGCCGTTTGGGCTGGGATTGTGGCTGGGGCATCTTTCCGCCCCCATATTCGCCACATCAATTCCCGTGAATGTGTATTCCCTGTTCTGCGGCGTGGCGATGGCCATCACCGCCGTGCCGATCCTCGGGCGCATCCTCACCGAATTCGGTCTGAGCAAGCATGAGCTTGGGGTTTTGGCGATCTCGGCGGCGGCACTCAACGATGTCGCAGGCTGGCTTATGCTTGCTTTCGTATCGGCCGTGGCAACGGCCAGCTTCTCGCCCACGCATATGGCGCTGCAACTCGCTGGCGTATTTGTCTTTGTGCTGCTCTGCGTGTTTGTACTACGCCCCGGCGCCAATTGGCTGCTGCGGCGCTTTCCCGTGAAGCATAACGAAGTGCCGCCCACGCTGATGGCGATCATGCTGGTCAGCGTTTTCGCGCTTGGCATCTGCACGTTCAAGCTCGGCATCTTCGGGATTTTCGGCGGCTTCGTCGCCGGGCTGCTGGTGCATCACGACCACGCCTTCGCCGCCGCGTGGCGCAGGCAGGTCGGCAGCTTCGTGCTGATTTGCCTGCTGCCGGTGTTCTTCACCTTCTCCGGGCTGCACACCAATCTGCTCGGCCTCACCTCGGGCAGCGACTGGCTTTGGCTCTTGGCATTTCTCGCCGCCTCGGTGGGCGGCAAGATCATCCCCGTGGCGCTGGTCAGCCGCGCCGGCGGCTATGGCGCACATGCCTCCATGCTGCTGGGCGTGCTGATGAACATGCGGGCGCTGATGGAGCTGATCGTGCTGAATATCGGGCTGGAAACCGGTTTTCTGCCCCAGAAGGTATTCACCATGCTGGTGATCATGGCGGTGGTGACCACGCTCATGGCCGGCCCGGCGCTACGCTGGCTGCTGCCGCGCCTGGGGCTCGACGTCCCACCCCAGATCGACGCCTGACCTCACGACAAGCGGCAGGCCTCGATTTCGAGCAGCAGGTCTGTCCGGCAGATATCGGCGCGCAGGTGCAGAATTTGGCTATGCGCGCCGAAGAGTTTGCGTACCGCCAGCTCCACGTCCTCGCGATAGGCGGGATCTCGCAGATAGGTCTTCACCGCCCAGTTGCCGGGCTGGCCCAGATGCCCCGCCGCCTCGGCCAATACGCGCAGATTCTCCATTGTCTCCGCCAGCTGTGCGGGCATGTCGCCATAATGGCGCGTCTCATGCCCAACGATGCTGGCCGTGCCGGAGATAAACAGGTTTTGACCGTGAACGGAGGCGCGTGAGAAACTCGGGCTGGTGGGGCCGTAGAGCGGCGGGTAGGCATAGGCGCTGATCTGGCGCGGATTTTCAATGGCCCGCGCCGCCTCGCGCGCCGCCAGGAAATAAATCACCGACGCGCCATCCCCACCACCCAGGCAGCTCGCAGCAGGAGGAACGGGCTGGTTCAGCCGGGCCATGAAGGTGCGATGACGGCCGGTGTTGAAGCGACGGTAGCGCTCCTCGCCGCGTTCCGCTGCGGTGATCGCGGTCAGATAATTCCAAAACCGGATAGGCTCCTTGAAGCCTGTCCGATCCAGGAAATCAAAAACATGCCGATAGGCGCGTTCTGTGGCGTCCTCTAACGGCGCGCTCGCGTCTTCTTCAAGCACCAGCGCACCGAAGGCGATATCCTCGCTATAAGCCCCCGAAACCTGCCCGTGCTGGAGATAGGTGACCGGTGCATCGGTGCTCCAGACCTCTAGTGCCCCGGCATCCGGTGACACGGGGGATAGAGGTACTGTGATAAACGGGCAGGTCGGAGGCAGACCCTGGGGGCGCTGAGCGTGGTAGCCAACCGCGCCAAGAATCTGGCCCTCGGCGGCCACCAGACGATCAAGATTGAACTCGTAATGCAGCTTCAGCACAGAACCGGCTCCTGGGGGAGAGATACGGTGCTTTCGGACGCCGTGTAAAGCGTGGTGAAACCAGTGCTATTTGACCGGGATCCGCGCCAAAATCCGTGTCATCTGCGCACGAAGTGCGTGGAGTGGAGTTGGGGGCAGGGTCAGGTGACCCTGCCCCCTAAAATGCCCTCGATTTGAAGTAAGGTCTGTCGGTAATCCCCCCTGAAATTAAGGGGATTGATAAGTAGAATTTTCTCGGCAGATTGCTTGAGGAGATTTGGATGAAACAGTCGAAATACAGCGAAGCGCAGATCCTTGCGATTTTGCGCCAGGCGGAGGGCGGTGTGCC